>NZ_SDLF01000002.1:0-325142 GCF_013096935.1 Brevibacillus sp. MCWH | reverse complement strand
TTCGTTTTTACAATGAGGAGCGTTTGCAAATCAAATTAAATAAGCTGACGCCAGTCGAGTACAGGCGTCAGCATGCGGCCTAACGGCCGGGGGTTTTTTAAGTGTCTACAAAATGGGGTCTTGACCAGCCGGGCGCAGGGGTTTTTTCGTTTTCAGCCAACAACGCTGCAGCTAAAACGGCGTTGCAAATACCGCTCCCGCGCGCATAAAAGGCTCCCGTTTTCCGCACGCTAGTACCAAACGTACGGAAGGGAGCCGTTTGCCGTGTTTCCAATCATTGCATCGATGGAAGAATGGTTGATCTACATGGGCGGGGGAGTGGACCGGCTATCCGCCCATTTCGGCGATGAAGCGGGAGGGCCTGGTTTTCCGGCCGAACCGTTCGCGGGGGATGCCGACCGCGACCGAATGGCGGGCACGCGTGATCGCCACGTATAGGAGCCGCCGCTCTTCCTCCAGCGCGGACGATTCTCCCTTGCGCACGGCGTCCAGCGCGTACTCGTGAGGGAGAGCGCCTTCCACCAGATCGGGCAGGAACACGTGGTCAAATTCCAGTCCTTTGGCCCGATGAATGCTGAGCACGTGAACACCTTCCTTTGGGAGTGGCCGCGCATGGCGCCACTCCTTTTCCTGTTCTGCCATGCGTTCCACATGGTGCAAAAACTCGGCGACGGTAGCGTGCCGCCTGGCTGCGGCCAAGAGCTGCTGCAGTTCGTCGCTCCAGCGCTCCCTGCCGTCGTCCCGGTCTTTGGCCCGCTTTTTCAGATAATCCCGCAGCCGGCCGTCCTCGTAGATCAGCTCCAGCGCCTGGGCGGGCGGGCATTCCCGGCAGGCGGCGAGGATGTCGGTCACGGTTTGCAAGTGTTTGCGCTGGTAGACTTTCCACTGCGGCAGGCGAGGCAGCACGTGCAGGATCGGCAGATCTTCCAGTATGGCCTGGCTGCGCACAGCGTTCCACATCTCCTGGGAGATGTAGAGGGTGGGGAGAATCTCCCTCAGCGCTTCTGCATCGTCCGGGTCCTGCGCCAGCCGCAAATAGCCCAGCGTCCAGCGTACAGCCTGCCGCTGGTAAAAGGAGTCCTCCTCCTGCGTGTAGTGAAACGGAATGCCCGCTTCGCTCAGCCGCTCCAGGATCGGTCGGGCCGACTCGCTGGTGCGGTAGAGGATGGCGCATTCGCCGGGAGGGGTCCCCTGCTCGATCCGGTGGCTGATTTCGTCGACGATCCGGGAGGCCTGTTCTTCCTCGTCGTCCGGCTCAAACAGATAGGTTTCCCCTTCCTCGCTGTGAAACGACAGGCAGTCTTTTTTCCAGCGCGCCCGGTTATGGCCGATCAATGAGTAGCCCAGCCCGACGATGGCGGAGCGGGAGCGGTAGTTCACTTCCAGCGTAATCGTTTGGGCCTGGGGATAATCGCGGGTAAAACCAAGTATGTACTGCGGATCGCTGCCGCGAAATCCGTAGATCGACTGATCGTCGTCCCCGATGACGCACAGATTGTTTTGCGGCGCTGCAAGCAGCTTGACGGTTTCGTACTGGATGCGGTTGATGTCTTGAAACTCGTCGATCATCACATGCGTGATCCGCTCCTGATAGCGGCGCAGGATCTCCGCATCGTCCCGCAGCATTTCGTAACAGCCGATCAACATGTCGTCAAAGTCAAACCAGCCGAGCGTCCGCTTCGCCTGTTCGTACAGCGGGTACAGCTCGTGTGCCTGCCGCTCCGCGTCGTTTGCCGCTTCCTGCGAGACGGACTGGCCGGGCAGCAGGTATTCGTTTTTCCAACGGCTAATCACGCCAAACGCGTCCAGCACGTCCTGTTCCTTTTGCCCCAGGAGTTCGGGATGGCTGGCGAGCAGGCCGCTTTCCCTGAGCAGCCGCCACTTTTGCCAATCTTTTTTCAGCAGGCGGCGCTGATCCCAGCGTTCCGGCTGGTGGTACAGCAGCATGCGGTAAAAGATGCCGTGAAACGTGCCGGCGATCAGCTCCCGCGCCTGCTCGCGGGGAAGCTGGCGGGCCAGCCGCTGCCGGATCTCATCCGCCGCCTTGGTGGTAAACGTGACCACCATGATCTGCCGGGGAGGGACGCCTTTGTCCCGGATCAGGTGGGCGGTCCGGGCTGTCATCACGCGCGTCTTGCCGCTGCCCGCCCCTGCCAGGATGAGAAGGGGGCCATCCGTGGTCGTGACAGCCTGCTGCTGGCGGGGATGAAGCGGTTCGTTCTGCTGTTCCGCCAGGTGTTGGATGCGCGTTTTCGGCATCAGCCGTTTTCGAAACAGCGGCGGTTTTGGCGCGGGCGTCATGCTGCTGCCGCCGATCGTCCGCTGTTTGGGCAGGCGAAAGGAGCCGACCCGCACCGATTCGCCGTCTTCTTCTTCCACCGTGGCGGCGTTCGCCTGACGTGGGTTGGCATCACGCGGAGCGGGATCGGCCGCAGCTGCGACAGCGGCCGCCAGCTCGGGACTGGCAGCCAGCCGCTCGTGCACCGCATCGTCACTTCCTTTGCAGGCACAATCGCTGTCCGCGGGATGGAGAAAGCGGGGTTCCGCACTGATTCCCGCCATCAGACTGAGATGCGAACCGCAGACGGGGCAGCGCACTTTTCCCTGGCGAGCGGCCAGCCGCCAGGCGGGGATGCGAGGGTATGTCTCGGGTGTTAGCAGGATGACCTGGTCGTCTAGCTGCGCGATTTTCATGGCGACACCTCGTACGGAATGCGGCGTGTGATACGGCAGACTTACCGCGCTGACACGCCTGTGAATGGTAACATCGGATGATGGAAACGGGGGCTGTCGGTCTTGTACCGCCGACAGCCGGAAAGAAGAAGTGCCCCCTGCGGGCAGGGGACACTTCAGCGTGTAGACAAAGTCCGTGGCGCATGGATGATCGGGCCCGCTCGCTCGCTTGACGCCCAGCAAAGAAGCGGATGAAGTCCGCTCCAAAACGCGACGCGGGCAGGGGGCAAACATCTGGGTGTTTCGCTGAAGTGAGACTTGTGTCCCCTGTTTATCCCCGCGTCTTCGTTTTTCCGCTGAGCCGGTCGTCAAAGGAGCTCGCTTGGCCCATCACTCCATGCGATGTACTTTATCTCCACCTTCGGTTGATCAATGTGCAGGCCTTTCGGCTTGACACCGATGGAAAGATCGTTCCTGCAGTTTGTCTTCAGTCTTTGTCTATACGTCACGACTGTGCGGGTAAAAGAACGGTCTCGTCGCTCTCTGTCGGTGGTGCGTTTTCGCCCACGTAGGTGATGCTCACCCGCGTGATGCGGTGGTTTTCCAGCTCGGTGATGGTGAAGAGGTAGTCCTGCAAGCGGACCGACTTGCCTTCCGCCACATCTTCGTTCAACTGGCTGTAGAGCCAGCCGGCAATCGTGTCTACCTCGTCGGAGTGCATCTCCACGGGGATTATGTCATTCAGCTCAGAGAGCAGCATCTTCCCGGAGACGGACCATTCGTTGTTGTTGGAACTTTCAATATCGGGACGTTCGTTTTCGTCAAATTCGTCCTGAATGTCGCCCACAATCTCTTCCAGAATGTCTTCCATGGTAATCAGTCCGGCGGTGCCGCCGTACTCGTCGATGACGATTGCCATCTGCGAACGGCGTTTCTGCATCAGCCGCAGCACGTGGCTGATTTCCATGGACTCCGGCACGGTCAAAAGCGGGCGGAGAAAATCCTTCAGCTCCGCTTTCCCATAGGTGAGAGCCGACAGGTAAAAATCAGAGGTGTGGACAAACCCAATCAGTCGGTCCTTGTCCTCGTGGGCCACCGGAAACCGGGAGTGTCTTGACTGGCGCATGATTTCCAGGTTCTCCTCAAACGTGTTGTCATCGTAGAGGCAGACCATGTCAATCCGCGGGATCATGATTTCCCGGGCCAGACGCTCGGAAAACGCAAAGACGTTGTCCACCAGTGCCAATTCGGTCTGGTCGATGTGGCCGCTTTTATGGCTCTGGTTGACGAGCAGGCGAATCTCTTCTTCCGTATGGGCGGAGTCGTGTTCCGCTGCGGGCTCGATGCCCAGCCGCCGGATGAAGAAGTTGGCCGTGCCGTTCAGCAGCCAGATCAGCGGATAGCTGAGCTTGTAAAAGAACATCAGCGGCGCTGCTGTCCAGAGGGAGGTAGTTTCCGCTCTCTGGATCGCCAGCGACTTGGGAGCAAGCTCCCCGAAAATAATGTGCAGGAAGGTAATGAACCCAAAGGCGATCGCCAGCGATATGGGCGTTGCCAGGGATTGTGGCAGGTTTAAAGAAACCAAAACGGGTTCGACAAAATGGGCGACGGCCGGTTCACCTACCCACCCCAGTCCCAGCGATGCCAGCGTAATGCCAAGCTGACACGCGGACAGATAGGCGTCCAACTGGCGGGTCACCTTTTGCGCGTAGGCGGCGCGCTTGTTTCCCTCGCTTGCCAGTTGGGCCAGACGGGTTTGGCGCACTTTCACCAGCGAGAATTCTGCTGCGACAAAAAAGGCATTCAAAAAAACCAGAAAGCCGACGAGCAGCAGATTCAACACAATCTCCCCTATCGGACCTATCGGACTCTCCAATAATGTCTCCCCTCTCGCATCCGCTAGCGCTTTTGCGACAGCAGGAGAATTCACCTCCACTTGTTATTGTCAGATGATGTTTGTACGAACGCCCTACGGCCAACATTCGCACCTATCCTGTTACTGGATAGTATACCAGCAGAAAAAGCGAAGAGTCAAAACCATCCGATTTGTGCCGGCACATCAGCACAATTGCCATACATACCCGCACCCGCTCTGACATAGAGTTAAGCGAAACCCTGTCCGGGGAGGAGAAGCGTGTGTACTGGCTGCAAAAAAGCGTGGCAATCCTGGCGGGCAGCGTGCTGGTCGCCGTGGGCGTCAACCTGTTTCTCGTTCCGCATCAGCTGATGGATGGGGGCATGATCGGCCTGGGGCTGTTGGCCACGTACTACCTGCACGTGCCCCCGGGACTGGTGATGATTCTGGTCAGCCTGCCCGTTTACGCACTCGTCTTCGCCTTCGACCGCAGCCTGTTTGCCCACAGCTTTCACGGCATGCTGATCTCTTCTTTTTTCATTGATGTCTTTTCGCCGCTGCGGTCCTGGAACGTCTGGTCGACGCCAGCCTCGGCCGTCTGGGGCGGCGCGCTGATCGGCTCCGGCATCGGACTGATGCTGGCGTACAAGACCAACACGGGAGGCACCGACCTGTTGGCCCAGTTTGTGGCGAGGCGGTACGGACTGCCTGTGGCGCTCCTGATTCTCGGCATCGACGGACTGATCGTCGCCGGTTCGCTGCCGGCGATCGGATGGGAACGCACCGTCTTTTCCCTGATCACGATTGTCGCCGTCGCGTCCTGCACCCATGTCTTCAGCGGCATTCGCCGCAGGCCGGCGCCGTACGTCGTAATCGGGCCGATCGGCAGGGATGGGAGAGGCGCGTGGAGAAAATAAGCAAAAAGCCAGACAAGAAAAGAGGGAACGCCTGTGGCTTCACATATGCCTGAAATGATTACCGATCGGATCGGCTACTTTCCCGGCAGCGTCAACATCGGCCTCGTTCTGGGAAAAAGCGGCGCCATCCTGATCGATTCCGGATTGGACACGCAGACCGCGAAGAAAATCAAAAAAGGGCTGGAGGCACTGCCCCAGCCGCTGTCTGCCATCGTTCAGACCCATGCCCATGCCGATCATTTCGGCGGCAATGCCTACCTGCTCACCTGCTGGCCGGAGGCGGTCGTATACGCTCCGCCGCTGGAGGAGGCGATCATCCGCTACCCGCTGTTGGAACCGATCTACCTCGGGATGGGGGCCCAACCGCTGGCGGAGTTGTGCAACAAGTTTTTGCTGGCGGAAGCCTCCCGGGTGGACCGCCTCCTGCCGGTGGATGGCGGGCTGGACATCGACGGCGTCCGCTTTGAGGTCATCGCCTTGCCGGGACACAGTTGGCAGCAGGTGGGCCTGGTGTGCGATGGCATCTGCTTTGCCGCCGACAGCTTTTTCGGCGAGGAGACACTGAAAAAGCACAAGCTGCCGTTTCTCGTCGATGCGCATGAGACCCTGCGCAGTCTGGTGAAGCTGCTGGAATCCGGCTATCGCGGCTACCTGCCGGGCCACGGTCCCTACACCACTGACCCGGAAGCGATCCTGACGAAAAACATCCACTGGCACCGCCGTCTGTACGACGTGATTGAAGAGCTGCTGGCGGAGGAGAGAACGCTGGAACAAACACTGGCCTTGCTGTGTGAACGCTTGCAGATATCCATCGAAAACGCCACGAGCTACGTGCTGTACCGGACAGCGCTGATGGGCTACCTGATTGGACTGATGAAGGAAGAGCGCGTGGGTTATCGCTTCGCCGCCAATCAATGGCTGTGGAGCCGAAAAGTGAGCGATCAGCGCTGAGCAGCGGGATGGGACAAGTAGTCCGCGATTTCGGCCAGCTTGTGCTCGGCGGCTTCGCGGATCTCTTTCGGAATCACGAACTGGTCATCGTCCGTCGTGTGCATGTAAAACTTCGCTTCCAGATAAGGGTGGCCCAATTTGACGGTCAATTCTCCCTTGCCGGTGGTAGTGCTGGTGTAGTTGGTCGGAATGCGGAGAAAATACGAAGTGCTGGTGGCTGAGTCGTAGATGACGACATCGTAGGTAGGGGGGCTGTCGCCGCCGGAACGGTGAAATCCTTGCTGCCGGAGCATTTTGTCGACATAAGACAGCGGCCGAACAACACCGGTCAGGTTTTTGCTTTTTAACCGCATGGACATCCTCCTTGGCTACCACTCAAAATTGTGTGTTGCCTAATCATATGTGGAGGAGCGGCGATTCAGACTTACAAACAGGAGAAACCAGAAGGAGTGGAACATCACGTGAAACAAGCCGATCTGCATACCCATACACGCGCATCCGACGGCACCTGCGAGCCTGCGGAAAACGTCCGTCTCGCCGCCGAAGCCGGACTGGCCGCCGTCGCCATCACCGACCACGACACCGTCGCGGGGATTTCCGCTGCACTGGAAGCGGCCGCGGGGCGGAACATCGAGGTCATCCCCGGCGTGGAGATAAGCTCTGCGGCCAACGGACAGGACATCCACGTGCTCGGCTATTTCATCCCGTACGACAACGAGGCGTTTCAGGAAAAGCTGCGCGGGCTGCGCGAGACCCGGCACGAGCGCAACAAGCTGATGATCGCCCGTCTGCGTGAGTTGGGCATCCCGATCACCCTGGAGAGCGTCTACCGGCGAAAGAAGGGGGAGGACAAAAACATCGGCCGGCCCCACATCGCCGAAGAGCTGGTGGAACTGGGCGTGGTCGGCTCCATCGACGAAGCATTTGCCAAGTACCTGGGCCGCGAGGGAGCCGCCTACGTGAACCCTCCGCGCATCACGCCCCAGGAGGCAATCACGCTGATCAAGGAAGCCGGCGGTGCCGCCGTGCTCGCCCATCCCGGCCTGTACGACGACGATGACCTGGTGCAGGAACTGATCGCCTTTGGCCTGGACGGCATCGAAGTATGGCACCCGGACAACGACGCGGCCGAACGGGAGCGGTATCGCACTTGGGCTGAGCAACACGGCCTGGTCATGACCGGCGGCTCCGACTTCCACGGCTGGCGCGGCGAAGAGCCGTTTCACGCCATGCTGGGTACGCACACCGCACCGGTCTCCGCAGTGGAACGGCTGCGGGAGATTGCGGCGATGCGGAAGCGATAACACTGCACAATGAAACCCCGCGTCCGATGAGGACTGCGGGGTTGTTTTTTACACTTATTTCGTATCCAGCTTCTTTACCATGGCAATGTGCTCAATGCCGGCTTCGTCAAACACGTCACCGTGCGCCTGGTAGCCGAGCTTTTCGTAAAAGCGTTGGGCGTGGGTCTGGGCGTTCAGTTTGAGGCTGTGGTAGCCGAGACGGCGGGCGGCTTGCTCTACGGCCAGCATCAGTTCCCGGCCCAGGCCGGTGCCCCGCTCGCTTTTCACCACGGCAACCCGCTCCACTTTGCCCACACCGGGAGCATACGGCCGCAAACGGCTTGCTCCCACGGGCGTCTCCCCCGCGTAGGCGACGAAGTGAACGGTCCCTGTGTCCGGCCGGTCATGCTCGTCAATCTCCAGCTCTTCCGGCACCTGCTGCTCCTCGACAAACACGGCCCGCCGCACCGACAGGGCATCGTTCATCTGCTTGTCAGACTGGACGGTCTCGATTTGGTACACCTGGTTCATCGTCACGCTTCCTTTCGCTCTGCGCCGAAGTTCTCTTTTCACAAGCCGTGAAGGGGGCTGCGCTCAAACGCCCGCTTGCTATCCCGCCCGCGAGAATAATCGCCTCACGGTTATTTTTTCAAGTGGAACGTTTGATATACGCTCCAGGTGCCGTCCTCCAGCGGACGAATCAAGTGGAAGCTGTCAATCTCCGAGGTCAGGTCGATCTTGTGCATGCTCAGCTGGCTGGTCACGTCGCGCAGCTCGTCGTTGGACAGATCGCGCCCGATGGTCAGATGAGGCACGTAGGCGTATGTTTCCGGAGTATTGACACATTTCTTCACAATCTTTTCGTGCAGGGCCACAAAAGGCTCCTTGTTTTGCACGGCAATGTAGATCACGTTGCTGGTCGGGTGAAACGTCGAGATGCGGTGGAAATGAGCGGTAAAGCTATCTGTCGATTGGGCAACCTGTTCGAGGTGGCTCACCAGATTAGGCAGGCGGTCTTCTTCCAGCTCAAACGCCTCTTTCAGTCGGATGTACGGCGGGATCAAATCAAAGGTCGGGTCGTAACGTTTCCGGTATGAGTTGGCGATCTCTTGCACCTGGCTGGATGGGAATACGACGATACTGTATTTCATATGGAACCCCTCCTTCTTCACGTTTTTGAACATGCCATCATATCCACTTATTTTAACAGAAAATTCGCCATTTGTGTAATGTTATGCGTCAACCCGTATATTCCTTCGACGATGGGACAGACTGTTAACAGCAAGGAGGTGTCCCAATAATCATGAAAACAGCCATGATGATTACCTTTATGTTCCTCGTTTTGTTTTTGTTGGCGCTGCTCACCTTTACAATCATTACCGTCATCCGCAAAGCGGAATTCGAAGAGGCGCTCGTCTCGCCAGGAAAGGAAGACGGCACGCAAAAAGAACGGCCACGGTAAGTTTACCCAAACAGCGCGCGCAGCATGCGCGGCAGGTTGGCCTGCCAATATCCCCACGTGTGGTCACCCGCAAAGGTCTCATAAGCCAGGGTGCCCCCTTTTGTTTGCAGGATGTCGCGCAGTCGTTCGTTGGCCGCGAGCAGGTCGAGCGTCCCGCGCGACGTTTCCACCGCCGTTTCCTCCGTTCCCACTTCCAGGTAGACGTGCAGGGAAGCAGGCAGCTCCGCTTCGGCGACACGCCGGTTCAGCGCCTCGTCCATCGCGGCAGACTGGCAGGCCACCTGGCCAAACGTGTGCGGATACGCCAACGCCGTAAACAGTGACACGACGCCGCCCAACGACTCGCCCAGCAGCGTTCGCGCCTGCCCCAGCGGGGGAGTGGAGTAGTGACGGTCCACGTACCCGACGGCCTCGACTGCCAAAAAGCGCCGGTAGGCCAGATGCTCATCACCGTCCGGATGGTAGCGCGCGTACCGCCGGGACTTGTCCACCGGCAGGAACACAGCAATAAGGTCAGGCATTTCTTTTTCCCGGTGGAGCTGTTCCAGAAGCGTCGCCAGCCGGCCCAGCGACAGGTAATCCTCGCCGTCCTGCACGTACAGCACGGGATAGGAGTAGAGCGGGGAGTACCGCTCAGGGGTATAGATGAGGAGATGTTCCGTTGTTCCCAGGAAGTTGCTCGTCAGTGTGATTTCATTCAGCGGCACAGGGATGTCCTCCTTTTCGTGGCTGCGTTCATTATACCGAAAGCCAAGGGGACAGGGAAATCGTTTTCATAACTGAGGGAGGGGCGACCCGCCCGGCCATGTTTTCCCAACTCCTCCATCGGACAAAAAACCTTTCCAGCCGAAAGATTGTCGCAATTCTGCCAGCGTATGATACTATGATAAAAAGTGACTTCACTCAATCGTGGAAGGGGTTGTCTCAATGAAGAAGCACGTACACAGCAGCGAAGTCAGAAATGCCGCCCTGACACGCCTGGCAGAGCGCGGCGTCACGGTAGAGGATATTGCCGAAATCGTCTATCTGATGCAGTCGCCGTACCATCCCGACCTGACCATGGAACCCTGCATCGAGAGCGTAAAAGCCGTTTTGGAAAAAAGGGAAATGCAGCACGCCATCCTCGTCGGCGTGGAATTGGATACATTGGCGGAAAAAGGCATGCTGTCCGAGCCGCTACAAACCCTCATCGCGACAGACGAAGGCCTGTTCGGCTGCGACGAAACCCTTGCGCTCGGCTCCGTGTTTGGCTACGGCAGCATCGCCGTCACCACCTTTGGCCACCTGGACAAACACAAGGTCGGCGTCATCCAACGCCTGGACACCAAACGCTCCGGCCGCGTCCACACCTTCCTGGACGACCTCGTCGCCAGCATCGCCGCCAACGCCTCCAGCCGCATGGCCCACCGCCTGCGTGACGAGCAGGAAGAGCAAGCCAAACAGGCCGAGATCCGGATTGCGGAGCAGAAGGCGGATCAAGCCGGGTAAGAAAAGGGGGGCGGACAGCTCCCGGGTCAGCTTTCGCGAAATGCTGAAACATTTGGGAAATGCGGTCTCATCTGAGCAGTACGGTCTCATTCAGGCAGAGATGATGCAGAAGCATTACCGGAAAACCAAGCGAGAACAGGGCCATTCTCTTGCACGTGAAGCTGGCAGAGAATGGTTCTTTCTATGCCGGTAAAATTTTTTACAGGAATTTTGATTTTTCCTCTTGAAATCGAAAAAGAAATCAGGTATATTAAATCATGTGATCGGTGTCCGGTACGATTCGGGCCCTTAGCTCAGTTGGTCAGAGCGGTCGGCTCATAACCGATTGGTCGTAGGTTCGAGTCCTACAGGGCCCACCATGAGACAGACGATTGTAAAAGTTACATAACATGATCCGGTAGCTCAGTTGGGAGAGCACCATCTTGACAGGGTGGGGGTCGCTGGTTCGAACCCAGTCCGGATCACCATAACAGGTATATCAAGGGTTTGTAGACGATTAGACAACATAATAAATGTTGTGGTCGAATACAAACACGCTTTCAAATAGAAAGCACACTTTCTTTCAGTATCAGAAAACTGGAGGGGAGTGTGCTTTTTCGTGTTATTAAAGTTTGCCATTAAAGATTTCAAGGAGGATCGAGAATTTAAAAACTTATCGCCTAAAACAATCGAAACGTACATGTCATCCCTCAATGAGTTTCAAGAATTCTGCGGAAAACAAGAAATTGTCGATGTGAGTGACGTAACACCTAATATCATTAAAAATTATCTGATGTATTGTCAGAAAGAACGAAACAACAATGTAACGACCAGAAACAGTAAACTCCATGTTCTGAAAATCTTCTTTAATTACCTTGAAGAGATCGAAGTCATTACACAAAAACAAAATCCTGCTAAAAGAATTGGGTATGGGAAAGAGGACATAAAAATTGAAGTATTCCAAGATAGGCACATTCATCAAATGCTTAGTTACTACAGGAGATTAAAGCAACGCGAAAAATCGTTCTTTGCTTACAGAGATTACACTATGATTGTGTTTTTGCTTGGAACAGGCGTTAGATTAGGCGAATTGGTCAATCTGATCTGGAATGACGTTGACTTGAAAAACGGTACAATTATCGTTTTTGGCAAGAAGCGACAGCAAAGTTCTATCCCGTTAACCAAGAAACTGATCAAAGAACTTTGCGAGTACAGGGTATTTTGTGAGCAGACGTTTGGTGAGATTCCCGACTATGTATTTACAGACGTTGAGGGGAAAAAACTCACTGATAATGCTGTAAAGTGCGTCTTTAAGCGACTAAAAGAGATCATGAATTTTTCTGATGTACGTTTATCAGCCCATACTTTCAGACACACTTTTGCCCATAGAATGCTGATGAACGGTTGTGATGTTTTCACATTGCAAAAAATGCTCAGGCATAGCAATATTGCAATGACGCAAAGGTATCTGGCAATCTGGGGAGTAGCACTTAGGGAACAAAATTCAAAATATAATCCATTGAACACCTTGGATATTTAGAAGAGGACACATTACCGGTCAAATGAAAAGAATCTGAATGAAAACTAAGGGAGGAAATAAACCCATGCAAAAAACTGAAATCAAAAAAGCGTTCATTTTCTATTGCCCGACTATGGAGGATTGGTTTGTAACAGTTGATGAAGAGGAAGCGAAACAATATGAGCATTATTTGGCGACAATTGATGATCTGAATGATGCTGTATGCTTGGGTGAAAAACCGATAGCGGGGATTATTGAAGTTGAAGAAGGGCTTTGTAGATACGTTATGGATTATGATGAAGATGGGGAAATAGAATCGGCTGGCTATGAGTTGGTTGCTTAATTAAGTGTTGGGGGTGAAAGATTAGTGGATCAAGAAAAGGAACTCCAAATGTATGAAGAGTGGCTAATGACGGATGAGTGTGATCGGTATGCCAATGTAATGATTCAAATATATGGACAAGCGGAATAGATAAAGGAGCGGTTATGCCGCTTCTTTTATTATTATTGTCAGGATAATATATTCCCCCTTCCCCTTGCCTCTACTAATTCATACCCACCTTTTCTAGTTGAAAATCTAAAGAGAAATCTGCAAAGAAAATATGGTGAAAATACTATACAATGTGAGTCTTGTGGGAAAAGAATTGAGTCTAAAGGAAAAAATCAGCGTATGTGCCGTGAGTGCTGGAAGGAGTATCGAAATAATTATCAAAAGGAGTTGATGCGTGAAATAAATTTTTCTTATGTGAGGGAGTAAAAAAAAGAGAGGGAATACAGACGGTTACGTGGACAATTAGAAAAAACTTTGCAAACCCTTGATGCATAAGGGATTTTCAAGCCAATGAGTTTAACAATCAAAAATACAATGCACTTAAAAACATTGATATATCAACAGTTTCGCAGTAATTCATTTAGAAAATGGATGGTCTCTAAGGGAAACATAGCAATCTAATATACCCTATGGGGGTAGTGAAAAAATGAAAACTTCTGTATCGCTTGTGCATCAAGGAAAAATTCAATTATTAACAATCCATGAATAGAACATTTTGCATGAGATAAATGCTGGAATTTAGATAAAATAAGTGCTTTTGATAAAAAGGAGGGTATATATAGTAGGATGCCCTTTAAGGGAAACATCGTGTACTAAGGGAGACAAGCGATATAAATAAATGCTACCGCTTTTTAAAATCGCTGTAACCCTTGATACATAAGGCTTTTCTCAACATCTTATCAAAAAATGATTTACATAAAATCAGCTAAAACTCTTGATATTACTGCGTTTATACCACTTTTTCATGGATGGTATTTAAGGGAGAAGTGCAATCTAATCTCCACATAAAAAGAGATTGCCCTCCCTACTCTATAAAAATCAAAACAAATACATTTACTTTGGGAGGAATTTAAACGTGACAAAAACCGATCTAATTGCAAAAGTCGCTGAAGTAATTATAAAACAACTTTATGGTCAAGTTTTGGAGATATTTTAGTCGAAAATCTAAAGAGGAATTTACAAAAAAAATATGATGAAAAAAATCACAGTGCATGATGTGCGGAAAAAGAATTGAATCCTATAATACTAAGAAGTATTGTGAATACTGCGCAAAAGAGAAAGAAAGAATGAGAAAAAGACAATGGAAAAGGAATTATCGAAATGGTAGCGAAAATGAAAATCGCTGTAACCCTTGATACATAAGGCTTTTCTCACTATCTTATCAAAAAATGATTTACATAAAATCAGCAAAAACCCTTGATGTTACTACGTTTATGTCATTTTTTCATGGATGGTATTTAAGGGAGAAGTATACAGTACCATGAAAATATCTTTCATTGATCTCCTACGAGTGTGGACGATGAATGAAGGATAATCCTTCACTTCAATGATGGGTGATTGTTTAGTTCTGTTCAGTATGTGTTGATCCTCTCTAAAAGAAGACGGGAATCCCCTCCCGTCTTCTTCATTTTTTATCGTAAAAAATGGCTAATTTTTTCATTTAGCTAGTAAAGCATACAACCTATCAGATGATAGGGTGTGCTTAATATATAACAAAAGGAGGACATGTTATATGGAAAGTAATGAAAATCAACAACAAGAAAAAACTTACACACAAGAAGAAGTGGATGCGTTACTGCAACCTCTTCAAGCACAGATTAAAGAACTGGAACAGTATAAACCAGTTGAGAAATCAGATGCTGAAAAAGCGATTGAAGCCAAGCAAGCAGAACTTTGGCAGAAGGAAGTTTATCTGACACTAAAAGAAGCAGGACTTTCTGATTTCGCCGAATTCTTTAATGCTTCTGATGCTGAATCGCTAAAAAAGCAAATTGACAAGTTTAATAAAATCCTAATTGCACGGAAAATTGAATCCAGTTTCCGTCCAACGGATCACAAGGCGACTGACAAGTATACGGTATACGAAAAAGAAAAGAATGTTGCTGGCATGTTGACTGAGAAATTAAGCAATCTATTCAAGTAAATCTTAATTCAGGAGGAATGATAGTAATGTTTACTACTGGCAAACTAACAAATTCAGAATCTATTTCACTATCCAAAGAAATTTCCCTTGCAGGAGTGCAGGATACTCCGCTAATGTCTCTGCTTCTTGCTAAAGGACGTACAGAAAAAGCCAATGGAAAAATCCATACTTGGCGTGAGCGCACGCTTGATAGTACCGCTGATATTAGTCAAGTTGAAGGTTCTGAAACGACAGTTTTCCAAGAAAGCGGACGAGCAGAACTAAATAACGTGTGTGAAATCTTCAAGAAGGCAGCAAGTGTTAGCGGCACTGTTCAAGCGATTAGTGTACCGGGTCAACCGAATGTATTTGCCGCTGAAGTAAATGACCGTCTTATTGAGTTGAAAGTAAATATGGAAAAAGCATTAACTACTGGTACCCGTAATGATGGTTCTGCTTCTCCATATATTCGTCGCATGGATGGTCTGGATAAATTCGTTGATCCTGCAAACATAGTTTCTGGTGCCACAGCAGGTGTGATCACAGAGGATGAATTAAAACAGACTGTGCGCAAACTTTGGGAACAAGGGCTTCCAACCGGTGAATACTTTGCTCTTGTCAATGCAGATATTAAAGAGCAAATTGATGAAATGTATAAAGGTTCTTACCGTTACATTGCACAGGAAAATGTGTTTGGCCTGACTGTCGATAAACTACGGACGAACTATGGTGATGTAAACTTTATCCTTTCCCGTCATGTGCCAGAAGACAAATTGATTGTATTTGATGCTAACTATCTGGATATTGCTTTCCTGCGCCAGCCAATGTTTGAAATGCTTGCTAAGACAGGGGATGCGATTAAAGGGCATGTAATTGCCGAGGCCACACTCAAGGTTGCAAGCAAAAAAGCCGTAGCAATGTACGACATGGCTTAATACATACTGAAAAGAGGATGGGGAAACTCCTGTCCTCTTTAATTTTGGAGGTGATTGATTATGAACTTCACTCTAAAAGAGCAATACATCATGCTCAGAAAACGTAAAAAGATTCGACTCAGGCAAATTGCAGAAGCTTTAGACTGTGCTATCTCAACACTGTCTGATTACGAGCGGGGCACTGATATGAGCCCTGATAAAATTAAAAAATATCGTGATTTCATAGACAATTATGAAACGAAAGAATGAAACTGAAACAAAATGGAGGAATGAAAATGAGTCTTGCAATCTCTCTTACAGGTAGGGATTGGCACATTATCGGTATTGATCGTGCTGTGAGCACAAGTGTAGAAGGGAAAAATTACAGGGTGGCTAGTATGTCTGCCCAAAAGTACGTCATCGCTGGCAATAAACTTTACTTCGTTTGTGGCGATTTTGAGCTTGGTAATCGTGTCAAGAGATTGATACAGGAGTCCAATGATCACAGAACAGACAATATCATCAACCTGGTCAAAACAGAATGGTCTAAGAATAAAGATGAATATATTGCAATCGGTATTTATGGATTTGATAAACGGGGGACAACGAAATTAACGTTCTTCGGCTCCGGCAATAATTTTACACCATTGACCGCGCACGGAAAAGAAGTAATTGGACGAGTAGCATACGGATTCAAGCAGCAGGAAGCAATGCCGCTAGTACGTCAAGTTAATCAAGAGAATGCTGAGATTGAGATTGTTAAAATCTTTGAGGCTTTGTCATGTGAGGAAGTCGGCGGCGAAGTGGATATTATCTACTTAACGCCCAACGGAGTGATAAGCAGTCAGACTTATCAGTTGAAAGAAAATCTGGAAAAAATGCGTGTGAAGGATTACAAGCTGCACTGTTACTTTGAGAACACAGGATACGATTCTTTTCCGGTGATGGAGTGGGGGGTTGGTAGTGGTAATGGTGATGCAGAAATGACCAAGATGTACAAAAAAGATCAAGACTTTGTGATCGAGTACACCACATCCGAATCAATAGGCAAAAGAAAGAAACTTTTCAAAATAGGTGATGAAAAAATCCTCATTTCTTCTGCTATGAACAGTGGGGCATTATCCTTGATCGAAATCGCGGATGATGGAACGATTAGGCTCCAACACCATTCTGGAAGCGTGCTAGAGATTGGGCAGAACATCACTATCAAGGCAGCAGGAAATATTAAATTAGAAGGTCAGCGTATTGATTTGAATTAGCAAAATCGGAAGTCGCTCTTAAAGCGGCTTTTTTGTTGGAATGGAGGGTTACAAAGTGAATGAATACAGCAATTAAACACTTGCTTTTCCATCACGGGTCAAGTGATGGATGGGTAACTTTAGCGCAAAAAAAATCTGGAGTGTTTCAACAATATCACTTCAGGATTGAAGAATTGCAGGACAAACTAAGTGAGTGGACTGGTCATGATGTTTATTTCTCACAGAATACATTTTATCGACCACAAAGACGGATTGAAAACGTAAGGCAATTAAGGGCTTTGTACTGCGATATTGATTGTTATAAGTCAGGATTTACAATAAATCAGGTTGAAATGGCATTGGAAGAAGAATATTTTAGGCAGAGCATACCAGAGCCGAATTACATTATCTACTCAGGACGTGGTTTGGTGCTGATTTGGCTAATTGAACCAGTTCCCATTATGGGGCTTCCAAGATGGCAAGCGGTTGAGAATTATTTTGCTGAGACACTAAAGCCTCTAGGAGCCGATACCAAAGCCACAGATGCAGCAAGGATATTTCGATTAGCAGGAACAAGGAACAGTAAAAGTGGAAAATTGGTCACTGTGGAATATAAACATGATTTCGTGTATGATCTTGAGGCTCTAAAAAATGAATATTTGCCGGAAATTAAAAAAGAAAAGAGGGCCACAAAGAGCCACTCAAAGAAAATAGAGCACTTATTCAACATTTATACGCTTCATTATAGTCGGCTAATTGATCTATATAAATTGATTCAATTAAGAAATTACGACATGACCGGATACCGCGAAACGTCTTTGTTTCTGTATAGGTACTGGTCATGTTGTTATTTAACTGATAAAGAAGAAGCACTTAGACAGACACTATCTTTAAATAGTGAATTAAAAGAACCATTAACTGAAAGAGAAGTTACAAGAGCGACTAAATCGGCAGAAAAAGCGTATGAAAAATGGATGCTAAACACATCAAACGGTACATATAAGCGTGATGGTTACAATTTTACAAATGAAAAATTGATATCGTTGCTCGATATTACTCCTGAAGAGCAAAGGCACATGAAAACTATCATCGGAAAAGAAGAAAAACAACGCAGAAATACAATTGCTAAGAGGGAAAAACGAAGAAACGAAGGAGTTATTGAAAGAAGAAAGTACATTGAAGAGCAAAAAAATATAACTGAACAAAGATTGAAAGTGATAAGAAAAATTCTCTTAAATAATCCTAAAATCAAAAATAAAGAAATTGCTGAATTGCTAAGTATTACTCCTGCTAGGGTATCCCAGTTAAGAAAACAAATAGATGATAGATGACATACATAGTTAAGGTTTATACATATTTTAATGTGGTGTTAATATGGTGTAGTTATTGAGTAGGCGGGAGAAATGGCATACAGGTATCCCATAATTTAAAGGGACATACCATTTAATTTTTTGTGTGATGATGAATGGAGGTAAATAGATGAAGAAATTATTCAAGACAGATGAAGAGAATCAGGAATATCTAAAATGGTATCAACTTGAACTGGACAAGAAATGTGATGAGTTAGTTGAAAAGGTAAAACAATTAAATAAAGAGTTAATTGAGATGATGCGAGAAAAAGGATTTACTGAAAATGAAATTAATCGTGTTCTGTATAAAAACGATCTTGAACCACTTTATAAGCATGGATACATGCAGAGGCTGCATTAAGGAGGGAACAGAAATGAGCATATACGATGTGATTGCTAAGTTGCCTTTTTCAAAGCAACAATACATAAAATATCGCTTTAATCTTTGGTATGACACGGAAAAGACTATGACAGAAGAAGAGTTTCTAAAAACGGTTAACAAAAAGACAATGAACAGTTTTCATAAATGGGAAAAAACAGATGAATTTAAGCATATAGCAAGTTTGGTATTAGCAACAAAAACTGCACATGATTTGATTGATGTTTATGAGGTTGTAAGGAAAAAAGCACTTGATGGTGATGAGAAGGCTGTTAAGTTGCTTCTAACTCTTCAGAAAGAGATCGAACAACACAAACAGCAAGCGTTAAGAGCGTTTGGGGATATTGTTGAGGATGATGAAGAAGACGTTGATTTGGAACTGTAATGAAGGGGGCATTTGAGTGAATATTTAATCCCCCACTTTACTGCAATGTAATATTATATTACTTGTGGTTAGGAGGGCGAAACTGTGAATTTACTTGAAGACCTAAAAAAAACATTGATACATTATTTTGAACAATTTGGCATAACACTCCCTAGTAGGAAAGACACACATTATCTATTAATGTGCTATCTAAATTTGAAGTCAAAACTAATCATTCCTTATCCAAGAAAAATACATATATCCTCTGAGTTATCCAACAAAGAAATTGCTAGTCCATTCAAAGAAGCTCTTGATAATATAAAAGATAAAATCGAGAGGGGAGAAGATATTAATCCCTACTTGAGTAAAAGTATTTTTAATATAGAAAAACCAGATCATTTGCTTGTTGATTGGGGTATATATCATTTACATTTAAGTAACAAAAAAGACAAAGAGGATGACTACTTTTTCAATAGATCTGATGAATTATTATTTTTTATGTGTTTCAATAATGAAATATACTTTATAGAAGTTCTCCCGCACAAACAAATGAATTTGTGGGGTAACAAGGAACTTCTACGAATTGTAAATAAGAACTGGCCAGATGTACTTGAACCTTATAGAATTCCTGATGCAATTAATGTAACTCCAAATCTTAGTGAAAAAGAAATAATTGATGCAAGGAGATCTGGTTCATTTATTTTTACTGAAGTAGATGGGAGCGTATATTCTCCTATATATGGTGGGCTTACTACTGCAAAGTTTGCAATTAATCATGTTCAAATGGCTGATTCAATTATTTCATTTATCAAAGAGTTGGAAGAGGTATTAAAAAAACAGATTGAAAAAAAGGGGGAAGTAAGCTCTTCTAATTATAAATTAGTGTATGATAAAATTGCAATTTATGTAATTGAGGATAAAACAAATAAAATTATTGCAAAGTTTTGATAGTGGTCGATTTTTTCGGCTGCCTTTTTTTGTTTTACCTGAAAGGAGTTGAAACGGTGGCAAAAACAAAACATTTAACGAAACATGAAAAACTACAATTGATAATGGATGACTTCAAACTATTTGCCAAGAATTTCATTTACATCGTCGATAACAACGGAGAAAAAATAAACTTTGTGTTAAATCCACAGCAACAAGAGTTTAATGACCTTTTGGAAAAAAACCGTTACTTAATAATCTCCAAGAGCCGACAAGGTGGCTTCTCCACTTATGCTCTAGGCAGAGCATTATGGCAAGCTATACGAATTGAAAACAGCAATATCTTGATTGTCTCGTATAAACAAGATTCATCAATGGCATTGTTTGAGAAATTGAAAATGATGAATCGTGACTTGGACAAATTTCGAGAAAAATACGGAACGAAATTGTTTCCGGCCACAAAACGGGACAACCGGAATGAACTATTGTTGGAAAATGGCAGTCGTATTACCTGCGTTGTTGCAGGAAATAAAGACGTAGGACGTGGATCAACGTATTCTATGATTCACTTGTCTGAGTTTGCTTTCTATCAGAACCAAGAGAAACAATTGTTGAGTGCAGAACAAGCCCTTGCAAAAGGTTCAGGTAAATTGGTCATTGAAACTACCAGTAATGGATTCAATTTTTATCAAAAATTATTCACGAGTGCATGGAAAGGCGAATCAAAATATAAAGCGTTTTTTGTTCCGTTTTATGCAAGTTTGTATAAGGAGCAGTTTAGAGCGGAACATGATGAAGCGGAAAACTGGTTTAAGGCCAATAATAGAGGTAATCGGCTCAGGGAAAAGGATTTGGAACCAGATGAAAAGATCCTATATGAAAAAGGTGCTAATTTACGTTTCCTGATGTGGCGCAGATATAAATTGCTTGATATGACTTTGCAGGAGTTTTATCAAGAGTACCCAAGCAACCCAATAGAATCATTCATTTCATCTGGTCAAAGCGTGTTTGATCAAAGTAAAGTATTAGAACGGCTAAATTATGTATCAGAGCCACTTTCAACGAATGAAGTGTATAGCCAGTTACCAGACGTATTAAAGCCATATATCAACAGAGGATTGTACATCTACAAATTGCCTAAAAAGGGAATCAGAATGTTTGGTGGAGTAGATACTGCCAGTGGATCAGGTGGCGACTATTCGACCATTTCCATATTCGATAATGAAGGTGAACAGGTGCTGAGTTTTTATCATAACAAAGTGCCTGTTTATCTTTTTGCCGAAATTGTGGATGCAATTGGGAAATGGAGTAACTATGCTTTTCTTGCTATCGAGCGAAATAATCTAGGGTTACCGCTGATTGAACGTCTAAGAAAAGATTATGAATATATGAACCTACTAAAACAAAAGGTTTTCGATCAGAGGGGTAAAACGAAACTGCAATTAGGATGGACAACGACAAACATTACTAAATCGATCATGATTAGCGATTTCAAGGAACAATTTGAGCGTGGTCTAGTCAATATCCATTGCAAAGAAACACTTCAGCAGATGCAAATATTCCAAGAAGAAAACGGTAGGATGAACAACAAAAAAGGCGAGGGAAACCACGATGACTTAATTATTTCGGTTGCACTTGCAGTACAGGCAATGAAACAGAACAAATACTACGTTGATATCGAGTAAGGAGGTCAATATGAGCATTGAACAATATATTAAAGATAAATACGCTGATGTTAGTGACTGGTTTGTCCAAGAGTGTAATAGTTATGCCAATCAGAAGCGGATTATGGAAGTCTTAGACACCAAGGAATATCTTGACGGTAAGCATAGGATCATCCAGCGTGGAAATGAAGTGTGGAATGGCAATATATATGAAACACGTAAAATCGTTCTTAATTATGCTAAGACGCTAATTTCATTCCACGCCAATTACTTATTGACAAAAGGAATAACCATTACAGGTGATGAGAGAGCCGTAAAAGAGTTTAAACGAGTACATATCAAAGGAAAATATGACCGTATCAACTATGACATATTGAATAAAGTCCTTAAATATGGTATGGCGGCAGAATATGTGTTTTTGGATATTGATAAAACAATTAAGTCAACGATAATTGATCCTGCCGACAGTTACCCTGTCATTGATGATGAAAATAACTATGTAGCATTCATACAGCATTATTCTATTGATAATGTAGATTACTATACGGTGTACTATCCTGATACAGTTCAAAAGTATAATAATAAAGGTGGGCAATTGCGTTTGATTGGTAAATATTCCAATCTGAGCGGATTGCCCATTATTTATTTAAACAGTTCAGAAACAGACGAGAATACTGGGAGATCAGATGTGAGTGAGTATATATCCATCCTGGATGGTATGGAGGATTTACTTAGCAAGTTCAGCGATTCATTCTACAAGCATCACAATCCAATTCCTGTAACCATTGGACAAGAGATCAAAGGCAGCGGGATAAATCCGAATCTGGTGGGGCAAGGGCTTCAATTGGATGATGGAGCCGACTTCAAGATGGTGACAACAGAATTAGACACAAATAGTTTCCAGACTGTTTGGAAAACCTTACTGCAAGCATTGCTTGATGTCAGTCAAACACCCGCTGTCAGCATGAATAAAACTGACATTAGCAACTTGTCGGAGGTTTCTGTTAAACTGCTCTTCTCATTAGCCAATATTAAAGCCAGCCAAAATGAGCGTATCATGCGTGAAGGCATTGAAAAGAGGTTTGAGCAGATAAGAAAATTATTGGCGTATCAGGGAATCACGTTGAGAGACGATGAATTTGATTCTTTGAGTATTGTATTTACATATGCCACTCCGCAAAATGCTAAGGAGACAATTGATAACCTGAAGACGCTTAACGACATGGGGGCAATTAGTTTGCAAAGTATCCTAGAACATAGTCCATATACTACAGATGTAGTACAAGAAATGGAACGATTGAAGGAGAATCAGAGGGGATATGAAGGGAGAAAATAATACATGAAATCTGATCATTTGGGAAATGGTATTGGGAAATAACCATAGAATTTGTAAGGGATTGTGTGGATAGGGATAATGCTCACTCGCACACACATGTTACCCATACTGTTTCATCTAGTGAATCAATAAAAATAAATAAAGAGGCAGAGGAAGGTGAGATTTTTTTTTGCGTTCCTTCTGCTGCCTTTTGTTGATTGATCTAGGTTTGTATTTTGTTTGTGAACATGTTGACCACTAACTTATTGAGATTGTGGTCGGGTTTTTGCCTAATTTGTGGTCAGGTACGTATAAGTATAGTTATACGCGGTTTGCTTTAGGGAAATTGTTCGGGAATAAGACATGATGAAATCAAGTTTTCATAGAAATGTTCGATACCCCAAAAGGGGAAAAGGGCTGCCTAGCATACTCAATTACACACACAAGGAAAATTAGATTAATCTATGTAAATGGGGTAGTAAATGTTTCTAGTCATTAGAGAAAGGGTAATGGTAGTATTGTACAAATCATTATAAAAATGGAGGTAGTGTGATTGTGAAAATACTCATCATTTGTGAAAAATGCGGTCATTTTGTTGAATTAGTACCTGTTACTAAAGGTCAACATGTACACTTGAATGTCAATGATGAGCGTTTCAGGATATCTGAAATTGAGTTGGATTACGATTATTCTGTCGATGAAATTGAAGAAGTAACGGCAGAAGTTAAAGAAATACGTTTTGATTGTAAGTCATGTGGAGATTACATCGTATTAAATGAGTTCCCAAGACATGTTTACAGATAGTTATCTTCAATGGACTTGTGACCACAAACTTAGATTTTTTGACGACAGCGATCAAATATTTATTGATGTATGGTAAAATCATCCTTATCCTGAATTAGGAGGATTTTCTTATGAGGAGAATGATTAACCTATTCCTTGTTGTTTTATTGCTGCTAGTATACAGTATCTCTACTGTTTACGCAGCTGATAGTAGCACTCCAAAAGTATTAGTGAATGGTAAAGAAATTGGTTTTTATCCACAAGAACCGATTAAAGAGGGCAATACAGTATTAATGGATGCAGGCCCAATATTGTCGAGTTTCAGTATTTATGATGCTTTCTTTCAAGGGAGGTTTAAGGATAAATGGGAAAAAGGTGATCGCGCAGGATTATATAAATTAGAAAATGGTACAATGGTAGGCGTCTCTAGAGAGGGTAAAACTTTTCAAATTACAGCAAATCAAAATTATTATATATTTGAAGGTCAACAAATTAACCTAGATGTTGCTCCTCGAATGGTTGGGGATAAATTATTCATTCCAGTTTCATTAGTTCGGAGCATGTTTAGTTACAGAGATTATCTTGTTGAATACAATGCTGGTTTAAATATTGTCGCCATTTATCACAAGAGTTTAAAAAATCCGTTCCAAGAGGTATCATGGAATTCAAGTCCAAATCCACAGTATACAACCACTAAACCAACTAACAATGTTCAACAACAAGAAAGCCAGAAAGTTATAGAATTCAAAAAGGAAATAAGTAGTTACTTAGGGAAAAATATATTTTATAGAAACGGACTGGTTTACGATACTTCAGGAAATATATCTTCAATTGAAAACTTAACTCCATTCTGGATAACTAAAGTGGAAGAGAAAAGTGATTCGGTACTGTACAATTATAGAATTTGGCTAATATCAGGAAAATATACTTATTATATGGATGTTGAAGACGCTCTTGATTTTAGAATGAGTTTTCTAGATTTTAACCCATACACATACTACAAATGGTCACAAAAAGTATGGGATCATGTAAAGAAAGGTTCTGTCTTTGTAGGAATGAATAAAGACATGGTTTCTCTTTCTCTTGGGACACCAACAAGAAAAAATATATCTACATATTCTTGGGGAACTTTTGAGCAGTGGGTGTATGATTATAAAACATTTGGTACATCATATCTTTACTTTAAAAATGGTATTCTTACCTCATGGCAACAGGTTAAATAATAGATAATTGTAAAAGAGGGGTGTCCCAAAAGTCATCTACGATGACTTGATATGCTCCTCATACAGTAGACAGGTTTTATTACTTGACGGGGTGCAGTTCAACTATGGGACACCTCTCTTTTTTGCCCAAAAAGGAGGAAGCACTTATGACCAATCAAGAACGCTTGTTCATGGAAATAAAAGGTATATCGCTTTCGGAGGCTGAAATATCTATTTATCTAGCTGAAAATGGCTTGAATTCCAACGATATATATAACCCAACAAACAAATCGCAAACACGAAAAATCTACGAAACGGCACTCGCAATATTGGAATCCATTGCCAATCAGCCGCACCTAATGAAAAACTACACGACAGATGATCAAACTGTAAGCCAATTCCATGAGAACCTTATGGCAAGGATCGACCAGTTGGAAAACAAAATTCGAAAAATGAAGATTGACGAGTCAAAGGCAGCCAGCCAAAATGGCTGTTTTTTTATGCTATTTGACAGATAAACATAGGGACAGCTTGTCCCTAACTTGGTATTGGTGAGTAAATAAGTCGGAAATTTACTGTCCTTACTTTAAAGAAAGGAGCTAAAACAATGATAAACCTGTTTCAAACCAATCCAGATGATATTCAGTACATCTTTGATATTTTAGGACAGGATGTTCTAGTTAACAATCACTCTGTAAGAGCAGTAATCACAAACACACCAATAAACCAAACTTCTACTGCTATTGACTATGATGACAAGAAGATATCTACGCTTCAACCGATTAAATGTGGTGATTTAGTTCATTACTGTGATGAGGATTGGCTTATTATTAGTGAGATTAATGGACAAAGATATGGAAAATACAAAGGCATCATGCGTGTTTGTGATTATCCAATTAAGTTTAATTTTGAAGGTATAGTAAAAGAGTTTCCTGCAATCGTTGATGGGCGTGTTTTTGACGTGGAAATTGGTCAATTTATGACCTTGCCAGCAAGTAAGATTGTTGTGACGATGCAGGAGAATCAAGAAACATTGCAAATCGGAGTTGGGCAACGATTCATCAAAATGGGCAGGGCTTGGGCTGTTGAAGCCATTGATAGAACGGAAAAAGGATTGCTTAGATTGTGGTGCAAAGAAGATCAGTTTAATACAGCCCTTGATGACATAAAAAATGAAATTGCTGACGCAAAAAAATGGGTTTATGCTCTTAACATTACAAACACGGAAACCTCCATTCAACAAGGATACACTCTGCAGCTGAATGTATCTGTCACCCTGAATGGAAATGTTGTAACGGATAAAACAGTTATATATAGTTCAAGTGATCCCAATATCGCAACAGTGGATGAAAAAGGATTGGTGATGGCAGTTAATACAGGATTCGTGACCATTACGGCTGCATTAGCTCAAAAATTAGATGTTCAGGATACTATTACACTCACTGTTGAAGCAGTTCAACAAGATAATTTCGCTCTAACTATCGTTGGCGATCCTAATATGAGAGTGACACAAACTAAAACATGGAATGCCGTATTGACCAACAGTGGGCGACAGGTTTCAATGCAACCGGCAACGTGGAGTATCGCTAATCCAGAAGGAGGAACAACGGATTTAGTGACCATAATAAGTCAGACAAATGAAAGTTGCACATTGAAAGCTAATAGAACAGGTTACTTCAAGTTGATTTGCACACTGAATGATGGGAGTTTGACAACTGAAAAGCAGATAGTGGTGAAGGGTTTGATTTAGATTGAAACAAACTTTATGAATTATCGGAGATATTTTAGCGACCACTTGACTTCTTATCCTGACTACTATATATTTATGGTAAATGATACTGGAAGTAAGTGGTTTGATATATCGAGGACAAGCCCAGTCATTGATACGGTAACTTTTCGTTTCAGTTTCCTTGACAGGGTGGGGGTCGCTGGTTCGAACCCAGTCCGGATCACCATACATAAGTAGATGAAACCCTTGAGAAATCAAGGGTTTTTTGATTTTTTTCGTTTTGTGGTCCAAAAGAGCTACTGATCCCCGTCCTTAGGACAGTGATCAAAACATCTTACCAGATATCCTTTCTCAAGATTAACATACCCCAAGCTAGTCCAAGAATTTCCCTCTTTCAATTGCCCGATGTTATGATGAGAAAAAATCATGTAGTACGAGCTTTCCTTCGCAATCTCCAAAAAACTTTCGGAACTGATTGGTATTTTAAAGAGAACTTCTTTTTTATACGTTGGGCTGATCAATGCCACGTTCTTGGTCACAAGGCCCTATATACTTTAATTTTTATGAGATGATTATATTGCTGAAGCATCATCGGGGTCAGATTATACATTCTACCTTGCTTAAGGTAGGGATGATATTGTATTTCGTTAGATATAGGTATAAAGAGTTGCTGCATTAATTTTTTGTTTATCCTCATACAGCCATATTGACTAAAGGCGTTGCATGTAGACAAGTGAGATTACTGAAAACATGTATCTATTTCATTTCTTGTTAAGAACTCAATGGAACCTCCTTAAGAGGAGGTTCTTTAATATTGTCGATTTTGTTCGATAATACATGTAGGAATAAGGAACTAATTGGAGAAAATTTATAGTGACACTCGGTCATAGCTAGGGGGTATCTGTATGGCACGAAAATATTATTATAGTACTATTGTGACGAATAGTTACTTAGGCGTATATAAGGAAATAAAAGGGGCCACCAAGGCAGAGGTTCAATTTAAGGCGGAAGAACAATTACGAAAATGGAAAGAAAGGGAATTAAAAGAGAGAACGAGCTGCAATAGCTGACCTTAAAAGCCAGGCGGAATTTGATACCTTACAGGCACAAAAGTTGATTGAGGATTACAAAAATATTCTCAAATCTACTTTGAGAGTAGATGATAAGCTAAACTGGGAGGCATTAAAAGAGAAGAACGAGTATGAAGATATCGAAAAAAGTCCGAAATTTGATAATATATTGAATGAATTAAATGTGCCCAAGGAAAATCGGATCCTTGAATTCTTTTTCAAATCAAAGAAAGAAGCCCGACTTAAAAAAGTAGATGAGGCAAAAACTTTGTTCGAGACCAGATTGAAAGAATATGAAAAAAGAAAAGAAGAGTTTTTAGCTAAACAGAAAGAACAAAACGAATTGATTGATCAGTTTAAAACCGATTTCGAATTAGGACATGGAGATGCAATCGAAAAGTATGTTTATATGGTACTCGAACGCTCTACATATCCTGAAGGATTAGAAAGAGATTATGAAGTTCAGTATGAACCGATAAGTGGTACCATCATTATTTCCTTTGAATTACCATCACAAGAATCCGTACCCAAAGTTATTCAATACAAGTATGTTGCTTCTCGCAAAGCTATCGATCGTGTCGAAATGAAAAAGAAAGAATTTGAGATTTACTACGAAAATGTTCTATATCAAATTTGCCTTCGAACCATTCATGAGGTCTTTGAATCTGTTTACATCAATGCCGTAAAATCGGTTGTTTTTAACGGGTGGATAAGTGGTGTTGATCCGAAAACAGGCAATGACTTTCGTTCTTGTATAATGTCCTGTCAGGCATCTCGAGAAGAGTTCGAAGCATTAAATCTTGAAAGGGTCGATCCCAAAGAATGTTTCCGAAACTTAAAAGGAATTTCCGCTGGCCCATTAGCACACCTAGCCCCGGTAAGACCCATTCTTGATATAAAGAAAGAGGATTCAAGGTTCGTTGAATCCAGAGATGTTCTAGCTGGTCTAAACGCTGAAACGAATCTTGCGACCATGGACTGGGAGGATTTTGAACACCTAGTTAGAGAATTATTTGCCAGGGTGTTTTCCAAAGACGGTGCAGAAGTAAAGGTGACACAAGCGAGTCGTGATGGGGGAGTCGACGCAATAGCTTTTGATCCGGATCCGATAAGAGGTGGAAAATTTGTAATCCAGGCGAAACGGTATAATAACGTGGTTCCTGTTTCAGCCGTCAGGGATCTTTATGGGACTTTAATGGCGGAAGGGGCTACAAAAGGTATATTAGTTACAACCAGTTACTTTGGGAATGACTCTAGAGAGTTTGCAAAAGATAAGCCGATTACCTTGATAGACGGTTCAAACTTAGTTTACATGTTCCAAGAATTTGGTTATAACGTAACCATTCAGCTTCAAAGGTAGATTCCCTTTTCTCACTCAAATTGGTTGATGGTGTGTATTACATCGATAGGACATTAGGAAAGGCACTGTCCTTCCCCTTATCGTGCTACGCGAAGTCGGGGAATAAATGGAGTGATGGGGGCCGAGACGAGCTCCTCTAACGACTTCCTCAGCGGAGAAGCGCAGGACGTGAGGAAGACAGGGGGCACAAGTCTGACTTCTTCGAAATACCCACATGTTGGCCCTCCTGCCCGTTCCGCGTTTTGGAGCGGACGCTACCCACTCCTTCGCTGGTCATCAAGAGAGCGAGCGGAAACCATCACACATGACACCGCGGACTTTGTCTACAGACTGTAACCCCTGGGAACGCAGGGGGTTTTTTTATGGTCCGGCAAAAAAAATCAGGGGGAAGCTGAGAATCATTGCGAACTGCCTTTATGATCTTTATAATCTTTCTGTTGGAAATACGGAAGTGCGTAAACCTCCAGGCGGGAAGAGGGACATGATGAGTATGGGGAAGCGTCTGCTTTTTTTTGTGTGTAAACTGATGTTGTTTGCCGCATTTGTGGGATTGTGCGTGTTCTTTTTGGATCTGAAGGCGATAAACAGACAGCTCCTCACATTGCTTCACCATCCGTTTACGCTTGCGGGGATGGCGCTCCTCTACGGGATGGCCTTTTGTCTCAGAGCGTTTGCCTGGAAATGGTATGTGAATAAGGATGTCGCGTTTTCTGTCTTTTTGTATGCGCAATTCTACAGTTTGTTCATCAATCACGTTTTGCCCGTCAAGGCAGGGGACGCCGTGCGAATTGGATTGCTGGCGAAAGAAAAGGATGTGCAGTGGGATGAATCCCTGCATTCTGTCGTGGTGATGCGATCGCTTGATCTGTTGGTACTGGCGGCATATGCGGGGATCGGCGTCTTCTGGATGGGGCTCGCATACGCGTGGACGACTCTGTTTCTGGTCGCTGGTATCGGGGCAGCAGGTCTGGTTGTTTTGCTCCGCTGGGGGATGAAAAAGCCCTTGCTGAAAAAACATGTGCAGATCGTCAAAACAGCCTTTACGGGCCCCAAAGGATGGTTCATCTGTGCGGCGATTGCTGCCAGCTGGGGGCTGGAAGCGTTTGTTGTGCTGGGAGTGACGAATGCCTTGTCCATCGATCTTTCCGTACTGAAAGGTCTCTGGGTAAACAGCATGACGATCGCAGGGCAGCTGTTTCATTTTACGCCTGGCGGGTTGGGTACGTATGAGAGTGTCATGACGTTTTCGCTGGTGACTGCTGGTGTGGGCTGGCAGCAAGCATACGAGGTGGCATTGCTGACGCACGGATGGAAGTTTGCCTTTTCCTATCTGGCAGGGCTGTGGGCGTGGATCGCTCTCCCCATACCATGGAGCGAATTGAGAAGTTGGATCAGCAAGAATCGGAACAGAGGTGAGAGCAATGGATAAGGTTGCCGTGTTGGGAGCGGGTTATGTCGGATTGACAACAGCGGTCGGCCTTTCTGCTTTTGGATGGCCTGTCGTTTGTACCGATGTGGACAAGGAGAAGATCGAATCGCTGAACAAAGGGCAGGTTCCTTTCTTCGAACCGGGACTGGAAGAATGGATGGCCCAGAGTATGCAGAAGGGACTGTTGACGTTTACACCCGATGCTTCCATTGCAATTCGATCCGCTGATGTCATTTTTGTCGCGGTGGGAACCCCCAGTCTCCCTGATGGCAGCGTCGAACTGTCCGACCTGTTCGCAGCCGTGTCCACCATCAGCGAACACATGACGGAAGACAAACTGATCGTGATCAAGAGCACAGTCCCGCCGGGCACGACCCAGCGAGTGAAGGAATTTCTCGGGGAACGGCTGGCGGGCATTTGTTCTTTTGAGGTGGCGACCAACCCTGAATTTTTGCGGGAGGGATCGGCCATCGCCGACTTTATGCGGCCTGATCGCGTTGTGATCGGGACGGATCGCTCTGCTCCAATCGAGCGGTTGCAGCGGATCTATCAGCCGTTGATTGAACGCGAGGTACCGTTTATCTATACCAACTTTCAGACAGCAGAGATGATCAAATACAGCGCAAACAGCTTTCTGGCGATGAAGGTAGCGTTTATCAATGAGATTTCTAGAGTGTGTGATCTGGTCGGTGCAGATGTCTTGACAATCGCTCGGGCGATTGGCCAGGACCCTCGTATTGGTCCGGCTTATCTTCAACCGGGTCCTGGTTACGGGGGCTCCTGCCTGCCAAAGGACACGGCAGCCTTTGCGCACTTTTTCCGCGAGAGGGGGATGCCCCTGCCGATCATCGAAGCAATGATGGAGAGCAACCACATGCAGCATCGCTACGCTGTCCAAAAGATCAGCGATTATTACAACACCCTGGACGGCATCAAACTTGGCGTGCTGGGAACAGCCTTCAAAGGGGGAACCAGCGACATGCGCCAATCCCCGGCAATTCCCATCATCAACCAACTGCTGCAGTTGGGGGCAGAACTGACGCTGTATGATCCGCAGGCGCTGGATGAGGCCAGGCAGTTGTGGGGAGATGGGTGTCTCTACGCCGAAGACGAGTATGAAGCAGCGGCCGGCCAGGACGGAATCGTAATCGTCACAGATTGGCCATCGTTTCGCCAACTTGATTTGGACAGAGTAGCTCAGGCCTTGTCGCGCAAGGTTATGTTTGATTTTCGCTCTCTTTATCAACGAGCGAAACTGGAGCAGATGGGGTTCGATTATATAGCGATTGGCCGATAATTTTTTCTTTGCTAATTGACAACGAGTCTCATTATCTTTACAATGAGTTTTGCTGAGAGTGATAATGATTATCAATAAAACGCACCTTAGGGGGACCTCGTAACATGAAACCGGTAAAAGTTCTTTCCACGACTGCTTTGGTCATGAGCCTGCTGCTTGCTGGATGCGGTGACAAGCCTGCGGCGCAGCCTCAAGACAATGCGCAGACCCAAACGACACAACAACCGGCTGCGCAAGAGGAGGCCAGGAAATCTGCGGTTGCTGATCTTGTCGGTGCAACCAAAGAACTGGTAGGAGTCTTGAAAGCAGAACAAGTGGATTGGGACAAAGCGATCAAACTGTACGACGAAAAATTAAAATCTCATGTTCAATCCATGGATGAAGCGAACAGTGCACAAGTAAATGAACAAATCACTGCTGCTTTGAACGCAGGCAAGGACGGTCAGCTGCCGGCAAAAGTTGTTGCCCAGATCGGCGATAAATTGCTGCAAAAAGTAGCGTTCCTTTCCATTCGCAACGAGTTCAAGGGAGCAAATGATCAATTCGCCAACAAAGACGAAGCGAAAAAGGAATTGGGCGAAGCAAAAGAATATTATGACGGCGTGCTGAAAGCGATGATCGAGAAGCGCGACAATGCGTATGAAACGCAACTCGTCAGCGCAATTGACGCCGGTTTTGCCGAGATGGAAGGCGCCATTGAAAAAGGCGACAATCTCGCGTTTAACCTTGGCAAGCAAGTCGTCGACAAATCCATCATGAAAGCATTCTACCTGGCATCGGGCGCTGAAAAAGGATACGCCTACAAGATTGAGAAACTGGTGAAAGAAGGCAAGGCGGATGACGCGAGAGTAGGTCAGGCAGAAGGCTGGGCGTTCTTCCAATCTCTGCAATCTTACCTGGAGAAACACGACAAAGAAGATGCGGATTTCATTAACAGCCAGTTCGATCTCTCCAACGACGTGAAAAACGTCAAAGGCGACACAATCAATCAAGCGTATGTGCGCGCGATTGCGAAGACAGCCAAGAGTGAATATGAAGCGTCTGTTGAAAACTGGGGCAACGACAAGGCAGCAATCACCGCGCTCGAAGGAGCTCTGTTCATCGATATGATCAAGACGGATCTGCCGAAGGCTCTCGGCAGTGCGGAGAAAGCGGATGCCCTCCAGAAACTTGCGCAGCAGTATCTTGACGCCGTAAAAGCTCAGGACAAGGCAAAAGCAGATGAGAGTTTCAAACAGATCAAGCCTGTGCTCGACTTGCTTGAAAAATACGGGAAATAATGTAACAGAATAAGAAAAGTGGATTTGCAGGGGGGCTGGGTAATGTCTTATGCACGTAAGTTCATGTCCTCCCTCTTTGCTTTGTTATTGGCGGTGTTTACGCTTGTGCCGCATGCGGCGTTCGCGTATTCATACGGCAATCCAAACGAAGAGGCTGTGGCGGAGAACTACAAACAAGTCGTGGCAAAACTGAATCAAACGCCGGCTGACTACGCAGGAGCTTCCAAGACCTTTGAGAGCATCAAACAGGAACTGGACATGCACATGGGGCCGGAGCCGAGTCAGGCGATCACGCAAGCGTTGCTGGCGCAGGATAAACAGGCTGCAATCAGTGCGTACCAGAAGACGCTTGTGTTAAACGTTGCAAGGCGCCTGGAAAGCGCGGAGAAGGAATTCGCCAACTATCAGCAGAGCAAACTGCTGCTTGCCAAAGCGTTGGCTACCTATGATGCCCTTTCCCCTGTCATCAAGGGAAAAGATGCGGCATTGGATCAGAAAGTACGGGAAAGTTTTGATCTGACACTGCAGGCGTTGGGGAATCCCGGGCTGTTCGGGGTTGGCGTGAAGGAACCGGATCAGCAGGCGTTCATCACTCACAAGGATGAGATCTTGCAAAGCCTTCAGACATTTTTCAACATGCCTGAATTGAAAGTGGGGCATTTCACACCTGGGCAAGGTCCGGGAAATGAAGTGGGGAACGATACCTCCACCATAACAGACAATCTAAAGAATTGGCTGCCGCTTGTCCTGATCGTGCTCGTGATCTTGTTCATCGTTGTTCGCACGATGCAAAAACGGCGCACATAAGAGATGAATGTCCTGCTTCCGTTTGGAATCGCGTGCTTGGCCTTTGTGATCCGCCTGCCATTTCTGGCACATGGACCGGCTGGCTGGGATGATGTTGACTTCGCCCTTGGCGTGGACAATTACGATCTGTCGCTGATGCAGCCGCATTTTCCCGGCTATCCGGTATACATGTTGGTTGCCATTGGCTTCGCGCGTTTGATCGCGAATCCGTTTTTGGCGCTGTCCCTTCTGTCTGCTCTTGCGAACGCTTGCACAGTGTTCCCGCTGTATTCGATTGTCAAGCGGTGCAGCCATCAGCGGACAGCTGTCTGGGTGGCGGTTCTTTGGGCAGTAAACCCGCTTGGCATGGTCTTGGGAACCCAACCGCTTTCGGACAGCTTCGGCAATTTGCTGGCTGTCTGGCTCGTAGCTGCCTCATTGGTCGTGGTTGACCCTGGTTTGGCGGAGAAAAAGCGGGCACTGGTACTGGTGTTCTCGGGAATCCTGCTGGGCTTATTGTACGGCGTGAGGATCTCGTACCTGCCATTGGGAGCCGTGTTTGCCTGGGCATTGTACGTGTACGGCAGGGATACCCGGCGGTACGGCGATGTTGTCAGTGCAATCGTTTCTTCATTATTGGTCAATCTGTTGTGGCTGTACGGATTGGTGCTGAATGTGGGAAGCCTCACAGGTTTCTGGAGGTTGGCAGCAGCATTCACAGAAGGTCATTTTTCCGATTGGGGAGGAGCGTACACAGGAAGCGATGCGGGAGAGCGACTTCTCTATTGGATTGGGCGGCAGTGGTTTGCCGCCGGGCTGGGGGCGCCGTGGAACGAGCAGAACTCATGGTTCAGCTGTCTCATCCTGATTCTTGTTTGTGCGGGAATCACGGGGGGTGGAATAGCGGTAGGAAAGACGCGCTGGCTGCAGACGGGGAACAAGGAACACATCGTGTTGCTTTTCCTGTGGATCGTTCCCTATCTCCTCTGGGCCTTTTTTGCCCAGAATGTCGAGAAGCCTCGTCATATCCTGCCATTGATGATTCCATTGATCTGGGGCATTGTCTGGGGCTTGCAGCAGTGGAGGCGGTTCTCCCCCATCTTGTTGACAGCACTGGCCGCAAGTACGGCTGCCGTGGGTGTCATCCAGGTCCGTGAGCAGCCGGTGACGGATTCACCAATGGCACAACTCGCCCATTATGTGGCACAAGCTGATCGTGGTGAATCGAGTATCATTTATACGTATGAAGAAGAACGCGTCATACGTTACCTTTATCCTTCTGTTACAACTGTCCGGCTCAGGAAGTGGTCCGATTTTCAGGCCTCCATCCTTGCGTATTCCGTGCTGCCCGATCATGTTTATTTGACAGATCGTGTATTGGACGGATTTCACAATGAACAGCTGAAGGAATATGTGAAGGAAGCAGCCCGATTTCGGGGAAATGAGTGGCTCTATCCCACGTACCATGACATCGTATTATACGAAGTTCGTCAGGATAAAAGACAAGAGTGGATCAGACTGATCAAGACCGGGCAGTAGCAGGTTCATGACAGCATGCGGAGGTGAACGGGGTGGAATTGCAAGCATTTTTGATTACCTTTCGAGAAGCGCTGGAGGCATTGTTAATCGTCGGAATTATTACCTCGTATCTAAAGCGGGTAGATCATCCGGAGTACGTCAAGCACGTCTGGCTCGGCGCATCGCTCGCGATTGTTGCCTCTTTGGGGATGGCACTGCTCTTCCAGGTCGTGCTGGACGGGTTCGCCTCAATGGGTTCCCAGAACTATATGAAAGCAGGGATCATGCTCGTTTCCGGAGTTTTGCTGACCCAAATGGTGTTCTGGATGGCGGAGCAATCCAAGGAAGTCTCCGGCAAGTTGCAGGGAAAATACAGCCAGTTTATTACCACCGGTAATGTCGTCGGCATGGTGGTTCACGCTTTTCTCGTCGTTCTTCGCGAAGGTGTGGAGACTGTCTTTTTCTTCGCCGCGATTACGGGCGGAGACATCGGCAAAGCCATGCAGACATGGGGTTCATTTGCCGGTATCCTTCTGGCTGCTGTCGTGACCTACTTCTTTTTCAAAGGCACGATGCGGATTCAGCTCAAGACGTTCTTCAAGATTACGGGTGTATTTATCGTTTTGATCGCCGCAGGATTATTCGTCCAGGGGTTTTCCATCCTTCAGGACATGCATGTCATCGGCTCTGTGACGCCGCAATTGTATGATCTGACGTGGTTTATGCCGGAGCATCCCATCGATGAAGAACATTACATCCGGGATCACGGTCAAGAACCGCTCATTTCCGGGCAGGTCGGTATTTTCCTGAAGGCGCTGTTCGGGTACTCGTCCTCACCTTCGCTCGAAGAGTTCTTGATTTATTGGGGATATTTCCTGGTATTGTATTTGCTGCTGCGCGGTCGCGGAGAGCACAAACCTGAACTGCCGCAAGGGAAGACACGTGAACAGACTGTACAGACAAAGGAAGTAAAAGCATGAAGGTATTAATTACAGGGGGAGCCGGTTTTATCGGCTCCCATGTCGTGGAAAAACTTCACGATCATCAGGTTCTCATCGTGGATTCACTCGACCCCTACTATGATCCCAAATGGAAAAAGGAGCGCCTGAACAAGCTGTTGAAGTTGCCGCATGTGCAATGGCGCCATGTCGATATCCTTACCTTTTCGGAGTTGGAAAAGGTATTTCATTTTTTTCAGCCTGATCGCGTGATTCACCTCGCTGCCATGCCGGGGGTTCAACCGTCGCTTGTCCATCCTGCCAAGTACGTGGACGTGGATGTGAAGGGGACGGTTCATGTACTTTCCCTGGCTGCTCAGTTCGGAGTATCCCGGTTTGTCTTTGCTTCCTCTTCCTCCGTATACGGACCGGCTGTCAATCGTCCTTGCCGGGAGGATGATGAGCTGCAGCCTGTCTCGCCTTATGCCGCAGCGAAGGCAGCGGCCGAGATGTACTGCCGCACCTATCAGAGGCTGTATCATCTGCCTGTGACGATCGTTCGCCCGTTTACGGTGTACGGCCCCGAGCAACGACCGGACATGGCTCTCTGGAAATTTGTCATGAAGATGATGAATGGAGAACCGATTACCTTGTACCGGGGCGCAATGGGACGAGACTACACCTATGTGTCAGATATTGCCGACGGCATTGTCCGCGCCTGCTTTCGTCCCCAAGCTGTGAATCGAACCTATAACCTGGGGAATGGGTGCGTGGTTCCGTTGGAGAAACTGGTGGCAGAACTGGAGAAGGCAATAGGCAAACGTGCCGTGATTGAGTGGAGAGACCTTCCTGCTGGCGATGTGCCGCTCACGTGGGCTGACACGACCCGTGCCGAGCAGGAGCTGGAATTTCGGGCACAGGTATCGCTTTCAGAGGGAATCCGGTTGTTTGCTGACTGGTTTTGGGAGGAAGGAGTGAAGAGATGAAGAAGGCTTCCGCAATCGAGGTTGTCATGGCACGATGCTGGAATGTCTTGAACGAAGGCAAGACATTCACGCCCGTGTTTGTGCTTGGCGTTTTTTTGATGTACCACGCGACGGATCTGCAGGCAGCGTCCTTTTTCCATGCTTTTGTATACATGCTGCCTGTTTTTGTGGTGTATTATTTGTTTGATTTTCCGCTTCATCTGCGCTGGTTTTTGTTGGTTCCCCTGCTTGCGGGCGGCATCCTGTTTGGTGTAATGGATGGGAATCTCATCTGGTTTGCGCTTGGTATGTACGTGTTTTTTACGGTCTTTTTCTGGGGAACGCTTTACTATCACCTGCGGATCGGGACCACCTGGTGGAACTTTTTGCGGATATGGCGGCTCTTTTTGATCAACAGTGATTCTACGAGCGGCAATGTACTGGAGCAGGTACCGAAATTCACCCTGCAATTGATCCTGTTTACGGCGCTTTATCAGGCGGAACCGGGGGGAGGAACGGGAGGAAAGGTACTCGTTTTCACGATCATATTGGCCGTTTACGCGTACCTGGTTCATCGTTTCCTGTTTAACTGGAAGCCCAAGGAGTATCCGCATTATGTCACGCCAAATGAGCTTCCTGAAAAACCCCTGGCCAAGCGAGTGGTGATCGTGGTGATTGACGGTTGCCGAAAGGACAAGCTGTATCAGGCGGATGCGCCATTCCTTCATCAACTCATGCGGGAAGGTACAGTTTATGAGACGATGGAGACGATCTATCCAGCCCGGACCGTGACATGCTTCTCCTCCATGTTCACAGGTACGTATCCACGGGAGCACGGTATCCGATCCAACATGGTGTGGAGCCTTGGGGTGAAGGTGGAGAGTATTTTCGATGTGTTGAAGAAGCAAGGGAAAAAAGGCATTCTGTTCGGCTGCGCCCATCTGATTGATGCCTTCGGCGATGACGTGGAGAGTTTCACGGCTGTTTCTCACAACGATATCGTTGACTACAAGATTATGAATCAGGCAAAAGTGATCTATGAACGAGAACAACCGGATCTGTTTATCGTCCAGATGATTGCCGTCGATCAAACGGGGCACAGCCGGGGGGTGCATTACCCCGAATATCTGCAAAAGATTCACGAAGCGGACAAGTTAATCGCAGACTTCCACTCCTGGCTGGGAGAGCGCGGGCTTTTGGATGATACGGCGTTTATTGTCATGGCTGACCACGGACAAGGAAACGGGATTGGCGGACATGGGCATCTCGATGAAGGAGAGCGATTCGTTCCTTTCATGATGCATGGTCCCATGATCAAGCAGGGACAACGAGTAAACGAGTTCCGCAGCATCGTATCTGTCGCTGCCACGATCAGCGCGCTCTTGGGTGTCCCGATTCCAGACCATGCGAGAGGACCAGTATTACACGAAGCGTTTGTACAGGATGGTGGAACACAGCATGAAAAAACTGATCATCGTCATCCCCGCATTTAACGAGGAAGAATCGATTGCCCGTGTGATCGGCAAGGTACCCAGACATTTTCAGCATGATGTCCAGGTGGAAGTGTTGGTGGTAAACGATGGCTCGACGGATCGGACAGAGGAAGTGGCCAAGGCAGCAGGAGTAGAGCACATCCTTCGCTTTTCCACCAATCGGGGATTGGGTGCAGCGGTACGAGCAGGTCTGAAGAAAGCCTATGAATTGGGCGCGGATTTGGCAGTGATGATCGATGCGGACGACGAGTACCCGGCGGACCATATCCCGCGTGTGGTTGCCCCGATTCTTGACGGCCAGGCAGACTATGTATTGGCCTCCCGCTTCATGCGACGGGTCAAAGGCATGAAGCTGCACAGGAGGCTGGGAAACTATTTTTTCACCGCATTGCAGGTCATCCTTTTGCGTCAATGGATCACGGACGGACAGACAGGCTTTCGCGCCTTTTCCCGATCAGTCCTTAGGGACCTGGAGATCATTCACGATTACAATTACGCCCAAGTGATGACGATGAATATTTTGCGTAAGGGATACCGCTTGCGTGAAGTGGATATCCCCTATAAAGTCCGTCAGACCGGGGAGTCATTTATCACCTTCAAAGGGTATGTGACCAACGTATTCCCTGCGATCTGGCGCGAATGGAGAAGGCAATAGCAAACTTGTCGCTCGTCAAACCCTTGAGAAATCAAGGGTTTTTTGCTGTTGTCGATCATTTAACAAAAAACCCCGGGATTAACCAGGGGACGGTCGAGCGGTTGCCGCATCATGGTAATCCGTCATATCAGCGCAAGCCTGTTTATGCTGATCATAAGGAATTGTGAGGGAAAATGGTCACAGATCCATTCGTGTTGAGGCAATTCGTGAGAAGAAAAATGGCTATAATCTGGATGACTGCTGATCACGACACCAAACTTCTGCCGGATAAGGTAAACTTGTTATCAGAGCATATAAAGAGTGAGGAGGATGTATGGTAATAATGATGAAATGCCCTTTCTGCGATACACAGTCTCTTAAAATCATCCTGGAAAACGACAAAGCCATTGCCTTTTATGATAAATACCCGGTTCAACGAGGCCATTTGTTGATCGTACCCAAACGTCATGTGGCCACTTACTTCGACGCCGCTGATGAAGAGATCATGGCCGTCCATGAGCTGATAAAGCAGGGAAAAGAACTGCTTGATCGAGAATACATCCCCGACGGCTACAACATCGGCGTCAATGTTGGGGAGTACGGCGGACAGACAGTGATGCATCTGCACGTACACTTGATTCCCCGTTACAAGGGAGACATTGACGACCCGCGTGGGGGAATCCGCAAAGCAATCCCCAATCTCGTACCGTATCCCTAAAGGAGAATGTATTATGCCGATCTACAACAAATTGATCCGAGACCGGATACCGGAAATTATCGCAGCAACCGGGAAACGATATACGACCAGCGTATTATCAGATGAAGAGTACCTGGTCAAGCTCCGTGAAAAGTGCCAGGAAGAGCTTGACGAGTACAACTCTGCTAAATCCGATCGGGAAAGTCTGGAAGAACTGGCGGATGTATTGGAAGTCGTATATGCGCTCGCCCGTGTTCACGGAGCTTCCCCGAGGGATCTGGAAGAGATTCGCAGATCCAAAGCGGAGAAGCGGGGAGGATTCGAGCAAAAGCTGTTTCTTCATGAGGTAGAAGATTAATGGCAGACGTCAGACTTATTACGGAAAATCTGTTTACAGAAATGACGAGGGAGATGAAGAAAGCTTCCTCCATTTACATACTCACCTCTTTTGTCATGTACTCCGGTGTTCGCCTGCTTGAGCCGCATTTGAAAGAGGCAATCGAACTCGGCGCAGAAGTAAAGGTGCTTGCTGGAGATTACCTGTTTGTGACGCAGCCACATGCGCTGCAGGCACTGCTTGAGATTGACCCGCGTATAGAGGTACGCCTGTGGCGAAGTGGCGGAACATCTTTTCATCCCAAAGCGTATCTCCTCCAATATGAAGACAACGATGGGGTTTTGATTGTTGGCTCATCCAATCTGTCGCGGTCCGCATTAACGTATGGCGTCGAGTGGAATCTGGCGATGCAGGCCAAGGCTGCACCCATGACATTTGAAGAAGCGCAAACCAGATTCATGCACCTGTTTTACCATGAGCAGACAGTTCCCCTGAACAGCGAGACTTGTATGGATTATGCAAGGGAGTATGAGGAGTATCACCGTCTTCATCCCTCCCTTGTGAAGACGTGGACGGAAACGGAAGAGATTGAACTAACCATGCCGGTATACGAGGATGCCGAAAAACGGGATTCTTTTGTGCTGAAAGAAGCAGTCGCTTCCTATGGTGGTATTGTTCCGCGTCCAGCTCAGCAAATCGCGCTCGAAGAATTGGAAAAAACGATGAGTGAAGGCTATGACAAAGCGATGGTGGTCATGGCTACCGGACTAGGGAAAACGTATCTGGCTGCTTTTTTTGCAAGAAACTTTAACAGGGTTCTCTTTATCGCCCATAGGGAAGAGCTGCTGTACCAGGCGCGCCGTTCCTTTGCGGAAGTGATGCCGGAACGAACCGGCGGGATCTATGACGGCCAAACAAAGGAAAGACAAGCAGATTCCGTTTTTGCCTCGATCTACACGTTAAGCATAAAGCGGCATCTGGAAAGGTTTCGTCCAGACGAGTTTGACCTGATTATCGTGGACGAGTTTCACCATGCTGCGGCGAACTCATACAGGCGAGTGCTAGATTATTTTCAACCCACTTTCCTGCTGGGAATCACCGCGACGCCATATCGGACAGACGGGAAAGACGTATACGCCATCTGTGACGGAAATGTTGCCTTTCAGCTCGATTTCATCGAAGCAGTGCAGCGAGGATGGTTGGCTCCGTTTCGCTACTATGGCGTGTATGACGATACGGATTATTCGCAAATCACCTGGTTGGGCAACCGTTATGCCGAAGAAGAGCTGTTACAGGCACAGCTCAAAGAAGAGATGGCTGCAAAAATATATGCGGCGTGGAACAAACATAAGCAAACCAGAACGCTTGCCTTTTGCTCCTCAATCCGTCAAGCGGATTTCTTGAGTACATTTTTTCGGGCTAAAGGTGTTCGGGCGCTCAGCCTTCACTCCAGGACGAGGGAAATGTCTCGGGCAGAGGCGATTCGCCAGATGGAAAAAGGAGAGCTGGACGTCATTTTTACTGTTGATCTTTTTAATGAAGGAACGGATATCCCCTCGGTGGATACGCTCTTGTTTGTCCGTCCGACGGAATCGTTAACGATTTTTACCCAGCAAGTTGGCCGCGGCTTGCGTTTGTATCCGACCAAAGAATACTGCACGATTATTGATTTGATTGGAAACTATCGCAATGCGGATGTGAAACTGACCCTTTTTGATACAAGAACGGGTACGGAAAGAAAGAATCAGGACTGCAAGCCTGTCGTACCGTTTAATTGCAGCATGGAACTGGAAACGGGTGTGATCAACCTGCTGCAAGAAATGGCGCGTAAAAGGCAGCCGCGCAAGGAAAAACTTCTCCAGGCTTTTGAGGAAGTCAAACGCGATTTGGGTCGGATTCCAACCTACCTGGAACTTCATCTGTACGGCAGGGAAAACAGCCGTGCGTACAGACAGGAATTTACGTCGTACATCCGTTTTCTGGATTGGGCTGGTCAATTAAGTCAGCTGGAGAGTGAACTGCTGAGAAAATATGAGCATTGGCTCAACGAAGTCGAAGCGACTTCAATGACAAAAAGCTATAAAATGATCGTCCTGCTTTACATGCTGAATCGGGGAGAGCAAAGATGGTATCACTCCGTGACTCCGCGAGAGGTTGCTCCTTTCTTTCATCGGTATTTGACGGAGAAGGAATTCCGCAAACGGATTGACTTCTCGGACAAATCATCACAGAAATTATGGACCTACAACGAGGAACAAGTGGCCAAGTTGATAGCCGAAAAGCCGATGAGCAATTGGAGCGGCAGCTCGAAGGGATTGGTTGCTTTCACCGACGGTGTGTTTTCCCTGAATTTCGATATCGACCCCCAGGACAGCCCCATTCTCTACCGCTGGACGAGAGATATTTGTCTGTACCGGCTGCACGTCCATTTTGAAAAGAAAGCGGGGAATCAGATTGAGAGAGAAAACACTCAATGAACTGCTTGAGTAAGGGACGGTGGCTATGCCGGCAAGAAGCAGGCGAACTCCACCATCATCCTTTTCTCACCCTGGAAAAACGTGAGAGTTTGACAGGAGGCGGAGCAAATGAAGATCGATCGTTTGGACCATTTTGTCTTGACCGTCAAGGATATCGATGCGACGGTCCGTTTTTACACGACAATATTGGGAATGGAAGAGGTCACGTTTGGCAACGGCAGGAAGGCGTTGCAGTTCGGGCAGCAGAAAATCAATCTGCATGAGGCGGGCAAGGAGTTTGAACCGAAAGCGCTGCACCCGACCCCGGGGTCAGCCGATGTGTGCTTTATCACCGAGACACCGCTTGACGAGGTGATCCGCCACATTGTGTCGCACGGCGGGGAGATCGTTGAAGGACCGGTGCGACGGACGGGAGCGACAGGGCCGATCCTCTCTGTCTACCTGCGCGATCCCGACCAGAATCTGGTCGAGATTGCCAACTACGTCTGCGAAGAAAAGTAGCTCATCGCTTTGACCGATTCGGACAAGAGCAGAAACATCAGGGTAATTCTCTTTGGAATCAGAGAAATCCCTGATGTTTTTTTGTTTACAGATGCGGGCGGCCAGAAATGGTGAGGGAGATGCTTCATGATCTTAAAGCAGGAGGTTATACCAAGTAGTTTTTATGTGAAACACCCTGACTCTCGTACAAATGCGTGTTTGTGATGTTGAATTGTTGGGGCCAATGATCTACTATTATTGAAACTATTGGTGTAAAATTTTACTAGATCATGTCGTTTGGAGTGACTGCGATTACGAGATAAGTTCCAAGTTAAAAAGCGGGAAGGCAACAGCATTTTCAAGGAGTGTTACTCTTGATATCCAAAATACTTGGTCTCTTTCAGTCAAAAAAAGAGGAACCTGCCACGAAAAAGGTGACGCAAAATAAAAATAAACAAGAGCAGCAGAAAAAATCTGTGAGAAAAGGGGAAATCGGTGAGTACAAGGTAAATATTCAGTTGGACCAGATGCCAAAAGAGTATAAGCATCTTGCTGACCTTCTGGTGACAAACCCAGCAGCGAAGTCTGGCTATTCTCAGATTGACCACGTACTCCTTACACCGTATGCCATTTTTGTTATCGAGACGAAGAATTATCAAGGGGAGATCAAAGGAGGGCGAGACGACAAACAGTGGAACGTTAACAATCGATTTACTATGATGAATCCGTTTAACCAAAATTACGGACATATTGAAATCGTACGAAAGATTACAAACGCATCACGAGAAGATATCGTTTCCCTAATCTCATTTACCAGACGGGCTACGTTTAGTGTCGATCCAGCGTTACGGAAGATTTCTTCCAATGACCTGATAGTATATGACATAGAGTTGACGGAATTCATTGAACGAAAGATAAACTACATCAAACTGACAGAGAAGAAAAGCAAATTTACGGCTGAGCAGATTGACGAGATGTATTTGGCGTTAAAACAAGCCAATATCACCGATCCGGCAATTCGAGCATTGCATACTGACAGTCTGAAAGGGAACGGCCTTTTTACTCAAAAGACAATTGTTAATGAACAGGCAAAATGTGCCATATGCGGCAAGCCAGTACCCCAAAAGGTAAAAGAGTACTGCCTGGCCAATCCCGCCCGATTTAAAGGAAAAATTTATTGTTATGATCACCAAAAATAAGTCGCTTGTGCGAAAGGACATGAAGGGTATGTCATAAGAAAAGCCGCCTTTTACTGGCGGCTATTTTGTCTCACGTAAATGTTCAAGAGACTGTTGATGCTATCCACTGCATCGAATCGCTGGTAGAGCCGATACAGGATCTCAATGATTTCTGCAAACCCATACATTAAGATACTGCTGACAATAGAGTAAACCAGAGGGGACACGAGGGTGAGAAAGAAGTGTCTCTCGTCAATCATCCAGAGTACGACTCCACTGATAATTCCAACGGCAAGTACTACACCTGCAAGTACACGAATCCAGCGCGCATATTGATTGGTATAATGATCAAACACCGAATGCCACACTCCTAACAGCAGAAATCCTTGAGAAATCAAGGATTTCTTGATTTTATCGGTAACTTGCTGAACAGGGGAAACCAGAACGGAAAACGATCGAATAACGGCCAATCTTTTTACAAAGTAGGTATAAGCACAAACCTGATAAGGATGAAACCATTAAAAGGCTTCTTCGGAATCCCACAGATTTTGCAGCCGCCCTTGAACCTTTTTATGGAAAGGCAATCGCAGCACGACTTGGCGATTTGTTGAGCCTGACATTTTACGATAGCGGCTGAACTGGTTCAGGCGCTGAAAACAGGCAATACCACAGCAGCTGTAGATGCCCAGAAACGTTGGTTCGCAATGAGGATGAGATTGCTGCCTTCTGGGCAGAATTAATGGTCCACAGAGGAATGGAGAGACATGTTGTATAAACATTTGAGGCTGCTCAGCAGCGAAGTGGCTGCCCGTATCGCCGGAAACTATGTAGAAAAACATTGCATTAAGTGACAGGATTGAAGCACAAGCACTTAAAATGACCGACGTTATGACGAACGGAATTGTTCAACAATTTACGATGGCCTTTGCCTATTAATTGTACAAAATGGTTACACACCCCGGTAAATCGTAATTAACCAATGTGTAGGGAGATTATGGTTGTTTGTTGGATTTAAGATTTTTGTCGAAAGAATCCCAGAGATAATACACTGCCCAGAATACGATTACGACAAGCAATGTAAGTGGTTTTTGTTTTGGAGGTAACCAAAAAGCCAGTATTACTGCAATTGCCAAAAAAGGAGTGAGTAACATCCAATAAATTTTATTTCGGAACATAGGGTAACCTCCTCACAAACATTAAAACTACTACCTATTTTACCACAATGTGGCTTTGACTGTTTCGAGAATTTCGATTCTAATCACCCCATTTATATTTGCTAAACAAAAACCCCGGGGATTACCCCGGGGACGGCCGAGCGACTCTTGGAGAACATCATTTCCATTGCGTTCAGTCGTTGGGAGTGCTTAATGCTCACCAAAATTTTTTTACCGTATTACCTTGTAAAGCGACATATGTTGCTATACAATGTCTACCAGGAGGTGTAAACATATGGATAAGGAGATATTAAAGGGGAGTATTGATATCCTACTTCTTTCTATTATTGGCCGGCAGGATACATATGGATATGACATTATCCAGCAGCTAAAGGCTCTTAGTAACGGTGAATATTTGATGAGCCAGGGAACGCTATATCCTGCTCTGAAACGGTTGGAGAAAAAGGGATTGTTGAGATCCTATTGGGTAGAGAATGAAGAAACGGGACGGAGGAAATTCTACTCCCTTACGAACGAAGGGAAAGCGGAATTGCAAGAAAAATTACGATCATGGAATCAGATAAATCTTCTTATTCAAGCATGCAGAAAGGTGGAATTCGCATGAATCCTTTCGATTCATATCTTAAAAAAATCATTGCAAACATTGATGTCTCGGAAGAAGAAAAACATGAACTCTACACTGAATTTTTGGATCATCTTACGCAGTTAAAAGCGGAGTATATAGCAAAAGGTTTTTCGGAGTCAGAGTCTATACAAATGGCAATTAACGCTTTTGGTGATACGGAAAAAGTTGGCAAGAGCTTGGAAAAAGCCATCTTTCCTTATAAGCAGTGGATTAATGGGTGCGCCTGGATCGGGTTATTGATCTACATTGCGGTGGTACTTCAACTACTCTTTTTTGATGAGTTTAGATTGAGTTCTCGGGAGCATGTAATAACCTCGGGTGTTGAACCCACAAGTCGTTATAACCTGGTTCCATTTAAAAATATCATTACCTATCTCCTGAATTTTGAGCACTATAATTTTAATACGTGGTTTTTCAACACCTTCGGAAATATTTTGATATTCCTGCCTTTCGGTGTGCTGCTGCCAGTACTGTTTTCGAAAGCTAGATCCGCATTAAGAATTCTCGGTTATTCCCTTGCATTTAGCTTGGCGATCGAGATTATCCAAGTTACTACGAAGCTGGGATATTTTGATGTTGATGATCTAATTTTGAACACATTCGGCGGGTATGTTGGGTTTATTCTTTGGATGCTGATGAATAAAGTCATCGCCAAGTTGACGAAAAAAACAAAACCAACGATAGCATGAGGCAATTAACATATTCCAATAGTTGACCAAGAGGCCGAGCAGTGATAGGGGTTTTACCTGATCACCTGTTCGGCTTTTCTCTTTTCGTATCCTCTGAGAATTTTCTTGGCAAGCTTTCGCTACCGGAACATTAAAGATGAGTATGATAAAATTCCCCAAAATTATCCAGCCTTCAGAGCCGCATAAGCGAGCACGCAAACGTCAATAAGCATGCTCGCCAAACAGCCGTACTTCATCAAAAGGAGACGAATAGACATTTTCCAATCGCTTACTGTCATGTATCTCGCCCTCCGCATACCCGCCCCCAATAGCTCAGGGGGAGGGTTGTTTTGTGCAAAATCGTTAAAAAATTCCCGCAAAAATCAATTGCGAAACAAAAAACGACCCGGTAAACTGAAGACAGACAGGAGAGCAAGCGCTTTCCCAAATGGCGAATCGCCAAAGTCTGATAGGAAAGTGGATGAGAAATGAAGACGACCATTTACGACGTGGCAAAAAAGGCTGGCGTGTCCATCTCCACGGTATCCCGGGTGATCAACAATACCGGCCGGATCAGCGCGAAGACGAAGAAACGGGTCCTGGACGTGATTGAGCAGTTGGGCTACCAGCCCAGCGTGGTCGCATCCGCGTTGACGGGAAAGCGTACGCGCACGATCGGCCTCATCATTCCGGATGTGGCCAATCCTTTTTTTGCGGAGCTTGCGCGGAGGGTGGAGGACCGGGGACGGGAATTGGGCTTTAACCTGTTGATGTGCAACACGGACAACAACCCGGATACGGAAGACATGTACCTGTCCTTGTTGAGACAGAAAAGTGTCGACGGTATCATCATCGGCACGAACGCGAGAAATCATCGCGTCCTCAGGGAGCTGTTGGAGGAGAATCTGCCGGTGGCGCTGATTGCGCAGGACATCCCGGAATTGATGATCGACGTGGTAGCGGTCGATGACTATCTGGGCGGGTATCAGGCTGCCCAGCATCTGGTATCGCTGGGGCACAAACGGATCGCCATCCTTGTGGGCAACATGAATCGCACGAGTGACAAATATCGGCTGGAGGCGTTTCGGCAGGCGCTGGAGGACCATGGGCTGGAGCTTACGGAAGACCTGGTGATCCGGACGGATTATTCGCGGGAGGACGGGAAGCGGGCGGCGCGTGAACTGCTGACGTCACCCAAACGGCCGACAGCGATTTTTGCTTGTTTTGACTTCCTGGCGATCGGCGTCTACCAGGCAGCCAAAGAGTTGGGGCTGCGCATCCCTGACGATGTGTCTGTCGTTGGGTTTGACAACACGATACTGGCGTCCATTGTTGATCCGCCGCTGACGACCATCGCCCAGCCGATTGACGAGATGGGACGTCAGGTGATGGATTTGCTGGTACGTGAAATCGAAGGTGACAAAAAGACGAAGCAGCGTGTCATTTTACCGCCCGAGCTGATTATTCGCCAGTCCACAAAGCCCATTGCGTAGACGGACCAGCAGTAGGACGGACCGGCGGTAGATTCCCATAAGCATCGCGATGCTGCCCGGAGACAGACGCTCTGCTCCTCTTCACACACGTGAAGGGGATGGCTGCGCGTCTTTTTTCTTTCTTTTTTAAATTTTTGAAAAATGTGTTGCAAGAAAATGGGCAATGGATGTAAAATGAAGGCAAATTAGAGAAAGCGCTTGCGCAAGTATCGGCAGGAAGCCTCCTGCACCATAAACGCAGTGATTTCACGGCATAAACCATCCTCTCAATCGGTTCGGTCTACTAAGAAAAGCGAGCAGGGTGCAATTTTTCGGAGGAAAAGTGTAAGCGCTTTCCACTGACGTTAACCCGGATTTGTGTGGAGAGAGGAGAGACGTTTTTCATGGCACAGGTAAAGGTAGGCATTTTGGGAGCAGGCGGGATCGCCAAGGTACATACCTCGATCCTGAAGCGCGATGAGCGGGTGGAGATTGTGGGCGTGGCCGATATCTCGCAAGAACGGGCGACAGCCCTGGCGGTGGAGGCAGGGAGGGCGAAAGCGGTCGGGAGCCTGGAAGAGCTGTTTGATCTCGGTGTTGACGCGGTCTATGTCACCACCCCCAATACGCTTCACGTGGAGCCGGTGCTTGCGTGTTTGCAGCGCAACATCCACGTGTTTTCCGAAAAACCGATGGCCACGTCGTTGGCGGAAGCGCGGCAAATCAGGGAGGCGGCGGCAGCGTCGAAAGCGGTGTACAATCTGGGGATGAATCGCCGGTACGCGTCCGTGTACAAACGTGTGAAGGAGTTGATTGGCTCCGGCGAGGTCAACCCGTACCTGGCGCACCTCAAGATGAACCGGGGAGAACTGCTGCACCCCGCCTGGACTGCCGACCCGAAGGTTACCGGCGGGTTCCTGTACGAAACGCCTTTTCACCTCCTGGACTTGAGCCGCTACTTGTTTGGAGAAGTGCAATCTGTCTCCTGCGAGGGCAGACAGCATATCTCCCAGTCGGAATTGGACACGTTTGCCATTCTGCTGACGTTTGAATCGGGAACCGTGGCCACGTTTGTTACGTACGCCCATGCCGGTTGGAGCTTTCCGTTTGAGAGCGTGGAGGTGTACGGGACATATGCGACTGTCGCGACACAGGAATTGGAAAAGGTGATGTACGCCCCGGGCTTGAAGCAGGCTGCACACGTCCACGACTTCTTCCAACTGCCGATGGAGGAGAAGTGGGGGTACGCGGAGGAAGATCGGCTGTTCATCGACGCGATTGTCCACGGGACAAAACCGCCCGTGACCGCAGAAGACGGATATCGTTCGATTCAACTGCTGGAAGCCGTGTACGAAAGCGCCAAAACGGGCAGGCGCATCGAGATGCGCCAGGCGGCACGGTAGGCGGGCAGGCAGCGGCAGTGATGCTGCGGACGGCATTGCACAAGCAGCAGGTACGGACCGGATGAATTGGTCCGGACAATGAGCAAAATGGTCTGAATATACCGTAAATTCATCAGTCGGAAAGGAGCGTGATTCCATGACGGTTCGCTGTGCAGTTCTGGGATTGGGACGCCTGGGGTATCACCATGCGAAAAATATCGCCACCCATCAGATCAGCGGGGCCAAACTGGTGAGTGTTGTCGACACGATGGAAGGACGGGCGGAACAGGTTGCAAGAGAATTCGGCCTGCAAACGTGGGCGAAGAATCCGGAGGAAGTCATTGCCGATCCCGATGTCGACGCGGTCATTATTGTGACGCCGACCAGCACCCATGCCGAGATGATCAAACAAGCGGCAAAACACGGCAAGCCCGTGTTTGTGGAAAAGCCGCTCACGCAGCATCTCGAAGAGGCGGACGAGATCATCGACATCATCAAGGAGAGCGGGGTGATCTGCCAGGTGGGCTTCATGAGACGGTTTGATCCTGCCTACGCCGAGGCAAAGCGCAGGATCAGCGCAGGAGATATAGGAAAACCCGTTTACTTCAAGGCAATTTCCCGTGACGCCGGATCGCCGCCCGCTTCGTTTATCAAGCACAGCGGACGGATGTTTATGGACGTCTCCATCCACGACTACGACATGGCGCGGTACCTGATGGGGGCGGAAATCACTGCCGTGTCCGCACACGGGCGAGTGCTGGTGCATTCGTTCATGGAAGAGTACAACGATGTGGATCAGGCGCTCACGTATGTCGAATTTGACTCCGGTGCAGCAGGGGATATCGAGGCCAGCCGAAACTCGCCCTACGGTCACGACATCCGCACGGAAATCATTGGCACGGAAGGCTCGCTGTTTATTGGAACGCTTCGCAATCAACCGATCACGTATCTGAACCACAAGGGCAGCCACTACGAGATCATCCCCGATTTTCAGACCCGCTTTGACGATGCCTACCGATTGGAACTTGCTCATTTCATCCACTGTGTCCAGCACAAGCAAACACCAAGCGTTACAGAATTAGACGGCAGACGCAATCTGCAAATCGCCATCGCGGCCACTCAATCATTTGACACCGGGAAAAAGATCACAATCGAGGGGGGAAGTCCGGAATAAAGAGCGGATCGGGTCTACCTGTCTACGATGGAACGCGGCGTGCAAACGGGCAGGATCGCCTGCAAATAAGGAGGGGGCTATTCATGAAGGGACAAAAAAAGGGTGCATGGTGGTTGATTGTATGTCTGGTCGCTGTCTTGGTCGCCGGATGCGGAGCCGACCAGGAGACAGCGCAGCAGGCAGGCTCTGACAAGAAGGACAAGATTGTGATCGGCGCAGCGCTTCCCGACTTTGATGACAAGTGGTTGAGCTACCTGCAGGACGGTATGAAACAGTACGAAAAAACGCAGGAGAACGTGGAAGTGATTTACGTCGATGCGATGAATGACGCCAGCAAGCAGCTCTCCCAGGTGGAGAATTTCATCCAGCAGAAAGTGGACGCGATCGTGCTGATTCCCGTCGATACCACGTCCGCGCCCAATCTGGTCGAAAAAGCAAACCAGGCCAATCTGCCGATCGTGGTCGTGAACCGCATATACGACGGGGTGGAAGCGGCCACCGCCTATGTGGGGTCCGAATCCATCAAGGCTGGTCTCATGGAAATGGAGGAAGTGGCAAAACTGCTCGGCGGAAAAGGAAACATCGCGATCATGAACGGACAGATGGGGCACGAGGCGCAGATCAAGCGAACGGAAGGGAACAAGCAGGTCATCGAGCGGTACCCGGACATGCAGGTGGTCATGGAAGGAACGGCAGAATGGGATCGGGCCAAAGGCATGGCCTTGATGGAAAACTGGCTCCAGTCCGGAAAGCAAATCGACGCTGTTGTCTCCAACAATGATGAAATGGCCATCGGCGCGATCATGGCGCTCGAAGCGGCAGGAAAACTGAACGACGTCGTCGTGGCCGGCGTCGATGCCACTCCGGATGCGTTGGAATACGTAAAAGCCGGAAAATTGCAGGTGACGGTGTATCAAAATGCGATCGGCCAGGGACAAGGCGGCCTGGAAGTGGCGATCAAAGCGGCCAAAGGCGAAAAGGTGGAAAAGTTCAACTGGATTCCGTATGAACTGGTAACCAAAGAGAACGTGGACGAGTACATGAAAAAATGGCAGTAAAGCGGGGGGAGTCGTCATGCACAGCACGTACATCCTGGAAATGGAGAATATCTCCAAGGCATTTCCGGGAGTAAAAGCTCTGGACCGCGTACAGCTCAAGGTGAGGAAAGGGACCGTACACGCCCTGCTGGGGGAGAATGGCGCGGGCAAATCAACCCTGATGAAAATCCTGATCGGGATGTACAGTCCGGACAGCGGGCGCATTATCTTTGACGGGGAAGAGCTGAAGCTGTCCAATGTCAAACAGGCGCTCGACAAAGGGATCGCAATGATTCACCAGGAGCTCAGCCCGATCCCCTACATGACCGTGGCCGAGAACATCTTTTTGGGAAGAGAGCCCAGTTACCGGTTTACGGGGTGGGTGAAGCAGAGAGAGATGGAGGAGAACACGAGGCGGCTGTTCGAGCGGCTGGAGATTGACATCGACCCGCGAGCAAAGATGATTGACCTCAGCATCGCCCATACGCAAATGGTCGAGATCGCCAAGGCGATTTCCCGCCAAGCCAAGCTGATCATCATGGACGAACCGACGTCCGCGATCACGGAAAAAGAAGTCCAGCATCTGTTTTCCATCATTCGATCGCTGAAAAAGGAAGGCGTGTCCATGATCTACATTACGCACAAAATGGAAGAACTGGCGCAGATCACGGACGAGATAACGGTCCTGCGCGATGGAAAGTACGTGGGCACAAGGCCGAGCGACCGCATCAGCAAGGAGCACCTGATCGAAATGATGGTGGGGCGGGAGCTGCATCACGTGTTTCAGAAAAAGCGTGCGGACATCGGAGAGGTCGTGCTGGCGGTCAACCGTCTGACCAGAGCGGGGAAATTCGCGGACGTCAGCTTCGAAGTCCGCCGGGGAGAGGTTGTCGGCTTTGCAGGGCTGATGGGGTCTGGCAGAACGGAGGTAATGGAGAGCGTATTTGGGATTGTGCCTCCCGATTCCGGTGAGATCGTGGTGAAGGGCAGGAAAACGGCGATTCGTTCGCCGCGCGATGCGATTCGGTGCGGGATGGGATTTTTGACAGAGGATCGGAAGGGAACGGGCCTGTTCCTCCCGCTGTCGGTGCAGGACAACATGATCACGGTGAACATCGATCGCTACACAACCTGCGGCTTTCTCAATGCCGGGCAAATCCAGGCCGATTGTCGGCAGCAGTGTGAGCAGCTGGCCATCAAGACGCCGAGCCTGTCTCAAACGATCAAGTATCTGAGCGGCGGGAATCAGCAAAAAGCGCTGCTTGCCCGCTGGCTGCTTCACGATCCCGACATCTTGATCCTGGATGAGCCGACGCGCGGGATCGATGTGGGGGCCAAATTGGAAATCTACCAACTGATTGCCGATCTGGCCCAAAAGGGCAAAGCCATCGTGGTGATTTCCTCCGAACTTCCGGAAATATTGGGTGTGAGCGACCGGGTCATCGTAATGCACGAAGGACGAAAAATGGGGGAATTGCGCCGGGAGGAGGCGACCCAGGAAAAAATCATGCAGTTGGCGACCGGCGAGCTGATCGCCAGCTAGTCTCATACAAGTCTGGAGGACGTGCGGATGAACAGTGAAGTGACGATCGCAAACAAGCCAAACAAGTCCGAAGCAGTCGGAAAACGCCGCTGGAAAGAAACGGCCTTCCGCCTCTTCGGACGATACGGGATGCTTTTTATTCTGATCGCGCTGATCCTGGTGATGTCGATTCTGTCCCCTACGTTCTTTACATCTGGCAATTTGCTCAATATCGTCAGGCAGATGTCGATCGTCGGCATTGTGGCGATTGGCGTCACGATGGTGATCATCACCACCGGGATCGACCTCTCATCCGGTTCCGTGATCGCGCTCGTGTCCGTAGTTGTCGCGTCTTTCGCGCATCCGGACAGCTATCCGCTCGTGGTTCCGATCGCCGTCGGACTGGGGATCGGACTTTTGACAGGAGTGATCAACGGGACGATTATTGCCAAAGGAAAAATTGCCCCGTTTATCGTCACCCTGGGGATGATGACCGGGGCGCGAGGGGCGGCGCTGCTCTTCAGTGACGGAAGACCGATCGGAAATATGTCCGATTCGTTCAAGTTCATCGGCCAGGGAGCGGTGTTCGGGATACCGCTGCCCATCATCATCTTTGCCCTGGTCGGACTGGTTTCTTATCTCCTGCTGACCAAAACGAAATTTGGCAAGTACGTCTATGCGATGGGCGGGAATGAACAAGCGGCGAGGATCGCGGGGATTCCGGTCGACAGGTATAAGATCATGATTTACGCCTATGCCGGTTTGCTCTCTTCGATTGCCGGGATCATCCTGACGTCCCGGATCGCCTCCGGTCAGCCGACGGCCGGCGTGATGTATGAACTGGACGCGATCGCCGCAGCGGTGATTGGCGGCACCAGCCTGTCCGGCGGGATCGGAACGATTGGCGGCACCATTATCGGGGCGCTGATCATCGGCGTGATGAACAACGGTCTCGACCTGCTCAACGTATCCTCGTACTGGCAGCAGATCTTGAAGGGCGGGATCATTGTCACCGCTGTCTTTCTCGACGCCCGGAAAAACAGAAAATCCTGAAACAAAAATCGTGAGTTCCGGCAAGATGCGAAAGGTGGGACACGAACGGAATGAAGACGAGGAGACTGACAACGGCGCAAGCGTTGGTAGCCTTTTTGCAGCAGCAGTATGTGGAATGGGACGGCAGGCAGGAGCGGTTCGTCAAGGGAATCTTCACCATATTTGGCCACGGAAATGTACTGGGACTTGGCCAGGCGCTGGAAGAATATGCGGAAGAGCTGGAAGTGTACCAGGGGCGAAATGAGCAGGGGATGGCACACGCCGCGGTGGCCTTTGCCAAGCAAAAAAACCGTCGGCAGATCATGGCATGCACGTCGTCGGTTGGGCCGGGTGCGGCCAACATGCTGACAGCCGCGGCGACGGCGACCGCCAATCAGATACCGGTCCTGCTGCTGCCTGGCGATACGTTTGCCACCAGGCAGCCGGACCCCGTTTTGCAGCAGATCGAACACGGCCATGACCTGACCATCACCACCAATGACGCTTTCCGCGCTGTCAGCAAGTACTGGGATCGGGTAAACCGGCCGGAACAGTTGATGACCGCCATGCTCAACGCCATGCGCGTGCTCACCGACCAGGCTGATACAGGGGCGGTAACCATCTGCCTCCCTCAGGATGTACAGGGAGAAGTGTATGACTTTCCCGAGTCTTTCTTCCAAAAGCGCGTCCACCGGATCGACCGCCGGATTCCGAGCAAATCGGCGCTGCGCGATGCGGTGGAGCTGCTGCGGCACAAGAAAAAGCCGATCATCATCTGCGGCGGGGGCGTTCGTTATTCCGACGCGGCTGATGCCCTGCGGCGCTTTTCCGAAACGTTTCACATTCCGTACGGGGAGACCCAGGCCGGGAAAAGCGCGGTGGACAGCGGTCATGCGTACAATCTGGGAGGCATCGGCGTGACCGGAAACCTCGCGGCCAATCGGATGGCCAAAGAGGCGGATGTCGTCATCGGAATCGGCACTAGATTCACCGACTTTACGACGGGGTCGAAACGCTTGTTTCAACATCCGGATGTGGATGTGCTCACGATCAACGTTTCCGAGTACCACGCGAGCAAGCTGGACGCGGTGAAAATCGTCGCTGACGCCAAATTGGCCCTGCTCGCGCTGGAAACCGAACTGGAACGGATCGGATACCGGTCCGGGTACACGGATGAGATCGAACAGGCCAAACAGGCGTGGCAGCAAGAGCTGGACCGTCTGCGCAGCATTCAGTACCGGAAGCAGGGGTTCACGCCGGAAGTGGCCGGCCAGCTCGATCAGGTGCTGCCCGAATTCGCAGACACCTTCCAATCCTGCCTGACGCAAACCGAGGTGATCGGCCTGGTGAACGCCTTGATTGAGGAGGACGCGATCATCGTCGGGGCCTCGGGAAGCCTCCCCGGCGACCTGCAGCGGATGTGGGAATGCCGCCGGCCGAACACCTATCACATGGAATACGGCTACTCCTGCATGGGGTATGAAATCGCCGGGGCGCTGGGCGTCAAAATGGCCGAACCGGACAAAGAAGTCTATGCCATGGTGGGGGACGGCAGCTACCTGATGCTGCATTCTGAATTGCTGACGAGCATCCAGGAAGGCAAAAAAATCAATGTGCTGCTGTTTGACAACGCTTCGTTCGGGTGCATCAACAACCTGCAAATGGGCAACGGCATGGGCAGCTTCGGGACGGAATTCCGCTACCGGAACCCGGAAACCGGTCGCCTGGACGGCCGCCTGATGACCGTTGATTACGCCGGCAGCGCCGCCGGATACGGCGTAAAAACATACCGTGTGCGGACGACAGATGAACTGCGGGCAGCCATCGCAGACGCGAAACGGCAAACCGTGTCTACCCTGCTCGACATCAAGGTGCTGCCAAAGACGATGACCGGCGGGTACGAAGCATGGTGGCATGTCGGCATCGCGGGGGTTTCGCACAACGCTGCGGTGAGGGCAGCGTATCGGGAAAAGGAAGCGAACCTGAAACACGCACGACCATACTAATCCAAAAACGGGGTGTGCAAGATGAGTCAACCCAATCCCTTTCGCATCGGAATCGCCCCCATCGGCTGGGTGAATGACGATATTCCCGGCCTCGGCGACCATTACACGCAGGATCAGGTTTTGTCCGAAATGTCTGCACTCGGCTATGTTGCCACTGAAATGGGTCGCCTGTTCATGCAGGAACCTGCGGCGCTGAAGGCCAAACTGGACGCGTACGGCATACAGCTGGCCAGCAAGTTTGTGGCGACGCTGTTTTCGGACGCCAACCGTCTGGAAGAGGAATTGCAGATTTTTGGCTCATGGGTGCGTTATCTGAAGGAAATGGGCTGCGAGCATGTGATCGCCTGCGAGATGGGCGGGTCGATGCATTGGGACCCCCGGCGCGCACCGGGCGACACGGCAGTCCGCAAACTGACGGATGACCAGTGGGAGTCGCTGGTGGAGGGACTGCATCGGGCGGCCCGCCTGTGCCGGGAACACGGCATGAAGCTCGTCTATCATTACCACGCCGGCACCGTGGTGGAAACGGCGGACGAGATCGATCGGCTCATGGAGACGACCGACCCGGCCCTGGTGCATTTGCTGTTCGATACCGGGCATGCGCTGTACGGCGGATACGATCCGCTGGCACTGGCAGAGAAGCACGGACAGCGAATCCAGTACGTCCATCTGAAAGACGTCCGCCGGGATGTGCTGGAGCATGTCCGGCAGCAGAACCTGGATTTTCTCACGGCGGTAAAGCTGGGAATGTTCACGGTGCCGGGCGATGGCTGCATTGACTTTGCGCCGATCATACAGAAGCTGCTGGAAAACGGCTACACGGGCTGGCTGATTGTCGAAGCGGAACAGGACCCGGCTGTCGCTCATCCCTACACGTATGCGCAGCGGGCAAAAGAATATCTCGAGGCGACGATTCGGTCAGCGGCGAAGCAGAGATAGGAGGGAGACGATGAGTACGCTGATTGTTCCCGGTTCCCGACCGGACGAAGCAGGGTTGGTGCTGCGCGTTACCCCGGAATCGGCAGGGTGGAAATACATCGGCTTTGAGGTGTACGCGCTGTCAAAAGGGCAGACACTGAAAAAGCATACCGGCGATCAGGAAGTGTGCATCGTGCTGTTGACGGGCATCGCTCATGCCGCCACCGCCCGCGCAGCATGGGAAAGCATCGGCCAGCGCATGAACGTTTTTGAAAAAGTACCGCCGTATGCCGTGTACGTCCCTCCGGGCGACCATTGCGAAGTAACAGCTGTAACGGACGTGGAACTGGCGGTCTGTCGGGCGCCGGGGAAAGGAACGTACCCCGCCCGCCTGATTTCTCCCGCCGACGTCGGCGTTGAGCAGCGGGGAGCGGGCAACATCGAGCGAAGAATTCACAACATTCTGCCGGAACAGCAGCCGGCGGACAGTTTGCTGGTGGTTGAAGTGTTCACACCGGAAGGCCACTGGTCCAGCTATCCGCCGCACAAGCACGATCAGGACAATCTGCCGCATGAATCTTATCTGGAGGAAACGTATTACTACAAAATCAATCCCGGTCACGGTTTCGCCGTACAGCGCGTGTACACGGACGACCGCTCACTGGACGAGACGCTGACCGTGCACGATGGCGATGCGGTGCTGGTCCCCAAAGGGTATCACCCCGTTTCCGCCCCGCCCGGCTATGACGTCTACTATTTAAACGTCATGGCGGGACCGGTACGTACGTGGAAATTTCAGAACGATCCGGCCCATGAGTGGGTAATGGCAAGCAAAATGGCCAGCCGGCAGGATGGAAGGGAAGGGGATGCTCCATGAACAATCTGACCTTTGACAACCGCAAGCCGATGGATTTCATCGCGATCGGCAGGCTGTGCATCGACCTGAATGCCAATGAGATCAACCGCCCGATGGAAGAAGTGATGACCTTTACCAAATACGTGGGCGGCTCCCCGGCCAACATCGCCATCGGCTTGTCCCGGTTGGGGATGAAAACGGGGTTTATCGGCCGGGTGGCGGATGATCAGATGGGGCGGTTTATCGTCAATTACCTGAAACAGAATCAGATTGACACCTCCCAGGTAATCGTCGACCGGTCGGGCAGCGTAACGGGGCTGACGTTTACCGAAATCAAAAGCCCAACCGATTGCAGCATCCTGATGTATCGGGAGAATACCGCGGATTTGCGGCTGGAACCCAACGACGTGAAGGAAGAGACGATTCAAAATGCCAAAGCGATCCTGATCACCGGCACGGCGCTGGCGAAGAGCCCGTCGCGTGAAGCGGTGTTTCTCGCCCTGGACTACGCCAATAGGCACGGCGTCGTGACGTTTTTTGATCTCGACTACCGTCCGTACACGTGGACTTCTGCGGAAGAAACGGCGATCTACTACAAGCTGGCTGCCGAAAAGTGTGACGTCCTGATCGGCACCCGGGAAGAATTTGACCGGATGGAGCACTTTGATCGCAATGACCGGCACGATGACGCCGTCACGGCGAGAAGGTGGTTTGACTGCCGGGCCAAAATCGTCTTGATCAAACACGGGAAAAACGGTTCCGTCGCGTACACCAACGACGGCCAGTGTTATACGGGAACGGTTTTTCCGGCCAAGGTGGTCAAGACGTTTGGTGCGGGAGATTCTTATGCCGCCGCTCTGATCTACGGACTGATGCAGGGATGGGACATTGCGAAGGCGATGGAATACGGGGCTGCTGCCGCCGCGATTGTCATTTCCTCCCACAGCTGCTCGGAGGCGATGCCGACGGTGGAGCAGATCGAACGCTATATCCAACAGTGCCGCAGCGGGGAAGGTGTACGCTGACTCAAAGTACGTGGCGCATGGGTGATGGGGGCCTGGATCATGTCCGCTCCAAAACGAGGCGCGGACAAGGGGCAAACATCTGGCCAAAAACAACGGAAACAGCGGAAATCTGCGGGGATCAATGACGTTTGCAGTCCAAACACGGAAAAGGGCGGTTTTTTCCGCGAAGTCGCGGCTTTTTGCGCCTTCCGGCCGTTCGACGCCTCCCCCCTGATTATGGTAAAATGGAGGCATCAAACAGGAAAGGATCTTGATACCGATGGGTCCGTATAAGACCATCTGGAAACGTTATGACCTCTCCTACATCTAGCGACGTAGCTGTTGATCGTCTCTTGGGCGACCCAACCTGCTACGAAAGCGAGATAATGGATATGAAACGAGATCGAATCGTCAGGAGTTCCTCCGTAGCCGGAAGGGCGCCCGCGCCAAAACGGTTTACGATGCGAGGAATCTCAGATGAGGAGAGCAGTTGCGTACGTTCGCCAATTGTGTTGGATTGTGTTCGGCGCGTTTGTATTGGCATTTGCGTATTATCACATCAATGCTCAGAACCATTTGTCGGAGGGCGGGTTTGTCGGGTTGGCCCTGCTGGCCAAGTACGCGTTTGACCTGTCGCCGGCGATCACGACGCTGGCGCTCGACATTCCGCTGTTTCTCGTCGCTTTTCACGTGAAGGGACGTCAGTTTCTGGCCAACACCATCATTGCATCCATCGCCTTTTCCGTCTTTTACGATTTGTTTGAGCGGTTCTCGCCGCTGCACGTTGATCTGAGCGGCCTCATGCCGCTGGCCGCCCTGCTGTCCGGCCTGCTGACCGGTTGGGGGGCGGGGATCGTCTTGCGGTATGGCGGCGCCACTGGCGGGGACGACATCCTGGCCGTGCTGCTCAGCCGTCAGATCGGACTGTCGATTGGAACGGTCTTTCTGCTGCTGGACGCGCTGGTGCTCAGTCTGTCGCTGTGGTACCTGCCGCTTCGCGAAACGCTTTACACGATCCTGGCGGTGACGATTGCCAGCCGGGTGGTCAACTGGACCGCCGCTGCAAGCGGCCGGGCAGATGATGGCGACGAATCGGAAACAAAAAGCATATCGCGTTCGCTTACCCTGCCGGATCATTGATGCCAAACCAGTTTCAGACCGGATGAGGTAAATGCCGGCAGGTCCATCCAACGCGAACCCCTCCTGGTAATACAGCGCGTATCGCTGTTTGCCGCGAGGGGTTTTTTCACGGCAAAAGGGCAGCTTGCGTGCGTGCTTGTCTGTCTCACGCCTCGGTCTTGTGAGATAATGAGAGGACAACCGAACAAAGGATCAGGAGGCGCTTTTCATGACATTGCTGCAAGACATCGGGAATACGCTGGTGAAGGTGCGTGAGGCCAACCCCCTCGTCCACAACATCACCAACGTCGTCGTCACCAACTTTACCGCCAACGGCCTGCTGGCCCTGGGCGCTTCGCCTGTCATGGCGTACGCCAAGGAAGAGGTGGCGGACATGGCCAAAATCGCCGGCGCGCTGGTGCTCAATATCGGCACGCTGAATGAGGCAGAGGTGGAGGCCATGCTGATCGCGGGCCGTTCGGCCAATCAGCACGGCGTGCCGGTCATCTTCGACCCGGTTGGAGCGGGGGCGACCGCCTATCGGACGAAAACCGCGCAAATGATCATGCGGGAGGTCCGGGTGTCCGTCATTCGCGGCAACGCTGCGGAAATCGCTCATGTGATTGGCGAGAGCTGGACGATCAAAGGCGTCGATGCGGGGGAAGGGAGCGGCGATGTTGTCTCGCTCGCGCAGTCGGCGGCGAAGCAGTTGGGCACGATCGTCGCGATTACGGGGAAAACGGATGTCATCACGGAAGGCTGCACCACCTACCTCATCCGCAACGGCCATCCCATCCTGACCAAGGTAACGGGCACGGGCTGCCTGCTCACATCCGTCCTGGGGGCGTTTGCTGCGGTGGAGAAAGACCTGCTGCTTGCGGGGGCGGCTGCACTCGTCAGCTATGGCGTGGCGGCGGAAGTGGCAGCTGCCGGCAAAGGAGCGGAAGGCCCGGGACAATTTCAGATCGAGTTTTTGAATCAATTGGCGCGGATCACCGCAGACGATGTCCGCAGATACGGAGCGATCGACCGCGTGTAAGCCGGGGAGAAGAGCGCGTATCGGCCGGGTGACGGCCAGACTGCTTTCCCGCTGTTGGGCGAAAAAGGCCCCTTTGTGCTTGTGAGCGAGGGGGCCTTTGCGTTGCCTTTCATAAGCGGAATCGATACAATGAAATAAGCACGAGGCCAACATCTTCTCTTTTAACCAGAAAAAAATTTTAAAATACCACTTGAAAAAGCTTTTGAGATGTGATAGATTAATTCTTGCCGATGAGAGAACGGCAAAAACGATCTGGATGGATGTCCGAGAGGCCGAAGGAGCACGATTGGAAATCGTGTAGACGGGGATGACTCGTCTCGTGGGTTCAAATCCCACTCCATCCGCCATCAATCACCTGGCCCGTTGGTGAAGTGGTTTAACACAGCAGCCTTTCACGCTGTCATTCAGGGGTTCGAATCCCCTACGGGTCACCATAGAAAAATCCCCCTGGACGCTGTCCGGGGGACCCCGCAAAGCATACGGATTCGCTGAGAAGCCTCCGTTCACTTTGCGGACGGAGCGGAGGCTTAGCTCAGCTGGGAGAGCATCTGCCTTACAAGCAGAGGGTCGGCGGTTCGATCCCGTCAGCCTCCACCACCTTTACGGGTACAATGACATATGCGGTCGTGGCGGAATTGGCAGACGCGCTAGATTCAGGTTCTAGTGGTGGCAACACCGTGGAGGTTCAAGTCCTCTCGACCGCACCATACAAAATGTCTTGATTGTTACATCTCAGAAGGTATTAACATGCGGACGTAGCTCAGCTGGTAGAGCGTCGCCTTGCCAAGGCGAAGGCCGCGGGTTCGAGCCCCGTCGTCCGCTCCAGTGCAATCTCTTACATCGTTTTGTGCCCTTAGCTCAGCTGGATAGAGCGTTTGACTACGAATCAAAAGGTCGGGAGTTCGAATCTCTCAGGGCACGCCATAGCAAGAGGTGGGAAGTTGGCACAGCCCGTGTCTCACCTCCACGTCGGGAAGTGGCTCAGCTTGGTAGAGCGCTTGGTTCGGGACCAAGAGGTCGCAGGTTCAAATCCTGTCTTCCCGACCATTCTTATTCTCATCAGCAACGGGCGGCGCAGAGCAGCATCCGATCTGCTGCGCTGGCCGATAACGCGTGCGGGTGTAGTTCAGTGGTAGAACCCCAGCCTTCCAAGCTGGTCGCGTGGGTTCGATTCCCATCACCCGCTCCAAATGTTTCTGGCGGTGTAGCTCAGCTGGCTAGAGCGTTCGGTTCATACCCGAAAGGTCGGGGGTTCAAGCCCCTCCACCGCTACCATATGTACATGGCGATCGTGGCGAAGTGGTTAACGCACCGGATTGTGGCTCCGGCATTCGTGGGTTCGATTCCCATCGATCGCCCCATTTTTTTTATTCACCAAAGGACGTCCCCAACCCAGACACATGCGGTCGTGGTGGAATTGGCAGACACACCATCTTGAGGGGGTGGCGGGGCGACCCGTGCGAGTTCGAGTCTCGCCGACCGCACCATCTATGTTCACATAGCCCGGTGAGTGCAGCAAACCGCTGCAAACGCCGGGCTTTTTGATTTTGAATCGTTTCTGTACCAGGCCGCTTTTCCACGGGCGGACGCCTTTCTCTTTCACTTTCGCAATATTGTGACGAGTAAATGCGCTTAAGTTCGCCGCTTCCTTTTCAAGGCTGCCACGTTTTGGGGTATGGGAGGGCGAAGGCGCACAAAAACAGGCGCGCCAACCTGTTATCCGGTCGACACGCCCGCATGGTGCATGAGGCAAAAGCGCTGAACCGTTCAGCGCCTTGCCGTATCCTTTTTTACATCTTATGCCGGTGAGGCTTTCGGGCAGGATGGACCAGCCGATTCCACTTGATCTGCGGCACGGCAATGGCGGCCAGGATCAACAGCACACCGCTCCACTTGTAGAGGCTGACCTGTTCGTGCAGCACCAGACTGGAGAGCAGCACGACTGCCGGCAGTTCGGCTGCGCTGAGAATGGTCGCCAATCCGTTGCCGATACGCGGCACGCCGATCGACAGACAGAGAATCGGGATGGCTGAGCCGAAGCAGGCCACCAGCAGGGCGTACGGCAGCAATCCGTCCCACAGTCTGCCGTTGATGAGGAAGGTCGGCGGATAGACCAGCGACAGGCAGAGCGCGGCCATGCCAATGGAGACGGCGCTGCGCAGATACGGGTTCACGTCCGGCGCCAGCCGTCCGCTGAGAAAGATCACCATCGCAAACGTAAACCCGGACAATAGACCATAGATGAGACCGGTGGCGCTGACGTCATGCAGGCCGGATTCCATCAGGCCGCTGGCCAGCACGGTGCCGATGCCGAGGAGGACCAGCGAGGCCCATTTTTCCGGTCCGGGCCACTTGCGGTCGGCAATACACTCGATCAGCACGCCAATCCAGGTAAACTGGAACAGCAGCACTATGGCGAGCGAGGCCGGGATTTCGCTGACCGCCCGGTGGTAAAACAGGCTGGTGCCGGCCATCATCAGGCCGGACGGCAGCAGGATCAGCAGGTGGCGCAGCCGAAACCGCTGCCTGGACAGGAACAGCGCGACGCCGGACATGATCAGCGTCCCGAACACAAGCTGCCCGCCGCTTAATTCGACCGGGGTAAAACCGGCGGAAAAGGCGGATTTCATGATGACAGAAAGCACGCCGTAGCTGCACGCGCCGGCCAGGACGAGCAGCACGGATCGCCAGTAACTCATAAGCAAACGTTCCTTTCTTGTGACAAAACATAAGTATGCGAAAATTATTGTACATGAGATTTAGAAATGATAAAATAAAATTTTACACATATCTTTATCATACTGCTGTGATGATTCGTTACCATGCTAAACAACTGCCGTGGCGTGCAAGCATGTGCCTTCTCCCGGCCAATATGCTGCATGTTAATAGATAGCTGTTCCGGCCTGCTTCAGCTACACTAGAGATGACAGAGCAAATAATTCATGGAGGCTGGAGAGATGAGAAAGGGTGTCTTCTACGCGGTGGGGGCCTATTTGGCCTGGGGACTGCTGCCGCTCTATTGGAAGGTGTTTCAGGAAATGGCCGCGTGGGAGATTCTCGCCCACCGAATTGTCTGGTCCCTCGTTTTTGTTGCCGTACTGCTGTTTGTGACGAAGCGCTGGCTGCAGATGCGAAAGGCGATTTCGACGGCGAAGGAGAGAGGGGCGCTCCTCCTGTGTTCGCTGTTTATCAGCGCCAACTGGCTGATTTTCATCTGGGCGGTCAACAACGGCAACGTGTTGGAAACCAGCCTCGGGTACTACATCAACCCGCTGCTGAACGTGCTTTTTGGCGTCTTGTTCCTCAAAGAGCGGCTGGGAAAGGGGCAGTGGATGGCGATTGCGCTGGCCGCAGCCGGCGTTTCCGTGATGACCGCGCACTACGGCAGGGTACCGTGGGTCGCGATTTCCCTCGCACTGACGTTTGCCTGCTACGGGCTGGTCAAAAAGTTGATAAAAACGGACGCGATCATCAGTCTGGCCTGGGAAACGCTGGTGGTGGCTCCGGTGGCGCTGGGGTACCTGGTGACGCTGCACGTCAGCGGGACGGACACGCTTTCCCACGTGACAGGCTGGCAGATTGCACTGTTGACGCTGTCTGGCGTGGCGACGGCCTTGCCGCTCTTCTGGTTCGCTCAAGCGGCCAAGCTGCTGCCGCTGTCCACGGTGGGGTTTATCCAGTACCTGGCCCCGTCGATCTCGCTGTTCATGGCGGTGTTCCTGTTTGGCGAAACATTTGGCGGCGTTCACCTGGTCAGCTTCGGCTTGATCTGGAGCGCGCTGTTCGTGTACACGGTCAGCTCGATGCGAAAAAAACCGGGTTCTGCACAGCAGCCGGTGGAGCTGGCGATCAAAAAGGAAGCGTAACACAAAAAAACTCCAATCTGTCCGAAGCAGCGGACGGATTGGAGTTTTTTGCTGTCAGTTGTGTTGCAGGCTGCGGTACGCGCCGTGATGTGTCGGTCCGACGTATTGATTGAGCGGGAAAGAATGGCGGATCGCTTCGGTGATGAACGCCTTGGCTACCGCTACCGCCTCGCGCACCGATTTGCCTTTGGCAAGCTCCGCACAGATGGCGGCGGAGTAGGTGCAGCCGGCGCCGTGCGTGTAGGTGGTGTTGATCCGCTCGCCTTCCAGAATGTCAAATGTGTGGCCGTCGTACAGGACGTCAATCGCTTTTTCGTGCGCGAGCTTGCCGCCGCCTTTGACCAGCACGTAGGCCGCCCCTTTGTCGTGAATGCGCTTGGCCGCTTCTTTCATGTCGTCGACGGTTTTGAGCGCCCCCATTTGGCTCAACTGACCGGCTTCAAACAGGTTGGGCGTCACGACAGTAGCCCGGGGAACGAGGACGTCGCGCAGGCTGTCGGCCACTTCCGGGTGAAGCACTTCGTCCGCTCCCTTGCAGACGAGCACCGGGTCGACGACGACGTTCTTCAATTGGTATTGGTCGATTTTCCGGGCCGCCAGCTCGATCAGCTCCGTCGTACCCAGCATGCCGGTTTTCACGGCATCGACGCCGATGCCGGAGAGAACCGTTTCCAACTGCTTCTCCAGAGTGCCGAGGTCGATCGGAAACACCTCGTGAAACCAGGAATTGTGCGGATCTTGCGCTACGATTACGGTCAGGGCGGTCATTCCGTAGACGCCCAGCTCCTGAAACGTCTTCAGGTCAGCCTGGATGCCGGCGCCGCCGCTGGTGTCAGATCCTGCGATGGTTAACGCTTTGCGAATCGTCATGGCAGATGTCTCCCTTTTCCAGCCGCAACTGATGGTGCGGTTCGTTTACGTTCTACCTAAATTGAAGTGGAAAACCAGGGCGGTGTCAATACGTTCGTCCCATGAAAAAACGCCTCTCCGGCGGGGAGAAGCGTTTCGATATCGTGGGCGATTTTCTATGTAGGGTTACTTTTTCAGACAGATGCAATGTGATGGAACGAGAAGGTGATCGGAGTGGACATGGCCTTGGCGCGCTTCGAGGCGAGGCGCTTGGCCTCTTTGGCTGCCTCAAACATGCTGGGTGCCTTGATGATTTCAATCCATTGACGTGACGCCGTTTCAAACAAAAACCGATAGATTCTCATCATCTATCCGCCCTCTCTCGTTTTTCTTCACACCTTTATTGTATCAACGAGCAGCATGTATTAGATCACCGCGGTGTTACATTTTCATGAAGAAAGTATTGCGTTTGCGTGAACAAGAAAATATTTACCAAGTCGCGTTACATTTCTCCAGTTACTGCGTCTATAGATAAAGGATGCCAATTTTACACGTATCGACAAACGAGGTGGAAAACGAGATGGCCAACGGAACAGGCGAATTGACGGTGAACGGCGTCAATCACAGCTACGGGACGGGCAAGATCAAGGTGCCCGTGCTGTTCGACATCAATCTGCACGTCGACAAAGGGGAGTTTGTCGCCCTGTGCGGATCGTCCGGATCGGGCAAGTCGACGCTGTTGAACCTGCTGGCCGGTTTGACCAAACCGGACGAGGGAAGGATTTTCGTCAATGGGGAAGAAATCTCCCGCTTGAACGAGAATGAACTGTGTCTGTTTCGCCGCCGGTGCATGGGCTTTATTTTTCAATCGTACAACCTGCTTCCCAACCTGACCGCGCTGGAAAACGTGGAACTGCCGCTGATTTTTGCCGGCGAAAGCCGCAAAAGCAGGCGGGCCAAAGCAAAGGAGATGCTGGAACGCGTCGGGTTGGAAGGGCGGATGGACCACAAGCCAAACGAACTGAGCGGCGGGCAGCAGCAGCGGGTCAGCATCGCCCGCGCCCTGGTCAACCAGCCCAGCATTGTGCTTGCCGACGAACCGACCGGGAATCTGGACAGCAAAACCGAGCAGGAAATCTTGGCGTTGATGAAGCGGATGAACCGCGAAAACGGCACGACGTTTATCATCGTCACGCACGAACAGGAAGTGGCGGAACAGTCCGACCGCGTCATCTATCTGCAGGACGGACGGGTCGTGCAAAAACGGACCAAACCGGCATGAGAGAGGGCATGAGGTGAACCTACTGTGAAACTTCTGGATTCGTTTCGCATCGTCTGGCGAAACTTGTGGCGCATGAAGCTGCGCACGGCGCTGACCTCCGTCGGCGTCATGATCGGGACGGCCGCGATTGTGGCGATGATCGCCCTCAGTCTGGGACTGAAGGAAAATGCCGTCAAAAGCCTGGAGAATTTCGGCAACCTGACGGAGCTGGACGTAGAACCGGCGTATTGGAATTACGAAAAGGACGAGCCTATCCCGGACGACCAGCGGAAAAAGCTGAACATGGAAGCAGTGCGGGTGATCAAGGGCATACCCGGCGTGGCGGCGGTCATGCCGATCAAGCGGATACACGGGGAAACCAAGCTGAAAGTGGGCAGGCGAGAAGGGTATGTCGAGGTAGTCGGAGTGGACGTGCACGAATCGGCCGCCTACCGCAAGGATGACGTGGAAAAAGGCAGCTACCTGAGCGGATCGCCGCAGGAAATCGTCGTGGCCTACCGAGTTCCCACCATTTTACGGGACGTGGAAAAGGAGCGGCGGGAAGCGCGGCGGAGAAGCGCGGACGCCAAACGGGGCGGGGGAATGGAGATCATGCGCCCTGGTTTTAACGGTGGCGATGCCCCTCAGTCGTTCAATCTCGTCGACAAGACGGCTACGATCGTGCTGACGCGCGAGTACCGGATCGACGACGAGCCGCACTTCGAAAAGAAAGAAATCCGCGTGAGAGTCGTCGGCCAACTGCGGCAGGACGACAACCACCGCTACGGACACGCGGTCTATGCGCCGCTCAGCCTGGTAAAAGAGATCAACGACTGGCTCAACCGCACCCGGGGCGACGAATTTGGCGATGGAGGCGGCAGCACCCGGCGCAACCGCGAGACTGCGAAGCAGGACAGCTTTGAGTTTGACGAGATGACGGTGAAGGTGGAATCGCGCGAAAAAGTGGAGAGCGTTGTACAGGCGCTAAAGGAGCGCGGGTTTGAAGTCTGGTCGCCGGCTCGCGAACTGGAGCAGATCAACAAGTTCTTCTTCATCATCCAGATCGTGCTGGGCGGAATTGCCGCCGTCTCGCTGTTGGTCGCCACGATCGGCATTGTCAACACGATGATCATGTCCATTCTGGAACGGACCAAGGAAATCGGCATCATGAAGGTGATCGGCGCCACCGTGTACAACATACGCTGGCTGTTCCTGATGGAATCGGGCTTCATCGGATTGATTGGCGGACTGGCCGGCCTCGGCATCGCCTGGGGAGCGGTGGAGCTGGTCAACCACTTTGGAGAAGCGGGCGGCATCATGGACAGCCTCAACATCGGCTTCGGCGGACCCGAGGGAGAGGAGAAACTGCGCCTGGCCATCATTCCGACGTGGCTGTCTCTGTTCGCCATCGGATTTTCGTTTGTCATCGGTTTGCTGGCGGGTATTTTCCCAGCCATCCGCGCCTCCCGGTTGAGCGCGCTGCAAGCGATTCGATCTGATTAAAGAATGTGGGGATAGGGAGTATGAAAAAGAAAACGTGGATCATTCTTTCGGCAGTCATTGTCCTGTTGGGCGGTGGCGGATACGCCGGCTATCACTATCTCGGCTCCAAAGACGCGGCAGCCGAACAGACTCAGGAGGAGCCGCCCTCCTTTCCCACCGCAGTCGTGGACAGGGGGGACGTGAAAAAGACCATTTTTGCCTCTGGTACCGTGGAAGTAAAGGCGCGCGAGGAAGTAAAACCGGAACTGTCCGGCAAGGTGGAGCAGGTCTTCGTGAAAGAAGGGCAGCGCGTGAACAAGGGAGATCCGCTGTTCTCCATCGACAGTTCGGACGCCGCCCTGGAGCTGCAAAAGCAGGAGTTGAGCATCGTCCGCGCCAAGCGGGAATTGAACGATTTGAAAAACCGGAAGGACAAGATTGTCTTTTCCATGGGCGGCAAGGTGAAGGAAGTGCTGGTCAAGGAAGGAGACACGGTGACGCCGGATACCGTGGTCGCCAAACTGGTTGACACCGAACACCTGAAGATTACCGGAAAATTTTCCGCCTTTGAAGCAGAGCACTTCAAGGTGGGCCAAAAGGTGAAAGTGTTTATCTCCTCGTCGATGATCTTTCTCGACGGAACGGTGACCAAGGTCGACCTGGTCGGCAAGAAGGAAAAAGGCGTCGGTGGCGTTCACGACGTGGAAGTGCTGGTGAAAAAGCCGGGAGCTCTGTACGTGGGAGACCTGGGAGAGGTACAGTGGGTCAATCCAAGCGGCGTTCTGTTCGCCAGCCAGGTGGCGACGCCGTTTGAAGACCCGGACGACGTGGAGATTGTGGCCGGCACCCACGGCAAGGTCGGCAAGGTGGAAGTGGAAAACGGCGACGAGGTCAAGGCGGGTCAACTGCTGGCGAAAATGGACATGTCCGCCTCCGAACTGGACCTGAAGGAGAAGGAACTGTCCTTGAAAGAGTCGCTTTTGTCCCTCGAGCAGAAGAAGCGGGAGATCGCGAAAAAGCAGGTGACGGCGCCAATCAGCGGGGTAGTCACCAAGGTGGAGGTCAAACCGGGAGAGACGCCGGACTCCAGCAAGCCGGCTATGGTCATCATGGACAGCAGCGCCGTGTATTTTGTGGCGGGTGTGGATGAAATCGACATTCCGTCCATCAAGGTGGGTCAGACGGCCGAGGTGTACGTGACGGCGTTTGGCAACAAGCCGTTTATCGGCAAGGTCGTGGACGTGCCCAAAGAGGGGACGAAAGAGGACAAGTCGGTGCGCTTCGCGGTGAAAATCGAGCTGACTGATGCCGCTGAGATGAAGCACGGCATGACCGGCGACTGCGACATTTACGTCGAGAAAAAGGAAAACGTGCTCCGGCTGCCGCTGCAGGCGGTCGAAGTGCTGGAGGACGGCAAGGGAACGGTCATGGTGAAGGATCCAAAAACCGGAGAGCCGACGCCAAAAGAAGTGGAGATCGGGATCGAAGGAGCAGAGTTCATCGAAATCAAGAGCGGCCTTGAGGAAGGCGAGGAAGTGCTGATGATGAACGGCGGCGACGTCTTCTAGCACGGCCGCGTCGGCACGCCTCCGGCTCAAATGAAACCCGCCTGCTTGTGCCATTGCGGCAGAGCAGGCGGGTTGTTTGTTTGGACGCCCTGCTGTTCAGCCAATCCGCTTTACGGCAGCGGCCTTTGCTCGGGCGGCTTGATGGCGGCGACCCGGATTCGGCAGTAGTCCAGGACCCAGGAGCCGTCGCGGAACAAGGCGGGACGCAGTCGTTCGGCGATCATCGCGCAGGTTTCGTCTTTTTCCTGCGGAGGCATGTCGGCAAAAAACGGGCCGCAGAATGCATCCAGCCAGTGGCGCAGCCCCTGTTCTCCGTCCGGGAGCTCTGTGGGCCGTTCAAAGTGCTGCGCCAGTTTGACGACAAAGCCCTGCTGTTCCAAAAGCCAGGTGTAGGCGCCGATGCCGGGGAAGTACCAGGGGTTGCAGCTGTCCGCATCGCGCCCCTTGTCTGCCAGGACGGTGCGGATGGCCTGGACGACCCGTTCCACGTTGCCCGCTCCGCCAAATTCGGCCACGAACCGTCCGCCCGGCTTCAGCGCCAGCCACACCTGGCGGATGACCGCTTCCGGCCGCTTCATCCAGTGCAGGGCGGCGTTGGAAAAGACGGCGTCAAACAACTCCTCCGTCACAAACGTCTCGGCGTTGGCGACGAAAAACCGCAGCGCAGGGTATTTGCTCCGCGCCGTGTCAATCATCTCGGCTGACAGGTCCATTCCTGTCGGCACAGCCCCGGCCTTGGCCATCTCGGCACAGAGATCACCTGTTCCGCAGCCCAGGTCGAGAATCGTTTCCCCCGGCTGCGGCTGAAGCCATTCCAGCACGCCTTTGCCAAACCGGGAGACAAAGTCCAGCTTGCTGTCGTACAGCCGTGCGTTCCAGCGGTTCTCTACATGCATGGAAAATCCCTCCTTGGTATCGTTGTACCAGTGGAGGGGTTATTCGTCAAATCTATAAAAATGATGAAATGTATAGTTTTTACCTATTTATGCTCCTATATTCGGTCAAGATACAGCGTGGTTACCGAGGTGGAGTCGCCGTTTTTTATTTCTTCTTCCGTCGCCTTTTCTTCCAACTCGTCCATCTCCATCCCGGGCGCGATGGTCGGTTCGTGCTTCGGATTGCGATTCGGTTTGCGCTCGTCCGTCCGCTTGTCCATCGATCCTGCCTCCTTTCATTTGGGCTGTCCCTAGCGTTTGCCGGCAGCGCCAGCATTATGCCTGTCCCGGCAGCCGCCTTGTGGCGGGATGGTGAAAGCAGTACGATAAAACCAGGGAAAAGATGCCGGATGTCGGCAGGGAGGAGGAACGTATGGAACCGATTGTGCTGCGCGGCCATCATCTGCTGTGCGTTCACGGGTTTCAGGGGATGGGGTACAGCCCCGCGTTTGTCGCCAAAATGGGGGAAATCGTCGAGCGAATCCGCGATCCCCGGCAGGATTTTCCCATCCGGGTGGTGCAGGACTTTGACGACGCGTGCCAGGCGTGTCCCAACAAGGGAGCGGAACGGTGCGAAGCTTCCCCCGATTCGGAAGAGCACGTGCAGACGCTGGACCGAAACGTTCTTACCCATCTGGGCTTGACGGCGGGAGAGGTCTACCTCAAGTCGGAACTGGTGGAGCGCACCCGCCGCCTGGTGGCACCGGACGATCTGGCCTTCCTCTGCGCCGGGTGCTCCTGGTACGAATACGGCGTGTGCCGCGAGGGCATCGCCCGCTTGCGCCAGACAGAGGCCGGCAGGCAGGAGCGGAAAACCGCCCCATAGCCGGAAAGGAGAGAGAAAATCGTGACCGACGAAGAGCGCAGCGTATTGGAAAAGCTGGGGTTCCGGTTGGAGGACGGCGCGGTGAAACATCTCAAGCTGGGGATCGTAGAACGATGTGAGGTCTTTGAGGGATTTGCGTCTCTCGCAGAACTGGAGGCCTTTGCAAAAGCGATGCTGCGCACCCGCTGCCGGTTACGTAAAACGGCCGCACAGCCGGGCAGAGAGGGGCAGACGCGCGGGTAAGGAGATGAGTAGAGTCAGCATGGAGACGAGAGAGATGCTCTTGCGGGCGTTGAACGAAGTGGAAGCGTGGGAACGGGATCAGAAGGACCTGTGGTTCTGGGAAAAGCTGGGCCGGCTGCCATTTGTGCTGTTGGACCGCATTACGCCTGCCGTCGTCAGGGAAAAGCTGGGGACGGCTGTCGATGAAATGGCCGCCTTTTTGGAACAGGGGGGTACCTATCTGGTAAGCGATGAGGCGGTGTATGCGCGGTTTCAGGAGGCCCAGCAGGGTAAGGGACGGCCCAAGCAGGAGGACGTCAAGGGATTGCCGCTGGCCAGCATGGACCAGGTGGCAGCGGAAATAGTGTCATCCCGCGCCGCATTTGCCACGGTGCAGGGAGCGACAACGGGGGTGGGCGGCCTGTTCACCCTGGCGATCGACGTTCCGCTGCTGTTGGGCACCTCGCTCAAGGTGCTGCAGGAGATGGCACTCTGTTACGGATACCGCCCGGAGGAAAAACGGGAGCGGCTGTTCATCGTCAAATGTTTGCAATTTGCCTCTTCCGACATTGTCGGCAAGCGCGCGATCCTGGAGGAGCTCTCCCGCTTTGACGAGCCCGAAAGACAGCGGGATGTCATTGCCCAACTGCAAGGTTGGCGGGAAGTGGTGGTGACGTACACGGAAAACTTTGGATGGAAAAAGCTGTTTCAGATGGTACCGGTGGCGGGCATGCTGTTTGGCGCTTACCTGAACCGCTCCACCGTGCAGGATGTGGCGGAAACGGGCCGGATGCTGTACCGCAAGCGGCGGATTCTGGAGCGGCTGAGGCAGGAAGAAGCCGGAGCCTGACGGGCAGGATGTCCCGTGCGCTCCGGCTTTCCCGCTGCCAGGGCGGCACGGGACTGGCCGCTTTACGCCCACTCCTCGCTCGTGATCGCGAAGATCAGGTGGTCTTCCCAGACGCCGTTGATCTGCAGATACCGAAGCGACAGCCCTTCCCGGCGGAAGCCGGTCTTTTCCAGCACGCGGATGGAGGCCGTGTTGCGCGGCATGACCGCCGCCTGTACGCGGTGCAGTTCGGCTTTGGCAAACGCAAAATCCAGCACCTGCCTGACGGCCTGCGTCATACAGCCGCGTCCGCCACATGACTGGTCGAGAAAGTAGCCGATGGTGGCGTTTTGCCAGGCGCCACGCACGATGTTGGTAAGGTTGACGCGGCCGATCAGCTCGTCGCCTTCACGCAGAAAAACGCCAAATGCGTAGGCGGTACCCGCCGCGAAGTCGCGCTCGGCGGACGCCAGCTGCTCCCGCTGTCCCTCCAGGGTAAAAAACGACGCGGGACGGATCGGTTCAAACGGTTGAAGAAACGCCTGATTGCGAACGCGCAGGTCCAACATGGCCGGTGCGTCATTTGCCGTCAGGGGGCGGATGTACACGCTGGGTGCCTGTGAAGACATGGGGCGGTCCTCCTTATCCTCTTGATAGAATCTGGACCGCCAGTGTATCACGTATGCGTCCTTTTTGAAAAGACGGCTTGGCAGATTGGCCGGAACCGTACGGATGGGGCGCTAGCGCTCTTTTGCTACATCAGCGACTGTGCAAACGAACGTCCGAATTCCCGGCAGGTTTCCTTCTCCTGGGCGGACGGGGACAGTTCCACCTTCAACCCGTTCAACGGGACGTCTGCGCCCAGCGCAGTTACTTTTTCCAGCAGAATGTCGACGGCGGCTCCCACTTTTTCGTAGCCGGAGTCGCAAGAGCCGAATACCGCCGCTTTTTTGCCCCGCAGGTCAAGCCCTTCCATCTCTTCGTAAAAATCCAGAAACTCGTCTGGCAGTTCTCCGTCTCCCCACGTGTAGGCACCAAGCACAATGCCGTCATAGTCGGCCAAATCGGAAGCGGAGCAGTCCAGCACTTCCTTTACCTCCGGTTCGATTCCCGCCGAGCGAATGCCCTCGACGATTGCATCGGCCATCTCCCGGGTGTTTCCTGTCATGCTTGCATAAACGAGAATAATCGTTTTCATAAGCCCTCCGAATAGATAATGGTTATCATTTTCAATTACAAGATAATGAAAATGATTATCGTTGTCAACTATTATGTTTCGCTTCTTCTTCATTCAGATGTTGCCACCCGGGGAGGATTTTGATAGAGTAAAAGGAAATTCCATAACCATTAACAAATAGAGGTGCGCTGCGGAAGAGTACGTCTTGCCATACAAACGCGGGGGGCGTGGAAAGACGGAAAGGCCAAGGCGCCGAAGTTCTGGCCGTACCCCTCGGACGGCGAGGGCTGGGGTTCCCGTGAACAACGGTCGCCCTGTCATGAAAGGCACGGCCTTTCGTGGAGCGCTATTTACGGTTTGCTTTCAGGTATCAAAAAAGCAATGAGGATAGCGTCTGCACTCATTGCTTTTTCTACATTTTCACATACATGTGATGGAGGAGATTCACAGTGAACATGATGGATGCGCATGAAATTATCTCGTTTATTCAAAAAAGCGAAAAGAAAACGCCGGTGAAGGTATACCTGAAAGGGGAGCTGGACGGCATCGACTTCGGCCCAAGCGCCAAAACGTTTATCAGCAACGGCACGGGCGTGGTCTTCGGCGAATGGAAGGAAATCGAGCCGGTGCTGCAACAGCATAAGGATAAAATCGCCGATTACGTGGTGGAAAGCGACCGCCGCAACTCCGCCATTCCGCTGCTGGACACGAAAGGCATCCAGGCGCGCATCGAGCCGGGCGCGATCATCCGCGACCAGGTGAGCATCGGCAACAACGCCGTCATCATGATGGGGGCCGTGATCAACATTGGCGCTGTCATCGGAGAAGGAACGATGATCGACATGAACGTGGTGGTCGGCGGCCGCGGCACTATCGGGAAAAACTGCCACATCGGTGCCGGTGCAGTCATCGCAGGCGTGATCGAACCGCCGTCCGCCCAGCCGGTCGTGATTGAAGACGACGTGGTAGTCGGTGCCAACGCGGTGATTCTGGAAGGCGTTCGCGTCGGCAAAGGTTCCGTCGTGGCTGCCGGTGCGGTCGTCATCGAGGACGTTCCGCCGAACGTGGTCGTGGCTGGCACTCCGGCGCGCATCATCAAGCAGATCGACGAAAAGACACGCTCCAAGACGGAAATCAAGCAGGAGCTGCGGCAACTGTAGGAGCGTGAGTGAGAAGATGGCTACGGACTGGCGTTCACTCGACGAACAGTACATCGTCCCGACGTACAAACGGCTGCCGATCGCAATCGCCAGAGGAGAGGGCAACTATCTGTACGACACCGACGGCCGGGCGTATCTTGACCTGTTTACCGGACTGGCCGTCAATGTTCTCGGCCACTCCCATCCGCGGATTGTCCAGGCGCTCCGGGAGCAGGGCGAGCGGTTTTTGCACATCTCCAACATCTTTCTCAACCCGCCGGCGATCCGGCTGGCACAGCGGCTGATCGACAACACCATCCCCGGCAAGGTCTTTTTCTCCAACTCCGGGGCGGAGGCGACGGAAGCGGCGATCAAGCTGATTCACAAATGGACAAAAGCGGAGGGGGCCGGCCGGTCGGGTATCGCCGTCCTGCGCAACAGCTTCCATGGGCGCACGCTGGGAGCGGTGCGACTGACGCGGCAGCCCCATGTCTATCAGGATTTTCCCCAGCCTGACTTTCCCGTCTACGAGCTGGATGCAGAAGACGCAGAACAGCTTCGCGCCGTCTGCCGCAGCGAAAAGCCAGCCGCCCTCCTGATGGAGCCGGTGCTCGGCTCCGGCGGTGTGGTGCCGCTTTCCGAAGCGTTTCTGAAGGAAGCGGAGGCGATCTGCCGGGAAGAGGGCGTGCTGTTTGCCATGGATGAAATCCAGACCGGCATGGGACGAACGGGTCGTCTGTTCGCGTATCAGCACGCCGGAGTGACGCCTGATTTGATCCTGTTTGCCAAAGGAGTGGGCGGCGGTCTGCCGCTCGGCGGGGTGATCGCCGGCCAACGGCTGATGAATCTGTTCAAGCCGGGGGATCATGGCACCACCTTTGCGCCCTCGCCGCTCTCCGCCGCGCTGGGCAATGCGGTGCTGGACGAATTGCTCGACCCGGCTTTTTGTGACCAGGTGAGCGACGTGATCGGCTACCTGTGGGGCCGTCTGGAAGAGCTGAGACAGCGCCTGCCGGAGCAGCTTCATGCACTGCGCGGCAAAGGGATGATGGTGGGCATTCCGCTGAACGTTACACCCGAAGAAGCGGCCCGGCTGCAGCAAAACCTGCTGGCTGCGGGCTTCCTCGTCGACGTGACGCAAAAGACGATCGTCCGCCTGCTGCCTCCGCTTACCTTGACGCGGGCAGATGTGGACCGGTTTATCGACGAGTTTGCCCGTCAGCTGACGGCGCTCGGCACCGGAAAGGAAGTGTAGAGGGATGACCGATTCTGCGTTTGTGCAGATTCGCCGCGACTTGCATCAAATACCTGAACCCGGTTTTGCGGAGTACAAAACGCAGCGCTACCTGCTGGACTATCTGGAGCGGCTGCCGCAGGAGCGCCTGCAGATCAGGACCTGGCGCACCGGCATTCTCGTCAGGGTGCGCGGGCTTCATCCCAGGCGGACGATCGCCTGGCGGGCGGACATGGATGGTCTGCCGATCCGGGAGGAGACGACCTATCCGTTCCGCTCCAAGCACGAGGGGTACATGCACGCCTGCGGCCACGACATGCACATGGCGATCGGGCTGGGCATTCTGACCCATTTTGTGCACCATCCCGTCGATGACGATCTGCTCTTCGTGTTTCAGCCGGCCGAAGAAGGACCGGGCGGCGCCAAGCCGATGATGGAGAGCGAAGAATTTGCTGAGTGGCGGCCTGACTGCATCTTTGCGCTGCATATCGCGCCGGAGTACCCGGTGGGACACATCGCCACCAAGCCGGGTATCCTGTTTGCCAACACCTCGGAGCTGATGATTGAGCTGACCGGCAAAGGGGGGCACGCGGCCTTTCCCCACAAGGCAAACGACATGGTGGTGGCGGCCAGCCATCTGGTGACGCAGCTGCAGTCGATTGTGGCCCGCAACGTCGATCCGCTCGATGCGGCCGTCGTGACGGTGGGCAAAATCGAAGGGGGTACCCGGCAGAACATCATCGCGGAAACGGCGCGGTTGGAAGGAACAATCCGGACGATGTCGCTGGAGTCGATGGCCCGGGTGAAAAGCCGCATCGAGGCGCTGGTCAAAGGTATCGAAGCGGGTTTCGAGTGCACGGCTGCCATCGATTACGGCTGCGGGTACTGCCAGGTGTACAATCATGAGCTGCTGACGGAGCAGTTCATGGAGTGGGTGGGCACCCAGCGCCCGGACATCACGCCGATTCGCTGCAGCGAAGCGATGACGGGAGAGGACTTCGGCTTTTTCCTGTCAGAAATCCCCGGCTTGTTGTTCTGGCTCGGGGTGAATACCCCCTACGGCCTGCATCATGCAAAGATCGAACCGGACGAGCGGGCGATCGACATCGCAATCAGCCTGGTGACGGACTATCTGACCTGGCTGTCCGGACAGGAGGAATGGCCGATCTGAGCGACCCATTCATCAACCGAAGCCGTAGACAATGTACATCGTCGCATGGAGGGATGGGCCCCGCGTCTCGTTTTGGAGCGGACTTCATCCGCTTCTGTGCTGGGCGTCAAGCGAGCGAGCGGGCCCAATCTCCCATGCGCCTCGGACTTTGTCTGCATGCTGAAGCGACTCCACGCGAGTCGCTTTTTCTTTTATCTGAATAGAGTGTTGATAAGTCCTTCCTCCAGCACGAGATCCGCCTGTGGATATTGTGGATATTGTGAAAAAAGTTTGCGGGGCGACCACAACTATTTGCCGGCTTGGGCGTATAAGTTAATGCAAAAGAAATTGGGAAATTACGCGCTGAGAGAGGCGCAGAACATACTGGAGGATTGTGACATGAAGAAAGCATGGTTGTCTGCCCTGTTGTTGCTGACGATCGCCGGAGTTGGAAGCACGGCCCTGGGCGAAGGCGCGATGCGGGTCTATCTGAGCGGCGAGCGCATCGTCGATAGCTTGCCCGCTTCCACGAGCGCTTCGATGCAGAAACTGGTCAAGCGGATGGGAGGCTTTGTCGAGTACGATCAACGCTCCGGAAAACTGGAGATCGTCAAGCCGAACGTCAATATTCTCGTGCTGGAAGGCATTCAGCAATCCCGCAACAAGAACATCATTTTCAGCAATCCGATCAAAGGGTACAGCGACAAGGACGTGCCCCGGACGTTTAACGTGTTTGTCGAGGTGGATGACGCGCCGGTGACGAAAGACCTGAGGCTGCGCCTGGTGCTGATCGGCCCGGACGGCAAAGAGGTAGACCACGGCAAAGAGTGGAAGTACTCGACGCTGAACGCCAACAGCTTCTACTTCTCCGAACCGTTTGTCTCCACCAAATTGGAACTGTACGGAACGTACAAAGTGCAGCTGCAGATGAAGACAGAGAAGTCCAACGAGTACATCACCGTCGGTGAAAACAGCTTTACCGTCGGACGATAGCCCAATGAGAAAATTGGCTTGGTCGCGTTTCCACATGGCTTGTTGTCATGGTATAATGAGTAACAAATGACGTTTTGCGTCACCCTGATGCAAGTACATGAGAGAAAGGAACGATGGGAGCGAATGGAGACAAATCCCGCGCGGTCATCCACAGACATAGAAGGCCCGAGTATACGGATTGCCTGGAAAGATGAGCATTCGATCCTGGCCCAATGGCACATGACAAAGGAGTTCGAACGGGAAGTGGAGCGGAAATTTGCCATCCCGTTTGCCGAACTGCCATTTGTCCTCCGCCTCTTTGATGTGACAGACCGCAACGAGATCCGCAACGACGGCACCGACCTCTACACTGACTTTGACATTAACCACCGCTCATCGGAGTGGATCCTCTACGGCGTCACACAGGGCTTGCGCTACTGTGTGGATTTGGGGATTCGAATGGTTGATGGCAGATTTTATTCGCTGTCCCGATCTCAACCGATTTGATCAACGTACGCATTAAAACGGCTCTCCACTCGGGAGAGCCTTTTTTTGTCGTCCGGCCGCTCACGGTTTGCGCGGCTGGAAGTACTGGATGCGTTTGTTGAACAGGTGCAGCTCCGCCTTGTATTCGCGGGCCAAATAGCGGCAGAATTCATTTGCCTTGTTCATATCGCCGTGCGTGGCCGACTCCGGCAGGGAGACCTGAATGAAAAACTGCTCCTGGCCGTTCTCCTCGCGGGAGCCCACGCCCACGATGATGGCCTTGTAAAGATTGGGATCCTTGCCTTTCAGCAAAAACCAGGAACCCTTCCCTTCCGGCCGCTCCTCGATCACGTACGGAAAGGCGGCGTCCGCGTAGGTCCACCCCAGTTGTTCCCCCGTTTTTTTCGTCATCTCAATGTATCGCTCAAACTTTGCCTTGACGTCGTCGATGTCCGCTTTCGTGGCTGTGGAACCTTCCACGAAATAGATGTAGGCCGATTTCAGGTTCACGATTGCCGTCACTCCTAGTCCCGGGAATCTCTTGCGATTAGTGTAGCATTTCCTGCCACTCATTGGCAATGCGACATGTTACAAGGAAAATAATTGCGCGTCTTTTCTGAAAAGTGTAAAATAAATATCACATTCATTACAGGAAAGAGAAACAATGATAAAGGATCGTGGAGGAATGGACCCGATGCACGAGGTTTCAATTCGAAACGTTTATGAAGCATTAAACACGATGCGCGCCATTGATGTCGTCAACAAGGAAGACTGGGAACGGGCGGCCAAGGAAGCGGAGCTGGATTCGTCCGTGCAATTGAATATTCTCTGGATCATTTACTGCTACGAAGGCGTCCGCGTGACGCAGATCGCTGAATGGACCTTTTGGCATCCGTCTTCCATCGTCATTCATATCAAAAAGCTGGTGGAAAAAGGGATGGTCTCGATCGAAAAGTCGGAGCTGGACGGGCGCGTGGTGCACGTCTACCCGACGCAGAAGGGACGGGAAGTGATCGAAGCGAGCAGGCGGAACGTACCGTCGATATTTCGGCTCACCTATGCGCTGGAAAAGCTGGAGGAGCGGTACAGTTCGGCCGTTGTGGAACTGTTCTTTGAATGTTTGTCGTTTGTCGCCCAATCGTTGCATGGAGCGGAAAAAGTTCGCTGGATTCAGGAAGGGGAGGACCGCGTTCCCAACCTTCGCCATCTGATCAGCTAGGATCACAGCAGGATTGGTGAGCAAAAGAGGCGGCAGAACACCCAGGCGCTTTTGTGCGGCCACGAGGCTGCTGCGAGGGCAGGGGTGGAAATCTGCCGCTTTTTTTGATATACTGATAAACAATCCGAAAATTTCATCAATTTGCTTTTCGGACATCAATGCCATGAGGAGGGATTGCTGATGGAACGGTTCGACCACTTGTACGACGTTGCGGAGACTGCTCAGGTGCGCTTCTTCGGTGTTGCGACGGAACTTGCACGGCACGACTTTGGGATCGTCTTCACCAACAAGTTTGATGGTAAGCCGCTGGTCATCTGTATGCAGACGGGGCAATCCACTCTTCTCAGTTCGGAGGACGCGGTCAATCCAGAGTACCTGAAAAAGGTTTTTCGGATCGACTGCCAGAATGAAGCAGAAATGCTGTCGCAGTTTTTCCAGGAGTGTTTGCCATCGGTGCCGTTGGAAGATAACCAGTACTGACATCGGGCAGAAGGATTCCTTCTGCCCGTTTTTGTCTTGGGGAGGGAGGAGAATGGACAGCTATTTCCATGCCTGGACGGTCGCCGATCCGGTCGCGGCGGTCGTGCTGGTGCACGGAACTGGCGAGCATCACGGACGCTACAAGCATGTGGCGGCCTTTTTGAATGACCACCGCGTGGATGTATTCAGCGGGGATCTGCCCGGGTGGGGTCGTTCGCCGGGGAAAAAGGGGCACATTGATTCGTTTTCACAGTATCTGGACGCCGTGGAAACCTGGACGGAGCGGGCGCTCAAGGCAGCTGGAGACGAGCGGCCCGTTTTTCTCCTGGGGCACAGCATGGGCGGTCTGGTGGCGGTGCGGTTTGTCCAGCGGTATGAGAAGCGGCGTCAGCTGGCCGGGTTGATGCTCAGTTCGCCCTGCCTGCAGTTGAAGATCGACGTGCCAGTGTGGAAGGCCAGGCTGGCGCAATGGCTGGATCGCGCCATGCCCAGGCTGGTGATGGCAAACGGGATCACGGCGGACATGGTCTCCCGCGATCCGCAGGTGCAGGCGGAATACGTAAACGATCCGTACATCTATTCCAAAGTGAGCGTCCGCTGGTTCCAGGAGCTCAACCGGGCCATGCGGGCCGCCTGGGAAGAGCGGGAGCGGCTTGACCTTCCCGTGCTGGTGCTGCAGGCAGGAGATGACCAACTGGTCGATCCGGACGGAGTGGAACGGTTTGCGTCCGGCTTGCCGGCGGAGGTCACCTTTGTCCGTTTTCCCGGACTGCGCCACGAAGTGCTGAACGAACCCGAGCGGGAGGACGTGCTGCGGCAGATGCTGGAGTGGCTGAAGCGACACGGTGGTCAATGATAAATGTGACATACTAAATTGGCGATATTGTGTGTGTTTTTCGTATTGACTCTCATTAGTATGTCATATTAATATAAAAGTACCATCACATTTTGATGTCACTTTTGGCTGATCTGCGCTTAGGCAGTACGAACGCGGAGGGATTTCGAATATGGGTACGATTGTTTGTCAGAGTTGTGGGACGATTATCGAGCATTTTGAAAGCAACCAGGTGAAAACGCTGTACGGGATCTGCAACTGCGACTGCTGCCCCAGTGAAAAACAGGAACAGGAGTAACATGCAAATAGTTCGTCAGGCGCTTGTCGATAGCGCCTGATTTTTTTTGACATCCATTGCCATATGTCGGATAATTGGTAAAAGAGGGAGAAACGTCACAAAAGGAGGAATCGTTACAATGAAGAGAACCCCCATCCGAGGTTTGTTGGCGGCGGCGCTGCTGGCCACGACCCTGTGGAGCGGGACTCCGGCTTTTGCGTACTACGTAGGGGAAGAAGTCCGCATCGACTCAGGCAATCCGGTCATTTCCAAAGCCGGTTTTGACATTTCCAAGGATTACGCTGTCTGGATCGCAGAGGGCGAAAAAGTTATCACTCTGTATGATCTCGATGAGCATAAAGAAAGTCAAATCGGGGACAAGCAATCTGCCAAATCCCACCTGCGCGTGGATGGCAAGTACGTGTCCTGGATCGATTCCCGTCACGGCGGTTCGGATGTCTACCTGTACGACATCGCAAAGAAAAAGGAAGTGCGCCTGACGGACGGCTCGACAGAAGCGATGGAACTGGAACTGGCCGGAAACTACGTGGCCTGGAGCGGCAAACATGGCGGAAAATCCGACATTTACCTCTACAATATCAATACCGGGGAAGAAGTCCGGATCTCCACAAGCGGCCAGGCGAGCAAACCGACGGTAAGCCCCTCGTATGTCGCGTGGGAAGACCGTCGAAACGGCAACGTCGACATTTACTACTACGACATCAAGAGCGGACGGGAACGCGCAGCGGTTACCTCGCTCGGCCATCAGACCAATCCCTCGATCTATGATGACCAGATCATTTACCAGGACGAGCGATACGACGACCTGTACGTCTACATGATCGGCCGCGAGCGAAACAAGCGCCTGACGGACGACTCCAACGAGCAGGCATACCCGCATCTGTACGGAGATACATACGTGTATATCGAAGAGGGTGCACTGATGATCGGCGATGTAGACTACGACGATGCGGAGGAGTTGGACGAAGAGGTCTACGACAAGCTGCCGCCGCGCATTTACGGCGATTACGTGATCTTTGCGAAACAAGACGGCGACAAGAAGGTGCATCTCTATCTGTACGACTTGGACGAAGAAGAGTTGGTCCCAATCGGCGGCTTGTCCGGAGAACCGAGCCAACCGGACGGCGATGACCGCTATGTGGTCTACCTCAATGAAAACAAGAAATCATCTTCGGTGGTTCTGCACGATCTAAAAACGCAGACCAGTTCCGTGATCAGCAAATCCGGTTCGGAGCCGCGCCGTCCCCTGGTCAGCGACCGTTATGTCGTCTGGTATGACGCTGAGGACGAAGCGTTGATCGCGTACGACATTCGCCGCGGTACCCAGAAGAGGGTGACGAGCAGCAAGGACGAACCTTCCGACACGCTGTACGAACTGGACGGCAGCAAGCTGGCGTGGATCGACGATGACCGCGATCTGTACGTAACCGACTTGTCCACGGAAAAAACCGAGGATATTGCAAGGGTGAGCAACCCCAAGGCTGTTGACATTTACGGCAACTACGTGCTGTGGGTAACGGAACGCTCCGGAAAAGACAGCATTTACCTGTACGACCTGGACGATGAGGACGAGACGGAAGTGCGCACCAATGCTGACATTACCGGGGCCAGCGTGGGCGACAACGTCGTTGTGTGGAGTGAATATTCATCCAAAACCAAATCGTACGATCTGTACTATTACGACATTCGCCGGGACCGTACCGATGTGCTCACGCGTTGGACGGACGGGGATCAGATTGAACCGCAGGCGTCCCGCAACCTGGTCCTGTTCAAGGAAAAGCGCGGTTCGCGCAATAAAGACTTCAGCTACGAGTTGTACGACATTGAAGACGAAACGTACAGCAGGTACTACTGGTCCGATGATGCGGAAATGGATGAAGTTCGCCTGAGCGGCAACCGCGTGGTGTGGATTGATAACCGCGACGGCAATCCGGCCGTGTACACGCTCGCAGTCACAGACCCGCGGGACGATGAAGACGACGATGAACCGTCGGGCGATTACCGGGATTACAATTTCCTCAAAGTGCTGGAGGACGACTCGTTCTTTGACATTATTGACGAGAACGACTATGAAGACATCTATTTCGTCTTCTTTGTCGGCACAAAGAACGAAGTGTCCCTGAACTTCCTGGATGCGCTGAGTGACGCCGATCTGTTTTTAGACTTGGTGTATGAATCCGGTCTGGACAACGTTGTCATCCGCGTGTACAAATAATTTTTCAGACAAAACAGGCAGGCTGCGAGGGCGTGGTTCCCTCCTGGCCTGCCTGTTTATGATTATCAAAAAAGCCGCTGCACTCGAGATGAGGCAGCGGCTGTCACTGGCTTTAGCCGGAGATGGCGGCCTGCTGTTTGACCACCTTGACGGTCCGAAGCGTCTCGTCTTCCGGCCCCTGTACCGGGAGACCGACGCGAATGTTTTCCTGAATGTAGGCGATGTTGTCGGCCGTAATCACTTCGCCGGGGAGAAAAATCGGGATGCCCGGCGGGTAGACCATGATGAATTCGGTAATGACGCGGCCCTCCGCTTCCGCCAGCGGGATGACCTCCGTCTCCGCGTAAAACGCGTCGCGCGGCGTCATGGACAGCACGGGGATTCTCGGCAGGACAATTGCCGGCTTTTCCTCCGCCTGCACATGGGCAAATTCCACTGCCAGCTCGCGCAGAGCGTTGACGAGTACCTCAATCGTCTCGTCCGTGTCGCCGGGGGTGATGAGACAGAGCACGTTGTACAGGTCGCTCAATTCCACTTCGATGTTGTACTTGTCCCGCAGCCAGTTTTCCACTTCCCAGCCGGTGATGCCAAGATCCCGCACGTGGATCAGGAGCTTCGTCGGGTCCATTGCATACGTCGCCGGTTTGCCGAGTATTTCCCGGCCGATGCAGTAGATGCGGGGAATCTCGTTGATCATCTTCCGCGCCTTGTCGGCGAGCCGAATCGCTTCGTCCATCATCGCCCGTCCGTTCAGGACCAGATGCTGCCGGGCCATGTCCAGCGACGCCAGCAAAATGTACGATGTGGAAGTGGTGGTCAGCATGCTCATCACCGTTTTCACCCGGTCGATGTCCACGAGTCCTTCCCGCACGTTGAGAATCGAGGTCTGGGTGAGCGACCCGCCCAGCTTGTGTACGCTGGTGGCCGCCATGTCCGCCCCCGCCTGCATCGCGGAAATGGGCAGGTCCTCATGAAAATGGATGTGCACGCCATGGGCCTCGTCCACGAGTACGGGAATGCCGTATTGGTGGGCGATGCGCACAATTTCCCGCAGATCCCCGGCGATGCCGTAATAGGTGGGATTGATCACCAGCAGAGCGGCCGCGTCCGGATGGGTCTGCAGCGCTTTTTGCACGGCCTTGACCGTAATCCCGTGGGAAATCCCCAGGCGTTCGTCCATGGCCGGGTGAATGAACACCGGAACGGCTCCGGCAAAAATAACCGCCGACATGACGGATTTATGCACGTTGCGCGGCACGATGATCTTGTCACCCGGTTTGCAGGTGGCCATGATCATCGCCATGATCGCACCGCTTGTCCCTTGTACGGAAAAGAATGTATGATCAGCGCCGAACGCTTCGGCGGCCAATTCCTGAGCCTCTTTGATCATCGCCTTGGGATGATGCAGATCGTCCAGAGGAGCAATGTTGATGAGGTCAATCGAGAGCGCATTCTCCCCGATAAACTCGCGGAATGCCGGGTGCATGCCCATGCCCTTCTTGTGACCCGGAATGTGAAACTGGATGGGATTTTTTCGGGCGTGCTCCACCAACCCGCTGAACAGAGGAGTTTTCATTTGACTCATACGATCGCCTCGCTTTACCAGAAAGATGAATATGCGAAAATGATGGATGCAACGAAACAAACAAAGTTGAGTATAGCAAAAAGCATCGGGAAAGCAAGCGGATTTTTATTCATGTATGCGTTTACAGGCAGGAGTTTTGCCCCTGCACCGAGAAGTTTTGTGATAAGCGAGGTGAAGAGGATGAAAACGAGAGTAACGGAACTGCTTCACATCCGCTATCCCATCGTCCAGGGGGGATTGGCGTACCTGGCCTACGCCGAGCTAGCTGCAGCCGTCTCCAATGCCGGCGGTCTGGGGCAGATCACGGCAATGTCCCTGCCGTCACCCGAGGCCCTGCGCGAACAGATTCACAAGGTACGAGCGCTGACAGACAAGCCGTTCGGCGTCAATTTTGCCATCGGCCAGCACGGTCGTCCGTACGAACACATGCTGGAGGTCGCGCTGGAGGAGGGCGTCAAGGTCATATCAATCACCGGCGGCAACCCGGAACCGCTGATTCGACGAACCGACGGCCATGACGTGAAAAAGCTGGTGCTCGTCGCCTCCGTGCGGCAGGCGCAAAAGGCGGAAGCGATCGGTGCCGATGCAGTTATGGCTGTGGGTCAGGAGGGCGGCGGCCATTTGGGGCGTGACGACATCGGGACGTTTGTGCTCATTCCCCGCGTCGTGGATTCGGTGAAAATTCCCGTCCTGGCCAGCGGCGGCATTGGTGACGGTCGCGGTCTGCTCGCGGCGATGGCGTTGGGAGCGGACGGCGTGGAGATGGGCACCCGATTCATCGCAACGCAGGAATGCGTGCACGCCCATCCTGCCTATAAGGACGCACTGTTAAAAGGCACAGAGCACGATACGGCCGTCATCAAGCGAACGCTTGGCACACCCGCTCGCGTCGTGCGCACCCCTGGCTCCGACCGAATCCTGCAGCTGGAGCAGGAAGGCGCTGACTACGAACGCTTGAAGCCCTACATCAGCGGCGAGCGCAATCGTACCTTCATCTACGAGGGGAACGCTGAGGAAGGCTTTGGCTGGGCCGGGCAGGTGATCGGCTTGATCCACGATGTGCCGACCGTGCAGGAACTCTTCGAGCGGATGTTCCGGGAGGTGGAGGAAAGACTTGCTGCGCTGCGCGCCAGTGTCGAGCGGGAATAGCCGATACCGCTTATTCCCATCTCTCGTCCGGTACGCGAGACAATGAAAAAAGAACAGGCACGCCTCATTTTCGATAGAAAGCGGACCTGTTCTTTTGCATATATTCTCACTACCTTTAGCGAGAAGCAGCCAGCGAACCGGACCTGCACAGGTTGTACAGCCTGGTCAGCACGGCAAATGTATCGTCCATTCGCTGCAGCAGCTTGTCGCCGTCGGCCAGCACCGGATCGTGCCGGTCGATGGTAATGCCGCAGAGAATCTCCGCTTTTTTCACGGCAGCCAGCCTGTCCACCAGCTTGAGGATGCCCTCCCGTCCCAATTCAGCCTGCGGGGTGCTGTCCGGCTGGGTGTGGTCGGGGGACCAGCGGAAATCATCGGGGACGATCTCCAGGATCTCATCCAGATGCCGCTTCATCGATTGACTGATCTCCTCTTTTACGGGCGATTCGTAGATGACGGCGTACCAGACAAACAGGTGCGTGCCCCACAGCCCCACCTGAAAATGCGGGTGCTTTTTATACCCGCGCTTGTCGGGAGCCCAGGCCACCCATGTATCGTTTGGCGGATTGACGGTCCGGCGGGCGTGTTTGGCCACATGGTAAAACATTTCGCTGCCGCACGCCGTGGAGAGCGTCGGGGCGAAATGATGGCCGAGCGCCTCCAGTTTCGGGCGGATGACGGTTTTGATCGCCTCCATCCGGTTATCCAAGCCGTCAATGGCAAATACGTCAAAGTCTTCCTGACGAAAACCTGAAAACGTTTTCATGAAACGGACACCTCGCTTCAGACTGTCTCGCAAGTTGCCCGCGAGAAACGGGCAGGCGTCCCCGTCAAGGGAGCTTGTAATCCCCCATATGATAACATAACAAGCCGGAAAAAAATACATGTCGGGAAATGAATAGCAATCCAAGCCGCAGAATAATATGATATACCACTCGCTCCCGTCTGCAGCAACATTGTCTGAGTATTCTGTGAATGGGGGTGGATGAACTACGACAAGGAATCTGGAGTTTGGGGAGCTGGCAGGTTGGCTTGGCCGGACCACCGGCACGCGATGCCGCACACACTCGAAAGCGGGAGCAGCGTCTCGTGAAGGGAGTCCTACAGGCAGTTTCTTTTCCGCGCGAACACCCCCGACGGCATGGCCGAATGAACGTACCGGCACCTCGTCGGTAAAGCGCATTCGGCAGGAAGAGGCCGTCAGAACAGTCGAAACAAAAGGAGCTGAGAAAACAATGATCCACGAAAAGGCTTGCAATGTAACCATGGATCAGGTGATTGCCGCTCTGAAACGACGCGACGCCGAAGAACGCATACCCGTCCTGCGCCTGGAACTGGACTACGAACTGGCCACGCTGTACGATGCGCTGCAGGAGAATGACAAGGTGCAAATTCGCAAATCAACCGAACGGTTAAAGCAGCTCAGCCGTGAAATGCTGCTGCTGGAAGCGTAACGAACGACTGGAGGAACGTACAGGAAGATGAGTCTCGAACATGTGCATAGAGAATAAAAAAAGCGACATCTCGTCATGGTAGGTGTCGCTTTTTTTGGTCTCGGAATGGGGCGCGGAAGGCGTCTTTTTGCTCGCGGTGTATCTGCTACAATGAAAGGGAAACGCGTCTGCGGGAGGGATGAGCGCATGTGGAAGCGCATATACCACACGTTGGAGCGGACATTCCCGTCGTTTACCGTGGATGAGTGGTGGGGGGTGACCGAGCCGTTCGCCCGCATGGCGGGGAGCGTACTGGTGCAGAATACGACCTGGATCAATGCAAGCAAAGCGCTTGACAGACTGGAAGAGGCGGGATTGCTTGAACCGGCGGCACTGGCTGGCGAGACGGTCGAACGACTGGCGGAGGTGATTCGTCCGGCCGGATTTCAGCGGGCGAAAAGCGCTGCGCTGCTGCGGCTGGCCGGGTGGGTCGTGGAGCATGGCGGAGTGGACAGGCTTCGCCGGTTGACAGACAGCACGGACGAGCTGCGCCGACAGCTTCTGCTCCTGAAAGGAATCGGGCCGGAGACGGCGGACACGATCCTGGCCTACGCATTGACCCGGCCGACCATTTCCGGGGACGCCTATACCCGTCGATTGTGGCAGCGGCTCACCGGCGAAGTGCTTTCCTACGAACAGGTGCGGCGGGCCATTCTGGCGGAGCTGACGGAGGCGGAAGACCTGCGCCGGCTGCACGGTTTGATCGTGGAGCACGGCAAGGCGATTTGCGCAAAGCGCCTTCCCCGCTGTTCGGCCTGTTTGTTTGCAGACGATTGCCGATATTTGCATGATTCCATTTGAATTGCCCGACCGGACGGAGGTACAATAGTAGAGGATTTTGGCATTTACGCACCACCAGAAAGGAAGAAAACATCGCATGGAACCACTCCTATCATTGACGGCCGACACGCCAATCTTGCTGTTGACCGTGCTCGCGTTTAACCTCCTCCTGCTCGTGCTCATCATCATGCAGTCCGTGCGGATCAAACGGCTGCGCAAATCGCTCAACCGGCTGCTGTCGGGGACGGGCGGGGCCAACCTGGAAGAGGGCATGCACCGGCTCATGGACGAAGTGGTCGAGGTGAAGAAGCGGCAGGATGACCAGCAGTTTACGCTGAACCGCCTGGCGCAGCGCGTTGGAAGCCAGTGTGCCAACGTGGCGCTCGTCCGCTACAATGCGTTCGCCGAACTGGGCAGCGACTTGAGCTTTTCGCTTGCCATCGTGGACGACGCGCAGAACGGCGTGGTCATCACCAGCATCTACGGACGGGATGAATCGCGCATGTATGCCAAACCGGTGCAGGGCGGCGAATCTCCTTATCAGCTCTCCGAGGAAGAACGTACCGCCATTCGCAAAGCGATGAACAACAGTGCTGGCCGACTGGATGAGAAAAGCCGGTAAATCCTACAGGAATGGCACGCATTGCACAGATTCAGGGAGTTCTTTTTCCCTCCTCGCCATTTCTTGGGGATATTTGAGCTTTTTGCGAAAATTCATCCGCTTTTCGCTCAAGACTTTTGCCTGCACATCGTGTATAATAAAAGTGTCAAGGACGGTTTAATTACAAAAAGTAGGTGATCCGCCTTCATTACCCAAATCGATTATCGATTCACGGGGCAAGGCCAGATTCTACAACGTTCCTTTGTTGACACGTAGCGTATCTCCTCAATTGGCAGTCGTTATTGTCTGAACGAGCCAGGAATTTACAAGAATTGAGGAGATAGTATGGCACAGCGTTTAGCAACCAATTACGCCAAGGCCTATTTCACGATGAATGAAGAAGAGCTGGACCGATTTGTCGCGCTCTTCGCCAATGAACACATTTCAGTCGATGTTAAAGTATGCGACAACGGTGATCGTGACGTGTTGCTGACGGATCAGAACGGGGAGATCCAACTGACCTTCCACCGGACTGGCAACCGTTATTCGTGTGAAAGTTCCTACCTCATCCGAGACATGCAGTTGGCCAACGCGATGCGAAAAGCCATGAAAACATTTCGCGGTCACGGAATCGTGCACCGAATCTACGACGGATTTACAATCGTCTACCATTACGACGAAGGCTCTGTCGTAAGCATTCAGGAAGTCTCCGGCGACGAAGAGGTGTCCATCTTCGAGAACACCGAGGGAAACGTTGCACGGGAACTGGAATCCCTGTTCCGGCAGATGGGCAGCGAACAGGAGATCGAATCGATTCGGCAAGAGACGGATCGATGGCTTGATTTGCGTAATTGGGCAAAGAGAACGGCCCCGGAAAAGGTCAATGCGATTGATCTTCGACTGGCCGCGTTGTCACGCCGTTTGTTTCAATTGGAAGCATAAGAGCAAGCAAAAAATGGGCGCATCCGCCCATTTTTTGTTTTCCTGGTTTTTCTCCAAAAAAAGTATTGTCATTTGGGCAGAAGCATGGTATGTTTGTTTTCGTTGGAAACAAGATTAGGAACCAGGATTCACTTTAAAGGGTGGATTACATGAGGAAAACCGCCCCCGTTAGTGAATGACGCAGGTCCTAGCGATGTTTAACATTACACTTGCTAGGAAGGGGGAAACCGAAAGATGGAATACTCGACTTTCGGAAGACACGTTGCCGTTGACACATGGGGAGTTCAGTTTGATTTGTTGAACGACGCCGAATATTTGAAGAAAGAAATGATTGAGGCTGCCGAAGCGTGTGGCGCCACCGTATTGGGCGTGCAAGCCAAGCAGTTTTCTCCTCAAGGGGCTACCGTTCTGGTTCTCCTCTCGGAAAGCCACCTGTCCATTCACACCTATCCCGAGCGCGGATTTGCCGCTCTGGACTGCTACACCTGTGGCGAAACTGTCGATCCGCAAGTGGCGATCGACTACCTGATTTCCGTGCTGAAGCCGGAAAAAGTGTACGCGAAGAAACTGGTACGCGGCACCGGCGAACTGCAAGTTTCCGAACCGGAAATCAAGACGTTTGAAGTAGCAAGCAAGTAACAATCGCCAGCAAAGCCAAGAGGTGCGGAATCATCCGCACCTCTTTTACGTCAATCCTGCTCCGGGATTGGCGGCTGAGTGACATCCAATCGTCGTTCATCGCAGGTGTCCATTGTGCCGTTTTTCACAACCTGATAATATGAAAGGTACGCATACCTAGAGGAGGTACACATGAAGCGTCTTGACATCCGCAACATTGCGATTATTGCCCACGTCGACCACGGGAAAACGACGCTGGTTGACAAATTGCTGATCCAATCGGGGACGTTCCGCAGCAACCAGCAGGTGGAGGAGCGGATGATGGACTCCAACGATCTGGAGCGGGAGCGAGGCATTACCATCCTGGCGAAAACGACGTCCGTCAAATACAAGGAGTATACCATCAACATCCTGGACACGCCCGGCCACGCCGACTTCGGCGGTGAGGTGGAGCGGATCATGAGCATGGTGGACGGTGTGCTGCTTATCGTCGACGCATTTGAAGGCTGTATGCCGCAGACCCGTTTCGTGCTGAAGAAGGCGCTGGAAGCGAAGGTGACGCCGATCGTCGTCGTGAACAAGGTGGACCGGGAAAACGCCCGTCCCCAGGAAGTGATCAACGAGGTGTACGATCTGTTCATCGACCTGGACGCGACGGAAGAGCAGCTGGAGTTTCCGATTGTATACGCATCCGGTCTGCAGGGCATTGCGGGGATGGAGCCGGATCAATTGCAGGGCGACCTGGGCCCGCTGTTTGAAACGATCGTCAAGCACATTCCGGCGCCGGAAGCGGATGAAGCGTCTCCGCTGCAGATGCAGGTCACGATGCTGGATTACAACGACTTTTTGGGCCGCATCGGCATCGGCCGGATTTACCGCGGGACGATCAACGTCAACGACATGGTGGCTGTCGTCAAACGGGACGGCTCGATCAAGCGGATGCGCGTGCAGAAGCTGTTCGGCTTTTCCGGCCTGCAGCGCGTGGAGCAAAAGACGGCCAAAGCGGGGGACATTGTGGCGATCGCCGGACTGGAGGACATCAACGTCGGCGAGACCGTCTGCCACGTCGATCATCCCGACCCGCTGCCCCTGTTGAAAATTGACGAGCCGACGCTGCAGATGACCTTCCTCGTCAACAACAGTCCGTTTGCCGGACGGGAGGGCAAGCACGTCACCTCCCGCAAACTGCGCGACCGGTTGATGGCGGAGCTGGAGACAGACGTGTCGCTGCGTGTGGAGGAGACCGATTCGCCCGACGCGTTTATCGTATCCGGCCGGGGCGAACTTCATCTCTCCATCCTGGTGGAAAACATGCGCCGGGAAGGGTTTGAGCTTGCCGTCTCCAAACCGGAAGTGATCGTGCGGGAAATCGACGGCCAAAAAATGGAGCCGGCGGAGCGCCTGATTATCGATGTGCCGGAGGAGTACACGGGTGCCGTCATGGAGACGCTGGGTCAGCGCAAGGCAGAGATGGTCAACATGATCAACAACGGCTTCGGCCAGGTGCGGATGGAGTTCATCATTCCCTCCCGCGGGCTGATCGGCTACCGCACCGAGTTTTTGACCATTACCCGCGGATACGGCATCATGAACCATTCGTTTGACAGCTACCGTCCGTACGTTCCCGGCAGCGTGGGCGGCCGCCGTGCCGGCGTGCTGATCTCCAACGAGACGGGCACAGCGACCACGTACGGTCTGATGTCCGTCGAAGACCGCGGCGTGATGTTTATCACCCCGGGGACAGAGGTGTACGAGGGGATGATCGTAGGCGAGCACAACCGGGACAACGACTTGACCGTCAACGTCTGCAAGGAAAAGCACGCCACCAACGTCCGCTCGGCGACCAAAGAAGAGACGGTGAAGATGAAAACCCCCCGTCTGCTGACGCTGGAGGAAGCGCTGGAGTATCTGAACGACGACGAACTGTGCGAAGTGACGCCGCAGTCTGTCCGCCTGCGCAAGAAGTTCCTGACCAAGTCGGAGCGGGAGCGCTACGAAAAGCAAAAACGCTGGGAAGCGCAGGCACAGGCGTAACGACAACGGAAGAAGCCGTACTGTCTATACAGGCAGCACGGCTTTTCTTTTTTCCGTCATGCGGTTTGCTCGTGGGATTGGCTACAGCTGTTTCAGGATGTTTAGTTCTTCCTCGGCGAGGATGATCTGCTGCAGCGATTCTGTTCCGTTTCGCACGGTGCTTTGCAGGACACGGACTACGCCGTCCTGGTTTTGCACCACAATCGTTCGCACTTGGCCCAGTCCGCTTTTTCTCACCGAGTCGTACATGGTGCGGTAGGCGAACCGCTCCTGCAAAAATTGCACGCTGGCCATCGCTTGTGCATGTTTCACCCGTTTCCCTCCCGCTCTGCTGAATGGTCACTACTTCATAGGTAAGCGGACGGATCGCGTTTTATGATACTGCTGCATGCGCAGGGTTCTCATTTTGACAGGGCACGGGCCAACTGATAAAGTTAAATGGACAGATTTTATCGTAGGAGTGAAACCAGATTGAAAATCGGATGCCATATCAGCGTTGGCAAGGGACTGGAACAAGCAGTCCTGCGCGCCATTGAGCTGGGGGCGGAATCGCTGCAGGTGTTTACGAAGAACCCGCGCGGTCTGCGCCCGAAAAAAATTGACTACCGGGACGCGACCAAAGGGGTGGACCTGCTGCAAAAGCACGATCTCACCCTGGTCTGCCACACCCCCTACATCACCAACCTGTCTACGCCCAAGCCGGATCTGCAGGAAGTGACGATTCGCTCGATTTTGGAAGATTTGCATATTGCCGAAGCCTACGGGGCGGTCGGCGCCGTGGTGCACTGCGGCAAGCACGTCGGCGAAGGGGAAGAATACGGGACAAAACGAATGGTAGAGACGTTGGACCTGATTCTGGAGCAGTACGACGGTCCGGTCAAGCTCCTGCTGGAAAACACGGCTGGCCAAGGCTCCGAACTGGGACTGACGATCCGGGATCTGATGGAGATTCGCGCCGCCACCCGTTTCCCCGAGAAAATCGGGTTCTGCTTTGACACGTGCCACGCCTTTGCCGCCGGGCAGTGGAGAGGAGAGACGTTTGACGACCTGCTGGAAGAGATGGAGCGGACAGGCTATCTGGAGCACCTGGTGGCGATCCACTTCAACGACAGCAAGGCCCCTTTTGCCAGCCGGAAAGACCGCCACGAAAAAATCGGCAAAGGGGAGATTGGCAGTGAAGCGCTGGCCAAATTCCTGGTGAGCGACAAACTCCAGCACCTGCCTGTTGTATTGGAAACCCCAGTGGAAGACGAACGGGAGTACGCAGACGAGATGGTGTACCTGCACGAACTGCGCCGCGAGGGCCTGGACGCTGCGGGGCAGGAGGGGTGACGCATGGAGTGGTTTGAGCTTGCCTCCACCTATTCACCAGCCGCACCGGACCAGCTGTCGGCGTACGACAGCTTCCGCTTGTGGGCGGACCACTACCGCACCTGGATCATTTTTGTCGAGTTGATCATCGTGTACTATCTCGGGTTTGCCACCCGCTGGCGCATGCCGATTCTGAAAACGCTCCTGTTGTATGTGCTGCTCTTTATCGGCGCATTGATTTTTGCCATTCTGGACGTGCAGCTCCCGGTGAAAAGCGCACTTTTGGTCGCCGTTGCCATTCTGGTGATCGTCAAGATGCGGAACAAGCCGGGAGAACGCAGCGGGAAGTGAGGGAACCGTCGTGAAGCGGGAGGATGCGCTCTACAACTGGCTGCAGATTCAAATCGTCGCCGACGCGCGGCCGGATGACCGGTCCGCTCTGGATACGGCAGCATTTTTCGCGGACATCCTGAGAGAGGACCACCAGGCATCGGAATGCGAGTATCGCCGCGAAGGGGACTGGTACGTGGTTCGCTGCGTCTTCCCCGACGAAGTCTGGGAACGCCGCTATCCCTCGGAGGAAGCGGAATCGCTTTTGGCTGCAATCGAAAACGAACCCCGGTATAACGAGTAGAACCGGCATGAGGCTCCGCCGAACGAAAGAACGGTTGGGACTTCGGCATTATCCCCGTCTCCGCCAGAGGCGGGGTTTTTTTGTGTCGTTTGTCCCAATCTGGTCTCGGCATCCCCCGTTTTTGGTCGTAACTGCAACCTTTGCAGGAAACCTGTCGTCTGTTAGGGTGTCCAGGGCAGGAACTACATAGAGAGGAGAAGGCAGCATGAAGAAAATAGGAACCAAGCCCGTATTGGCAGTCGTGACTGCCGCGGCGATCATCGGGGGAGTGACTCCGCTCCTGGCAGATGCGAGCACCCCCGTACCCGCAACAAACAGCACCAAAGTTGTCATGAACGATGAAAGCAAACACGTCACCCGATACAATCTGAAAGAGTTGGCGGCAAACGATCCGGCGACGCTGAACATGCTGTTGAAAACGCAGGCCGACCACCTGTATCTGGTCGTAAAAGAGATCGGGCTGGACGCCAAATTGCGGACGTACATCGAGGAACATCCGGAAGAGTGGGAGCGCGTCTACCGCGAACACTACGCCGACATCTACCTGGAAGTCCGTTTTGACGTCGATGAACAAGGTTTCATCAGCGTGAAACCGGAGACCCGCGACACAATTACGTACCTGAAAGGGAAAGTGTCGGAACATGTGACCAAAGTAGTCGTCGAAAAGCCAAACGGCGGCACGATCGAAGTGATTCCCACCGCGGAGGATACCTTCACGGTCAGCTTTACGGCGATCGTAAGCGCCACGCCGCAGTACGCGACAGTCAAGGCGTACGTGGACGACAAGCTGGTGGACACCCGCAAGGTGCAGGTAAACACGGGAACTGTCGTGCAGGCCGACGTGCTGATTCACACCTTGGCTCTGTTGGATGAGAAGAAACAGGAACTGAAAGTAAACGGCATCATCAGCCAGGAAGCGGACAAGGTGGTCGTCACGTACAACGGCAAATCCAAAGAAGCGAACGTGAAAAAACTGTGGCAAGGCGTCGGCTCTTTCTCTGTCAGCCTGAAGGACGTACAGGCCGGCAAAGGCAAGGTGTTGATCGCAGCTTACAAAGACGGCAAGAAAATCGATTCCGAATCCGTGGAGCTGAAGGTAATCAACGACGCTGACAAGCCGCACAGCTACCGCATCGAGGGAACCGCAACGATCAATGCCAAGGAAAAACAGGTTCGCGTGAAAGGAAGCATTGACGGCCTGAACGGCAAGGGCAAGGTGAAGCTGTACGTCGTGGCGCCGGACGGCAAAAAGCACGAGGTGAAAGTGAAAGACGGCCGGTTTGAGGCGAAGCTGAAGTACCACGATCGCTCGTACAGCGCGAAAGCAGTCCACCTCGAGCTGTACCTGGACGGCAAACTTGTGGCCAAAGCCGACATCCCGCACAACAAGCCGGTCAACGGCGATGACGATGAAAAAGGCAAAGACAAGGGGAAAGACAAGGATAAGGGACCGAAAGGCAACGGCAATGGGAAAAAGCACGGTGATGACGACGATCACAAATAAGGCTTACTGTCGATAGGCCTGCACGTAATCGATCAATTGGCGGATGTAATCGCCGATAATCGGGACGGACAGGAACTGGCTGAGAAAAGAGCCGAGCAGCACCAGGACGATGGCCGTACCGATCGTCAATCCCAGGCCTCGGGCAAGACCTGCGAGGAAGTTGATCCACAGCAGCTTGCTCGGGGCTGTATAATTTTGAATCACGTCGGCGAGGCGGATATCCTCCAGAAAGAGGGCGATTTTGTCCATCCGTTCGTTCAGTTTGCGCACTTCCTGCAGCTCTGCCAGCAGCTTGTCGATCTTGGCCAGCAAGCGGTCGGTGGGGGATGGGGGCATGCGGCTCTCCTCCTGTCTTGCATTCGTTCCCGTTACGTATCAGTGTAGGAAAAAAACGGGTGAGAAGCAAGGTGTTGGACGGAAAGGTTTGCCTATCGCCAGGCGGGTAGGTACAATAGACGTACATTCCCTTTTCAAGGAGGCATCGGAATGGCTGAAACCGTTTCCCAAACGCTTTCGGAGGAACTGTTCGCGCTTTTGCAGCAGGAGCGTTTTGTCACACTCGGAACGATTGACCACGAGTCCGGCGCTCCGTCGCTCAGTTCCCTTTCCTGGACGTTTGCGCCGACGCCGCAGTTGATCCGTTTCGCCGTAGACAACCGCTCTCGTATTTTGGCCAACATTGCCAAGGAACCGCAGGTCGTGCTGCACTTGATCGGGGCCGGTTCCTCCTATGCCATCAACGGCAGGGCGACGATCAAGACGGAACGGATGGAGAATGTCCCGCTGAAGCTGGCGATGGTGGAAGTGGCCATCGAGGCCGTTCGCGACGTGATGTTCTACGGCTCCCGCATCTCGGTCGAGCCCCAATATGAAAAGACGTACGACAAAAAAGCGGCCAGCAAACTGGACAACCAGGTGATGACCGCATTGAAAAACGCAACGTGATCGGGTTACCAGCATAATGAAAAACAGGTTGACAGGTACTGCCGATTTCGGTAGTATAAGGTCAACCAATTGCAAATTGCATAGCAAACTTCTTATCCAGAGAGGCGGAGGGACTGGCCCGATGATGCCCGGCAACCAATCACCTGTACAAGGGGATACTGGTGCTAATTCCTGCAGAGTGTAACGCTCTGAAAGATGAGAAGGATTTGCTTACGTACGCGTAAACAAAGCCTTCTTTTCAGAGAAAAGAGGGCTTTTTTTAATGCCCTCGGTCATTTTGTTGGAGGGAGAGATCCATATGCATCTGGAGACAAAATTGGTGCAGGCGGGCGTCGCCAAAGACGAGCGGACCGGCGCAATCAGCTTTCCCGTTTACAACGCCACCGCGTATCGCCATCCCGCCCTCGGGCAGAGCACGGGGTACGATTACACGCGCACAGCCAACCCGACCCGGACCGTGCTGGAGCAGACGATTGCCGAAGCGGAAGGGGGAGACGCCGGGTTTGCCTGTGCTTCCGGCATGGCCGCGATACATACGGTCATGGGACTGTTCTCCCAGGGAGATCACCTGGTCGTATCGCTCGATCTGTACGGCGGGACGTACCGGTTGTTCGAGCAGGTGCTCTCACGTTACGGACTTCGCTTCAGCTATGTCGACCTGCGTGACGTGAAGAATCTGGAAGAAGCAATCTGCCCGGAGACGCGGGCTGTTTTTGTGGAAACGCCGACCAATCCCCTGATGCAGATCACCGACATCGCGGCGGTGGCAGAGGTGGCCAAGCGAAACGGGCTGTTGACCATTGTGGACAACACGTTCATGACGCCGTTCTGTCAGCGGCCGCTGGAGTTGGGGGCTGACCTGGTGCTGCACAGCGCGACCAAATACCTCGGCGGCCACAACGACGTCCTCGCTGGATTGATCGTCACAAAGGGTGAAGAGTTGTTCGAAAAAATCCGGTTTTTGCACAATTCGATCGGAGCGGTGCTGGGGCCGCAGGACTGTTGGCTGCTGCTGCGGGGGATGAAGACGCTGGCTCTGCGAATGGAACGCCATCAGACAAATGCCTTGGCGATTGTAAAGACATTGCGGGAACACCCTGCCGTGACGGACGTTTATTATCCCGGTTTGCCGGAGCATCCCGGTTATGAGGTGCAGTGCAGGCAGGCCAGCGGGTTCAGCGGGATGGTTTCGTTCCGCCTGCGCTCGGCTGAACAGGTGGCGCCGTTTCTGGAGAGCTTACGGATCATATCGTTTGCGGAAAGCCTGGGCGGCGTGGAGTCGCTGTGCACCTATCCGGCGACGCAGACGCATGCCGACATCCCGCAAGAGATTCGCGAGTACGTGGGCGTGTGCGACCGGCTGCTGCGGCTGTCGGTCGGGATCGAACATCCCGACGACCTGATCGCTGACGTGTGTCAGGCTCTGGATGCAAGTCTCTCACTGACGGGAGGGAGCGTACGATGAAGTTTGCCACCAAACTGCTGCACGGCACCAGTTGTATCGACCCGGTGACAGGGGCGGCCTCGGTGCCCATTTATCAGGCGTCCACCTTTCACCAGGCTGATCTGGACCGGCCCGTCGTTTACGATTACGCCCGTTCGGGCAATCCCACACGGCATGCGTTGGAAGAGGCAATCGCCGTTTTGGAGGGAGGCGAGCGCGGATTCGCCTTTGCTTCCGGTATGGCGGCCATCTCCAGTGTGTTCATGCTGTTCTCCGCCGGAGATCACGTCGTGGTGGCGGAGGACGTATACGGCGGCACCTACCGCTTCTTGACCAATGTTCTGTCCCGCATGGGGATCGCCGTCAGCTTTGTCGATACCACGTCGTTGGAGCAGGTGGAAGCAGCCATCCGTCCCGAGACCAAGGGCATCTACCTGGAAACTCCGTCCAACCCGACGCTGAAAGTGACGGACATCGCCGCTGTCTGCGCGCTGGCGAAACAGCGGGGACTGCTGGTGATCGTGGACAATACGTTTATGACGCCGTACTATCAGCGGCCTCTGGAGCTGGGCGCGGACGTGGTGATCCACAGCGCGACCAAGTTCATCGGCGGCCACAGTGACGTCGTGGCCGGGTTGGCCGTGACCAAGGAGGCGGCATTGGGTGAGCAGCTCTACATGATCCAAAACGGCATGGGAGCGATCCTCGGCGTGCAGGATTCCTGGCTGGTGCTGCGCGGCTTGAAGTCCTTGAAAGCGCGTCTGGACGTCAGCACGCAGACGGCGGAAAAGCTGGCCCACTGGCTTTCCACACACCCGGCGGTCAGCCGCGTCTACTACACCGGATTGCCGGAACACGACGGTCATGACCTGCAAAACCGGCAGGCGAGCGGACACGGGGCGGTACTCTCCTTTGACGTGGGCAGCCGCGAGCGGGCCAAAGCGCTGTTTGACCGCGTCAAGCTGCCGATTGTCGCCGTCAGTCTGGGTGCGGTCGAAACGATTCTTTCCTATCCGGCGATGATGTCCCATGCCGCCATGCCGCCCGCAGAGCGTAAGCGGCGTGGAATTACGGACGGACTGATCCGTCTCTCCGCGGGCCTGGAGGACGCTGTCGACCTGCTTCAAGACCTGGAGCAGGCATTGGACGCGCTTGGACCCGCAGAGCAGGCGGCAGACGACAAACAGGCATTTTCCTGGGCGTAAGCCCGGAAAATGCCTGTATTGTTTCGGACGATGGTCAGCGGTTCACCGGGATTTTTTCATTTCCCTGCGGTTTGGAGTTGCCGCTTTTGTTGATCCGCTGTTCGTTTTCCCTGGTTGGCGTCTCTTCCCGTTTTTGCACGTCGCGCGGCAGCTGCGGCATGAGCCTCCCGACGATGTCCGCCAGTTCTTCGGCCAAGCCGGTCACGGGACGACCGCGTTGGATGTCAGCAGCCATTTCCCGCAGCCGCTGCACGATGTCGGGGTCGGCCGTGACGATGGCGTTCGCCCCTTGGGGGTCTTCTTTCAGCGCTTCCGCCACCGAGTATTTGATCACGCCCACTTCCGGCCGATCCAGATGGGCGTTGACATCAATGCCGACGACCGCCCACTTGCCCAGGACCACCGCCGTCGCGTCATTGACGTTTTTCACCCGCGTGGCCAGGCGCACCAGCCGTTCAGCGGTTGCCTGCGGCGACTGGTTGTAGGTTGGGGACGGGGCGGTTTGCTGGACGCGCTGCGTTTCCGGCACAGTTTGGCCGGGCTGCGGAGCCGCCTGGTTGGCCGGAGGCTTGTTGTTCGTCATGCAGGCGGAGAGGAGCAGGCTGACGCTCAGTACATAGATCGCTGTCCGTTTCACGGTCATACTTCCTTTCCCTGGATTGCTGCGGTACAGGTGATGGTTAGTCGTATTGTGTTCTGCCTGCCCCGTTTTCATTCTTCTGCCTCTCGTCTATCCGTCCACCCCTTGTCATACACTGTAATACATCGCGTTCGGACAGCAGAGCATCCGGTCCCCAACTGCATATAATAGAGAAGATGGGTAATAGGAGGCGAGACTTTGAAGAAAATCTACGTACTGGACACCAACGTACTCCTGCAAGATCCGCGGGCGATGTTCTCCTTTGCGGACAATGAGATCGTCCTACCCGCCGTGGTATTGGAAGAAATTGATTCCAAAAAGCGCTATATGGATGAAATTGGCCGTAATGCCCGTTACGTGTCGAGATTGTTGGACAGTTTTCGCGAACTGGGCCATCTGCATCAGGGCATTACGCTGGAGACAGGCGGTCTGTTTCGCGTAGAGTTGAATCACTCATCGCTTCACAAGCTGCAGAAGCAATTTACAGAATTTACAAACGACAACCGGATTTTGGCCGTAGCGCTAAATCTGCAGGAAGAGGAAAACCTGTCCCCAAGCCCTCGTCCCGTCATTCTCGTCAGCAAAGATGCCCTGATGCGGGTAAAGGCGGACGCGCTCGGCCTGAAAGCGGAAGATTTCCTGTCCGACCGCGTCGTCGAGCACTCCAGTATTTATGCTGGTTGCGAAAAGCTGACAGTGGCTTCCCACATCATTCAAACGTACTACGCCTCCCGCAAGCTGAACCTGTCAGCCTGTTTTCCCAATACCCGGTTTTTTCCGCACCAGTTCCTGATTTTAAAAGACGAGATCAATCCCTCGATCTCCGCGATCGGCAAAGTGGACGCAGAAGGCAGGACGCTGGAGATGTTGGTGACGAGCGACGATCCGGTCTGGGGCATTCGCGCCCGCAACGTGCAGCAGCGCATGGCCATGGAACTGCTGCTGCGGGAGGAGATTCCGCTTGTCACCATGACGGGCAAGGCTGGTACCGGCAAAACACTCCTGGCGCTGGCGGCGGGGCTGTTGCAGATCGAGGACCTGCAGACGTACAAGAAGCTGCTGGTGGCCAGACCCATTGTCCCACTGGGAAAAGATATTGGCTTTCTCCCCGGGGAAAAGGAAGAGAAACTGCGGCCGTGGATGCAGCCGATTTACGATAATTTGGAATATTTGTTTAATACCAAGCACCCGGGTGATCTGGACAAGATCCTCGCCGGCATGGGAAGCATCCAGGTGGAGGCACTGACGTACATTCGCGGACGCTCCATTCCCGGTCAGTTCATCATTATCGACGAGGCGCAGAACTTGACCAAACACGAGGTGAAGACGATCCTGACCCGGGTCGGCGAAGGGTCAAAAATTGTGCTCATGGGAGACCCGGAGCAGATCGACCACCCCTATCTGGACGAGAGCAACAACGGACTGACCTACGTGGTGGAGATGTTCAAGACGCAAAAGCTGGCGGGCCATATCAAGCTGGAAAAAGGGGAACGCAGCGTGCTGGCGCAGTTGGCGGCCGATCTGCTGTAGGGATGCATAGAAACCAAAAATCAGCGCATACTGTAAAACGTCGAGCCCGATGATTGATGGATCAACGGCGACAAGCCTTCTTGGGAGGCGAAAAAGCGTGGTTATTTATGATCATGCAGTCGATCTTGGTCAAAGTGGCGGAACCCGAGCTCTTTAGGTAACAGACTCTATGGATGGAGGCTGACGTGCCAAAGAGAATAACCGGTAGTACCCCAGAGCAGAAGGGCTCGACACAACCGCTCCTTGTTGGAGCGGTTTTTCATTTTTCAGCTTACAGCGGCCGATTGGACGGGGCGGATGATTTGAGAAGGGGAACTTCGGGAAAAGAAAAAAGCCCGGGCTGCAAGAGCCGGGCAAAAGGGGTTTATGAATGCGTTATGGCCAGCGCCTTTTTCAGTGTGTTGATTGTACTGATGTGCATCCCCTCGTGAAAGAGCGAAAAAACGAACATCTCGCCCAGTGTGGTCATCTGCGTGTTTCGCAAGACGAACGGCTGCGGCAATTCCTGGTTGAGCCGTTCACGGAAGGTTCGCTTGATTCGCTCCTTTTGCTCTTCCAACTGTTCGGCCAACGTGGACAGGGATGGCACCTCTCCCTGCCAGTCCGCCGGTTTCGTGCCCGGTCCGAACAGCGTTTTGTACGAGGCAGGCAGGTGTGTAAATTCGAGACCGTACATACAGCTTTCCTGAACGGTCAGAATATGTCCCAGATTCCAGCGGATGTTGTTGGAAAATCCTTCCGGAACGATATCCGCCTGCTCTGTGGGCAGATCCTTCAATACCGCCAGAGTGATGCCGCGAACCAGATCGTACTGCTTCCAGACAAACGCGTAATCGTGCACGGGTGACTACCACCTTTCCCTAAATTTTGCCATACGTGTGATTGTATTCGCTTTCGGCGGGCAAACACCTGCCAATGATGGCACATCGAGACGGTTTCATCGAAGGTCATGCGTCGGGCTTATCCCCCATACACATGAATGAGGGGGGAGTAGACATGGTCAGTCTGGATTCATCCATTTCCTTTATGATTTACATCACGGCGGTGTCCAGCGCGGCCGCCGGGGTGACGGAAGCAGTCAAGTCGGTGGTACCCTTCCTCGCCACTGATTACGAGGCCGAACAAGACCGGTTGGAAGACCACAACCACGCCGCTCGGCTGACACATTACAAAAAGTTTTGCAATCTGATCATCTCCGTCGTGTCCGCAGGCGTCATTTTCGCACTGCTCGGCCTTGATCCCGCGCTGATTCTCGTCGGGGCGCCATCCGCCTTTGTCGACAATCCGTGGAAAGTGGGCACCTGGATCTGGGGGATTGTCGCTGTCTTTGGATCGCCGTTGTTTGCCTCCGTCTTGAAGATTCTGGAAGGGTGGAAACAAAACGTCAACGGCGACAACTTTCCGCACAAGCCAAGACAAAAGGTCAGAGGACCAAGAAACTGACGAGGCGATTCATGCGGCTTTCACTCGAGTGGAAAGCCGCATGGTTTTTTCATGAGATGGGCTTGTCTCACTCGTTCCACCACGTGACGGCCGTCCGGTAGGCGCGGGCAATTCCTTCGATCAGGTCAGTCTGGTTGGCGTCCACGAGGTACAGCGTGGGGCGGGATGACGATGCGTGCAGCGTTCCGATCACGTGTTCCCGGCACTGCTCCAGAGCGGCCCAGCGGTCGCGTTCCTCGCCGGCGGCAGCGTCCATTGAAAACGCGGCGACGCGGTCAGCGTAGAGATACACGTGTTCGTTTTGACTGACGAATCCGACGTCGTCCAGGTGGGCGATGTCCGCTCCCTCGGGGAGCAGCCAGAGCGTAAATTCTTCGCCCAGCATTCCCGCCTTTTGCAAGATGTCCCGCAAGGTGTCCCGTTCGTGCGGGCTTTCTACAATAAACAGTCGGCCGTCGCGGTCAAACACATTGACATGATCCCCAATTTTATGTATGACTTGAGCATAGAAGCCGGGCCGTTTGCCGTCCGGCACCTGCATGTCCACACCGTACATGCGCTTCAACAGTCTCACTCCGTTTCACGTTGAGTATTATCCATATCGTATCATAAAAAAAGGAGGTTCACCCATGAACGAACCACAATTGACCATTGAGAAATACGTACTGGGGCCGTTTCAAACCAACGCCTACATTTTGACCAACCCGGAAACCGGGCAGAGCATCGTGATCGACCCGGGGATGGAACCGGCGGCGCTCCTTCGCGCTCTGAAGGGAAAAAACATCGTCGCCATCCTGCTGACCCATGCGCATCTGGACCACATCGGCGGGCTGAATCAGGTGCGTGCCCTGACCGGCGCACCGGTCTACATCCATCCGCTGGAGCAGAGCTGGCTGACCGATCCCGATCTGAACGGCTCGACCCGCTGGCACTTGTCAGAACCCATTGTCTGCGAGCCGGCCGAGCACGAGCTGGCCGACGGGCAAACGCTGGAGCTGGCCGGACTGACCATCCGCGTCCTGCACACGCCCGGACACTCGCCGGGGAGCTGCTCGTTTGTGGTGGGACAGCATTGCTTCGGCGGCGACGTCCTGTTTGCCCAAAGCATCGGGCGGACAGACCTGCCGGGAGGAAATTTCGAGACACTGATGATCAGCATTCAGGACAAACTGTTTGAGCTGGATGACGACACGATCGTCTACCCGGGGCACGGTCCGAAAACCACGATCGAAGCGGAAAAGCTGTACAACCCGTTTGTGACGGGCTTGCTGCGGTAACCGAGCGTCGCCGGCTGTCATCCGCATCCCCAGCGGACGAGCGGCCGAATAAGGAAAAAGCCAGTGCAAAACGCTGGCTTTTTCATCTGCCAAATGCGGCCCAAATAGACGAAAGCGTGTTTGGAACAGGGCGTCCCGGCGGCCATCCCTATTTTTTGAACCCAAACGGCAGGTTGATCTTCAACTGCAGCTTTAATTCCTGGTTGGCCAGCGTGATCCCCTCCACCTGGATGTTGGAGGAGATCAGCTCCGGGTAAAAACCGAGGTCGTACGTTTTCTGCAACTCTTCAATCGTCGAGGCAGGCAGGGCGAATCCGTCATAGTACAGCTCGTTGATGTGAAATTTCAAGGCTTTCGTCGAAACCAGCTCGTACGTGCCGACCAGCCGCATGTGTACCTGGTCGTACGAGCCTTCCACAATCAATTGGTTGTTGTCAAAGGAAAATTGCGTATGTTTGAACAATTCGTCCTTGGAGACCAGGAAGCGGTTAAACTCATCCTGCCGGATCGTCAGCGTGTGCGTGAACAGCCCGTTGGATTGGATGCGATCCGGCGTCGCCAACTCGGAGATCTGGAACATTACATTGGACAGCTCGTTGAAAAACGTTTGAAAAGCGGGCAGTCCCCGTTCCCGCCAATCGGTGACGAGGTGGTCCATCAGTGCCTGAACGCTGGTCGGGTCGCTCAGCATCTGCACGTTTTTCTCCTTTTCCGCCTGGATTGCCAGCATGTCCGCCAACTGCTTCTCGTACTGCTGCCGCAAATTCTGCAGCAACGTCAGCCGGTTTTGCCGCTCCGCCTGCAACGACGTCATCGCGGCACGTTCCTTCTGGTATGCTTCCAGCTTCGTCAGATCCCGTTCGTAGAGGATTTGCAGAAAATCAAACAACAACAGAAAATCATTGAAATTTTTCGTATCAAACAGCAGCGTCAGCAGGTTGGCCCGCTCTCCCGTGTAGTACGCTTTGGCAACCTCTCCTGCGTGGCGGCGCATCGCGTCCATCACCAGTTTCTTACGCTGCAGATCCAGATCCAGCTGGGCGATCTCCCCGTGCAGCCGGTTTTCTTCCTGCCTGATCAGCGTCAGTGTGCGCTCCAGTTCTTTTTGGGTAAAGTGCTGCTGCAAGATCAGCTGTTCCAGGGGCAGCTGCTCTTGGGCCAGGGCTGTCGCGGTCAACGGCAGCGCCAGCAGCAGCAAGCAAAGCATGAGTGTACGCATGGCTTCACCTTTTGTTTTTGTGAGGTGGAGAAATACGTAAAAAACAATTTCTCTCCACATTCTATGACTTCTTTTCGTATTATAGCCTTATACGGTTAAATTTGGATAGCGGGAGAACAGAAATGACGATTACATCCATCATTCGGGACCAAATACGCAATCATCCGCGGCGGGCGATTCCGTTTGCGCGGTTCATGGAGCTGGCACTCTACCATCCCGAAGGCGGGTACTACATGTCGGCGCGCCCCAAGGTGGGCAGAGACGGTGATTTTTTTACCAGTGCGACGGTTCATCCCGTCTTTGCCGAGACGTTGGCTGACGTGGTGGCCGAGATGTGGCAGTCGGGTGGCTGGACCGCCCCGGCGCTGGTGGAGATCGGTGGAGGTACGGGCGCGCTTTCGGGCAGCATGCTTCGCCGGCTGCGCGAGACGGTGCCCGAGCTGTATCGGGACATGCGCCTCGTATTGATCGAGACAAGCTCGTATCATCGGCAGCTTCAGCAGGAGGTGCTGCGCGATGCAGAGGTGGAGACACGTTGGTATTCCAGTCTTCGGGAGGCGGCAGCAGAAGGCGTCGAAGGGGTGATCCTCTCCAACGAATGGCTCGATGCCTTTCCCGTGCATGTGGTGGAGAAGACGGCTGACTGCTGGCGGGAGGTGTGGGTGACGGAGACAGATGGCGGTTTTGCCGAAGTGCTCGGCGAATTGACGTTTGCCCTGGAGGATAGTCTGCAAGAGATGGACGAGTCGCTGCCGCGGGGGATGCGGATCGAGGTCAATACGGCGATGGAGGAGACAGCCGCCGACCTGTCCCGCCTGCTGAGGCAGGGGTATGTCCTGACCGTGGATTACGGTGACGTGCAGGAGGAGCTGTACCATCCCGCCCGGAAGCGGGGGACGCTGATGTGCTACCACCGCCATCAGGCGCACGACAATCCCTATGTGCACGTGGGGGAACAGGACATCACGGCGCACGTCAATTTTTCTGCATGGATGCGCGCGGGCGAGCGGACTGGGCTGAAGACGCTTGCCTACATGCGACAGGACCGTTTTTTGATCAAATGCGGCCTGTTGGAAAAGGCGGTCGCCCATGCGGACACGGACCCGTTCACAAGTGAAGCGATGAAGCGGAACCGGGCGATTCAACAGCTGATCTACCCGGGCGGCCTGGGCGGCCTCTTTCGCGTGCTGGTCCAGGCAAAAGCGATGCCGGACGGAGTGCCGCTCAGCTTTTTGCGCTAGCTCTACAGGAAATAAAAAAAGATGCTCACCCAGAGCATCTTTTTTTACATGATCAAGTTCAGCATGGAGTGCTCTTGCGGACCCACCGGCATGACGAAGAACGTGTAATAGGTGAAGCCCACGAAAGAGACAAACATAAAACAGAAGAAAATGTTCAAGTACGCCCGTTCTGTCAGATTCATGTAGCTGAGAGATACGAAGAAGGCGGTCAGTCCGAAAAACAAGAGAGCCATCGGGTACAGGTGCCCCCAGAACGCCATCAGCGCGATCGCCAGCGTCCAGAAGCCGAGTACGCGATACATGCGATCCATCTGTTTCCCTCCTTTTTCCAGCAAGTCGGCAAGATTTACAAGATTCCTCCCCCATTATAAAGGACTGGAAGAGGCCTGTAAACGGGAAGGTATGACGGTTTTTTGACGCAGCCGTTCCCACGCATCCGAATCGCTCCCGACATACCATCCAGCCGGATGGGGGAGATTCGGGTTGTACCGCTGCCGACCGCGCCGTTGGGCGAAACGTCGACGTCAACGAGGGATACGCGCCACGGTATAGTTGCAGGACCTGCAACCTTTGATCATGGACTCGTCTTCTTGTAATTCAATGTGTCCAAAGTAAGTCTCAAATATCCCCGACAACAGAGCGTTGTGCATCTTGCAAATGGCGTCGGGGAAACGCTTGGCTGTCTCGGAAAACGTGCAGTTGTTCACTCGAAAGCGCAAACTTCCGTCCGAAAGGGGTTCGATCTCAGGTTTGAGTCCCTGCGCCACCAATAGCCGGTGGATGTGGGACAACTTTGCGTCCAACGTTGCGTTATTCATGTCGATCGGCACTTCCGCCAGCGCCCGTTTGGCCATTTCCGTTCCCATGCGGTGTCCCATTTTGACGAGGGCAACTTCCCCCATCTCTCCCAAGGACAGCAGACTTTCGATGGCGATGTCGGCCAACAGCCGGTAATCACGAGGAGGAAACTGCAGGCTGACTACCTGATCGGAAAGGGCGTACAGACGGCAGGGACGCCCCCCCTTGCCGCTTTTGTCGGAGAAAGAGGTAAGCAAATGGACGTCTTCCAGCTTGGTCAAATGCAGCCGCGCCACGTTTGGATGGATGGAAAACTGCTCGGCCACCTCTTGCACGGTCACAGGCTCTTTGCTGTTGGAGACAAACTGGTAAATGGAAAAACGGGTGGAATCAGCCAAGGCGCTTGTTAACTTTTGAGCGTCGCAATCCACGCTGGTCCCCCCTTTCTCAGTACAAATCACCATTAGTTTAGCCGATTTTCGCGCCGTTGTTAAGGTTGGAGTGTGCCAGGCATTCGTCGTATTTTATATATTTAATACTATTGACATAGTGTTAACACCGCATTTATAATCCAGAGTAGAAAAGGATTTTTTATTACCTAACTTTTGTATAGTTAAATAAGAAAATAGAGCAAGATGGAGGGGAACACGATGGCGGTCGCTGAACGTACTCGTCCACAAACATTGACGTTTTTCACCTATCCGAGCTGTACATCCTGTCGCAAGGCCAAGGCGTGGCTGGCGGAACACGGAGTAAAATACGAGGAGCGGCACCTGTTCAAAAATCCGCCGACGCCGGAAGAACTGATGGAGATCATCAAAAAGACCACCAACGGCTTGGACGAAATCCTGTCCACGCGCAGCCAGCGTTTCAAAAACCTGGAGGTGGACATCAATGAAATGACCGTCAGCCAGCTGTTGGAGATGCTGAGCGAAGAGCCGCAGCTCCTGAAGCGACCGATTCTGACCGACGGGGAAAACATCATCATCGGGTATAACCAATCGGCGATGCAAAAACTGCTGGCCTAAGCGAACGAGGAGGGAATATTCCGCCTCTCAGCGTGTAGACAAAGTCCGAGGCGCATGGGTGATCGGGCCCGCTCGCGTCTTTCGTTTTTCCGCCGAGCCGGTCGTCAAAGGAGCTCGCTTGGCCCATCACTCCATGCCATGTCCTTTATCTCCACCTTCGGTTGATCGGTGTTCAGGCCTTTCGGCCTGACAACGATGGAAAGATCGTTTCCTTGCGGAACCTCAATGAAAAAGTACAGTTTGTCTTCTGTCTGCGAGGAGGGGATATCCCTCCTCTTTTTTCGTTTGGCGGACCCGTTTACAATGTAGGAAAGCGGTTCGTGAAGTCTGATTCGCGAAGTCTGATTAGAACAAGCGGGCTGCTTCGATGGCGTTGACCTGCCTGGACGGGCGTTCACCATGGGTACTGCTGTGCTCTGGAATATCAGCGAAAGGGTTGGAGAAGAATGGACACAATCTTGGTGGAAAAACGGGCGGGGGTGGCCTGCATCACGCTGAACAGGCCCCACGTCCGCAACGCGATCAGCCTGGAGATGGCGGAGGAACTGCGCCAGACGGTGAGCGCGTGCGAGGAGGACGACGCGGTCAAGGTGCTGGTATTTACCGGCATGGGCGACAGTTTCATCTCCGGCGGCGACCTGCGGCAGTTCATGCAGGCAAGGGGGAGGGAACAGGCGCAGCCGATTCTCGACCGCGTGGCCGGTGGCCGGGCTGCTCCGCGCGATCGACAACTGCAGCAAACCGACCATTGCGATGATCAACGGACACGCCATCGGGGGCGGCTGCGAGTTTGCGATCTCCTGTCACTTTCGCTTCGCCGCCGAGACGGCCGTGCTCGGCTTTGTCCAGATTGGCCTCTCGATCACGACCGGATGGGGCGGAGGGTCGCGCTTGCTGGACAAGCTGCCGGAGTCCAAGGCGCTGGCGCTTTTGCTGACGGGTAAGCGGGTCAGTGCGCAAGAGGCGGAGCGCTATGGGCTGGTGGATGCGGTGTATCCCGCAGATCGCCTGCGTGAGGAGACGGAACGCTTTGCCGCCGAGATCGCCGCCCAGCCGCTTTCCGGTATCCGGGCGTACATGCAGCTGTTGCGCTGGAAGCGGGACGGGTTGAGCCTGGACGAGCGCATCCGCCGCGAGGTCAGCCAGTGCGCCGAGTTGTGGGGCAGCGACGATCACGTTTCCGCGGTGCAGCGGGTTCTGCGAAAAAACTAGCGGTTTGACCAAGCAAATCCCTCCCGTTTAAACCCTTTTGTGTCTGGACATACTTTTTCTAGTAGAAAGCGATTCTACCAGAGTAGGGAAAAGCATAGGATGAATTACATCATCATCCTATCAAGGTAACGGGAGGGACATTTTTTATGGCAGCTTCCAGACAAGATGCATGGACGGAAGACGACGATCTGGTGCTGGCGGAAGTCACCTTACGCCATATTCGCGAGGGCGGGACACAACTCGCCGCATTTGAAGAAGTGGGACAGCGGCTGGGCCGAACTGCCGCCGCCTGCGGGTTTCGTTGGAACAGCTGCGTGCGCAAGCGGTATGACGCGGCGATTCAGATCGCCAAGAGCCAACGCCAGCAGTTGAAAAAAATGGGGCGGTTGAACGCGCGAAACAACGCGCTTGACTCGGCCAACACTGCCAAGTCGGGAGGCCAGCTCCTGCTGGGAGAGGGCGCAGCTGCGGCAGACGACGAGCAGCACATCGAGGCCGTCATCCGGCTGTTGACCAACCAGAAGGAGATCGTGCGCCGCTTGAAGCAGCTGGAACAAGAATTGGAAGGAAAGAATGCGGAGATAAAAGAGTTGAAAGAGGCCAACGAACGGATGAAACAAGAGCTGGAGCAGGTGCGCGGGGTCAATGAGGACTACAAGGCACTCGTGCAGATTATGGACCGCGCCCGCAAACTCGCTTTCTTGCAGGAAGAGGAGGCGCCCAAGGCGATTTTCAGGATGGATGAAAACGGCAACCTGGAGCGCGTGGAAAAGTGAGCGTGCAAACGTGCCAACAAAAAAGAAGCGGATAAAACCGCTTCTTTTTTTGACGCGTGGACGGTGCAAAAGCCCTCAGTCCTGCAGGCCGACACCTTCGGGCAGCCAGACGTACGGGTTCTCGCCGCGGTCGCGAATCGGGTTGTACTTGACCGGAGTGAAGCCCATCTTCAGCCAGAATTGGTCAGCGCGACAGCGGGAGTTGGTCTTGATGGGTGCACCAAAGCTCTTGGCGTGGTTGACCAGAGCCGTGCCGTAATCCTTGCCGCGGTAATCGGGCAGCACTTCCAGTTTCCACAATTCGTAATAATCTTGAGCCGGTTTGAAGTAGCGGTCGTACTTGCCGTCGATTTTGTACAGGCTCATCCGTGCCACCAGCAGGCCGTTGTCGTAGATTCCGTAAAAAGGAGATTCCGAATCGTTTTCCACGATGTTCGCCTCCAGGTCTTCCTTCATGGAAAGCTCCTCCAGGCCAAATTCGCGGAATTTTTGAAACTCCTCCAGAGTCTTGTAATTGATCCGTAAACGTTTTACTTCATACATCGCTTGCCACTCCTCTCACGCGCATTGCCTAACCTTCATGGGCTACCTACATTATACACCAAAAACCTCCTTCCCGAGCGATTTTCTCGTGTTGATTTCTTGGGTATCCCAGAAATTGGATAGGCTATCATGGAAGAAATTTAAATTTCAACTAGAACTATGGACGGTCTCATGGCAAAATAGAGAGTAGCAAAACAATTTCGAACAATCGCACCGCATGCAATGAAAGCGTTTTCGAGCAGCGGACGATTGATCGCCGAAAGGAGCGTTGCCATGCGCAAAGTACTGATTGCCAATCGCGGGGAAATCGCGCGGCGGATCATCCGCACCTGCAAAGCCCAGGGAGTGGCGACAGTGGCCGTATATTCGGAGGCGGATCGCAACCTGCCGTTTGTCAGGGAAGCGGACGAGGCCGTCCACATCGGACCTCCCCCTGTGCCGCACAGCTATCTCAACGTGGAGGCGATCATCGCGGCCGCCAAAGAGACCGGAGCGGATGCCGTCCATCCGGGCTACGGCCTGTTGTCGGAAAACGCCGCGTTTGCACGGCGCTGCCGCGACGAAGGACTGGTCTTCATCGGGCCGTCGCCGGAGGTGATTGCGCAGATGGGGGATAAATTGACGGCCCGCCGCGTGATGCGGGAAGCAGGTGTACCCGTGGTGCCCGGCTGCGAGGAACCAGTGAACACGCCGGATGAAGCGGCCAGGGTGGCGGCCGAGATTGGCTATCCAGTCATGCTCAAGGCCAGCGCGGGCGGCGGCGGCATCGGCATGCAGATATGCCGCGACGAAGCGGAGCTGCGCCAGGCGTTCCAGTCGGCCAGGGGCAGGGCCAAGGCGTATTTTGGTAGCGACGCCATGTACGTGGAAGCGTATGTGGACAGCCCTCGCCACATCGAGGTGCAGATCGCGGGAGACGCGCATGGCACCGTCATTCACCTGCTGGAGCGGGAGTGCTCCATCCAGCGCCGCCACCAGAAGGTGCTGGAAGAAAGCCCGTCCCCGTTCCTCGACGAGCTTGCGAGACAGCGGCTTTGCGAAGCTGCGGTGACGGCTGCCAGGGCGGTCGGGTATACCGGCGTCGGCACGGTGGAGTTTATCATGGACGGGAACAAGAATTTCTATTTCCTGGAAATGAATACCCGGCTGCAGGTAGAGCATCCTGTCACTGAAGAGATGACCGGTCTCGACCTGGTCGCGCTGCAGTTGGAGATCGCCCGCGGCAACGCTCTGCCCGTCGCGCAGGGGGATGTCAAGGCGCTGCGCCATGCGATCGAGCTGCGGGTGTACGCCGAGGATCCCGTCACCTTTTTGCCGTCTCCCGGAACGATTACGTACTACCGGCCGCCGCAAATGGACGGGGTACGGGTGGACGACGGCGTGGAGACCGGCACGCAGGTAACGCCGTTCTACGACCCGATGATTGCCAAGGTGATCGCCTCCGGCACAACCCGCGAAGAAGCGATACAGCGGGCACGGGAAGCGATGCGGCAGTTTGAGGTTACCGGGATCAAGACCAACATTCCGTTTTTGCTGGAGGTCTTGGGCGACGAGGCATTCCGGCGAGGCGTGTACACCACGCGCTTTGTAGAAGAGCGAAAAGAAAAAACAACGTAAGGAGAGCATGATGATGAAAAACGTGACAGCATCCATGGCAGGAACCGTTATCAACGTGCTGGTGCAGGCAGGCGACCAGGTGAACCAAGGTCAGGACGTGGTCGTGCTGGAGTCGATGAAGATGGAAGTGCCGATCCAGGCGGAAGCGGACGGCAAAGTGGTTGAAGTAAAAGTAAATGTCGGGGACTTCGTCAATGACGGAGATGTCATCCTCGTACTGGAGTAGTTTTTAGAATGATTCCAAACTGAGCGCCCGCTAGGAAAGGCAGGTGGCCTGCATGCAGGTGCAGATTGTAGAAGTAGGGCCGCGTGACGGCCTGCAAAACGAATCTCAAATGGTGCCGACCGAGGCGAAAATCCGGCTGATCGGCCTGCTGGCCGAGGCGGGACTGCGCCGGATCGAAGCCGGCTCATTCGTCCATCCGCGCTGGATTCCCCAATTGGCCGACACGGCGGACGTCTTTCGCCAACTGCCGCGCAACCCGGACGTGACGTACAGCGCGCTCGTGCCCAATCTGCGCGGGCTGGAGCGAGCCAGGGAGTGCGGGGTGACGGAGGTGGCGGTATTCATGTCCGCCTCGGAGACGCACAACCGCAAAAACATCAACAAAAGCATCAGCGAAACCTTCCCCGTCCTCAGGGAAGTAGTCCAAGAGGCGCTGACGCTGGGCATGCGCGTGCGGGGATACGTCTCCACCGTGTTCGGCTGCCCGTATGAAGGGGCCGTCCCGCTGGACAACAGCCGGCGGGTGACGGACGAACTGCTCAAAATGGGCGTCTACGAAGTCTCCATCGGCGACACCATCGGGGTGGCCACGCCCCGTCAGGTGCAGGAGACGTTTTCAGTGCTTGTGAACGATGTTACGAGCGAGCGCTTGGCCGGTCATTTTCACGATACCCGTGGAACGGGCCTGGCCAACGTGGCGGCTGCCCTGGCCGAAGGAATCCGCACATTTGACAGCTCGATCGGCGGTTTGGGGGGATGCCCGTACGCGCCGGGGGCGAGCGGTAACATTTCCAGCGAAGATTTGGTTTACATGCTGCACGGCATGGGCTATGAGACTGGCGTGGATCTGCAGAAGCTGATCGAGGCGGGCAGTTACATTCAGCGGCAGTTGGGGCGCCCTCTGCCGTCCAAGGTGCTTGCGGCCAGTCTGGCGCAGGCGGAAACCTGCGCAAAGAATGAGGCGGAAGGGGATACGGCATGAGCGTACTGCTGCGAAAAGAGGGGGCCGTCGGCGTGCTGACGCTGAATCGGCCCGAGGTGTACAACTGTCTGAACCTGGAGACGCTGTTCACGCTCCGTCGGCTGATTGCCGAGATCGACGCGGACAGGGAAATTCGCTCCGTCGTAGTGACCGGTGCGGGGGAGAAGGCGTTCTGCTCCGGCGCCGACTTAAAGGAGCGGAGGACGATGACGGAGCTTCAAGTGCAGCTCTACATCCGCACCATCCGGGATACGTTCAGTGAGCTGGAGCGTCTGCCCAAGCCGGTCATCGCCGCGATCAACGGCGTTGCGCTGGGCGGCGGAACGGAGCTGGCCCTGGCCTGCGATCTCAGGGTGATGAGCGAGACGGCCCAGATGGGGCTGACGGAGACGTCGCTTGGCATCATTCCCGGAGCGGGCGGGACGCAGCGGCTGCCGCGCTTGATCGGCAAGGGGAAGGCCAAGGAGCTGATTTTTACCGCCCGCCGCGTCAACGCCGAGGAGGCGCTGGCGATCGGGCTGGTCAACCGCACGGTTCCGCGCGATCAGGTGATGACGTCCGCGCTTCAGCTGGCTGAGGAGATTGCCGCCAACGCGCCGCTTGCGCTGGCCCAGGCGAAGTTCGCCATTGATTACGGGATGGAGGCCGATCTGGCGACGGGGTTGGCGATCGAGAGCAGCGCCTACCAGGTGCTAATCCCCACCCGCGACCGGCTGGAAGGGCTGGAAGCGTTCAGGGAAAAGCGAAAACCGGTATATCGCGGAGAATGACGGGAGGAACGGCAGATGAGCAAGCAGTTGGAACAGACGCTGAAAGAACGGATTGTCAAGGTGAAGCAGGGAGGAGAGGAAAATTACCACGCCAAGCTGAAGGAGCAGAACAAGCTGTTCGTCCGCGACAGATTGAAGCTGTTGTTTGACGATGAGTTCATGGTGGAAGACGGCTTGTTTGCCAATTTCACCGCGGGTGACCTGCCGGCAGACGGGGTCGTGACCGCCATCGGCAAAGTGAATGGGCGGACCGTCTGCGTGATGGCCAACGACGCGACGGTCAAGGCCGGTTCGTGGGGAGCGCGGACGGTGGAAAAGATCATCCGCATCCAGGAGACGGCGGAGAAAATGCGCGTGCCGCTGATCTACCTGGTTGATTCCGCCGGCGCACGCATCACCGATCAACTGGAGATGTTCCCCGGCAGGCGGGGAGCGGGCCGGATCTTTTACAACCAGGTGAAGCTCTCCGGCAAAATTCCGCAGGTGTGCGTCCTGTTTGGCCCTTCCGCCGCTGGAGGAGCGTACATTCCGGCGTTTTGCGACGTGGTCATCATGGTGGACAAAAACGCCAGCATGTACCTCGGGTCTCCCCGCATGGCGGAAATGGTAATCGGCGAAAAGGTGACGCTGGAGGAACTGGGCGGCGCGCGCATGCACTGCTCGGTGAGCGGCTGCGGCGACATTCTGGCGGCCAATGAAGAGGAAGCGATTCAGGCAGCCCGTCGCTACCTCAGCTATTTGCCGGACGACTACACGAAAGAGCTCCCTGTGGAAGCGGCCCGGCCACCCAAACCGGATGCGCGGGACATCAACGAGATCGTGCCGGAAAACCAGAACACGCCCTTTAACATGTACGACTTGATTGATGCACTGGTGGACGAGGGTTCGTTCTTTGAGATCAAGAAGCTGTTCGCCCAGGAACTGATCACCGGTTTTGCCCGGCTGGAAGGAAAACCGGTCGGCATTGTTGCCAACCAGCCTCGGGTGAAAGGGGGCGTGCTGTTCGTCGATTCGGCCGACAAGGCGGCCCGCTTCATTACCTTGTGCGACGCGTTTCGCATCCCGCTGCTGTTTCTCGCTGATGTCCCGGGCTTCATGATTGGCACCGCCGTAGAGCGGGCCGGCATCATCCGGCACGGCGCGAAAATGATCGCGGCCATGGCGGAGGCGACTGTGCCGAAAATCTCCGTGATCGTGCGCAAGGCGTACGGCGCCGGCCTGTACGCGATGGCCAGCTCGGCGTTTGAACCCGACGCCTGCCTGGCACTGCCCGGCGCGCAGATCGCCGTGATGGGGCCGGAAGCGGCGGTTAACGCCGTCTACAGCAACAAGATTCAGGCGATTGAAGACCCGCAGGAGCGGCAAGCGTTTATTATGGAAAAACGACGTGAGTACCAGCAGGATATCGACATCTACCTGCTCGCCTCCAACCTGATCGTGGATGCGATCGTGCCGCCGAGCGAACTGCGCGGCGAGCTGATCCGCCGTTTCGAGATTTACAAGAGCAAGCAGCAAATCTTCTCGGAGCGCAAGCACCCGGTATACCCGGTGTAGATGTGCCAGACAGACTGTCTTCGGCGAGGAGGCAGTCTGTTTTTTTTGTGAAAAACAGGCTGTGGCGCTGCTTGGCAGCCAACGGGAGGTATGCCTTTACAAATAAGAAGGTTTAACCTGAAGCGATGGCGTTGCGTTTTGTTCATTCAGATTGACCGCTGCTGCCGGCACGTGTGCTGACGGACCGCTCGGGCGGAAAATGTTTCGATAATTTCGACCTTTTGCGCACATTTCATTGAACATTGATCGCAAACCTGCTATTCTTGAAATAAGTATTGATTAATGTAGGTGAACAAATGCAGTCGGAAGCGATAACGTTCCACCCGGTGGTAATCGGCGGCGGTTCCGTAGGATTGCTGTACGCGGCCCGTTTTTTGCTGAACGGCCAGTCGGTCGAGTTGGTTACCCGCACCCGTGAGCAGGCCGCGCTGATCGGCGACCGGGGGCTGTCCCTGTTCACGCTGGACGGCCGACGGGAAACAGTCGCGGTCAACGCTTCTCCGATAGACGACGGATTGCCGGAGGGCGATCTCTACCTGTTGGCCGTGAAGCAGACTGCCATCGCCGAGCTGCTGCCGCTGCTGCGCCAACTCCCCCGCTCGGCGCGGGTGCTGGCCCTGCAAAACGGCATGGGTCATCACGAACAATTGGCGGAAGGGCTGGAGCCTGGGCAGCATTTTTACGCGATCAATACAGAGGGGGCGCGCCGCCTGTCGCCGTTCGAGGTGGAACACACCGGCACCGGCCTGCTGCGCGTCGGACCCTGGACGGCTGAGCCTGTGCGCGATCCGCTGATTGCCGCGTTTGTCGCCTGGGCCAACCGCTGCGGCATCCGCGCCGAATACGTGGACGCCGTCGAGCCTTACGCCTGGCGCAAACTGCTGGCCAACGCGCTGATTAATCCCTTGACCGCGTTGTTCGAGATTCCCAACGGCATGCTGCTCGATTCACCGCACACGCTCAGGCTGATGCGGGAATTGTTTGACGAAGCGGCCGCCGTGGCCAAACGCTGCGGTCAAAAAATTGATGAAGCAGATTGGCAGGAAATTGTATCCATTTGCCGAAATACTTCCCGGAATCTTTCCTCCATGCTGCAGGATATCAGACGGCACCACCGGACGGAAGTGGACGCGATCAACGGGTACCTCGTGGACAAGGGAAAACGGACCGGCACGCCCGTTCCGCTGCACGAAACGCTGTTGCGCGCCGTACATCTCAAATCAGGCATGGAAACCGCGAAAGGAGAGGCGGCACATGACCGTTTTGGGTAATCTCTGGTCGTTTGTTTGGGCAGTGCTGACCCATGTGTGGGCTCTGTTGACCGTTTTTCCATTTCTCGGGTTTCCGCTGGCGTATCTGATCGTGCACGCGTGGAAACGGGACCGGCGGCTGGCCGGCCGCTGGGCGGTTAATATCACGAATTTTTTGTTCATTCGCGCTGTCGTGGCCGCCTATGGCGTGATCTGGCCGGATGCGCTTTCCGCTTGGTGGTGGGTGATCGTGTTTTTCCTCGTGACTGTAGGCTTGCTGAGTTGGCTGCAGGTGAAGTGGAAGAGAAAACTCTCCCTGCGGAAGGCCGGTTTTTCCGCGTGGCGGTTGTCGTTTCCCCTGTTTGGACTGGTTTACGTGGTGCTCTTTGCGATGGGGATCGTCAAGACGATGAGCGTCGTCTGAATCCACCGGCGGTATCAATACATATCCTGAAAAGAAAGAAGGTAGGACAATGATGCGGCTTCCCATCGAGTCGATCGGACACAAGATTCGAACGATTCGGAAAGAACGCGGCTTCACGCTCGAAGTCATGGCCAACAAGACAGGACTGAGCAAGGGCTTGCTCAGCCAGGTGGAGCGCGGCATTTCCCAGCCCTCGCTGGATTCGCTGTGGAAAATTACGAAAGCGCTTGAATCGTCGATCATTCACTTTTTCGAGGACATCGACCAGAAGCAGGTACACGTCACCCGCAAAGAGAAGCGCAGACAGATGATCTTCCCTGAATCGACCGGCACGTACAGTCTGCTTTCCACCGGCGGCAGCGGCAAATTGGGCATGCTGGAAGTCAGGCTGCAGCCGGGACAGATGGCGGCAGACCGGTTTGTGCAGGCAGAGGGCGAAGAGTGTTTTGTCGTCATCCAGGGACGCGTGACGGCGCGTTTTCATGACGAGGAGCATGAACTGGAAGCGGGTGACAGCATTTCGTTTGACTGTTCCAAACCCCACACCATCGAAAATACTGGCGACGGCGAGGCCGTGCTGATTTGGTCGATGACACCGTCGCAATTTTAAGACAGCACATTTGACTGCACTTAGACAACCCATTCAGCGGGTTGTCTTGTTTTTTTACGGAAAGGGGGCATGGTATAATTTGCAGTGACATGGCGTAAGAAAGGTGAGCATTAATGAAAATTGAATGCGTTGCGCTTCCTTTGGCGAACCCGCTGTCCAATGCGTACCAGCAGGGAAAAGCCGATGCGCTGCAATTCTTTGCGTACCATCCCTACCGTTCCGATTCGTACCGGGAGCGGATCGCGTGGCTCACAGAACGGCCAATCCCGCACCGGAATGAACTGGCGGACGGATTGTATGCCTACAACAGTCAGATCGGCAATCATCCGGAGGCGCTGGCGCAGATTGAACGGCTGCGATGTACGCAGACGCTGGTCGTCGTTGGCGGCCAGCAGGCCGGAGTGCTGACAGGACCGCTGTATACGATCTACAAGGCTGTCCACCTGGTACAGGCAGCAAAACGGCTGTCAAAGGAACTCCAGACGGAAGTCGTCCCGGTGTTTTGGATTGCCGGTGAAGATCACGATATTGACGAAATCGACCACCTCTACTGGCTGGCGGAAGGGGGAACGGCTCTGCGCAAAGGACGGCTGGCGCTGCCGCGCAAAGGGCGCCCGTCGGCCAGCATGCTGCCCTTCGACCCGGATGAGTGCCGCCGCTTTCTGGCCGATTTTTTTGCCGACCAGACGGAAACGGAGTATACGGCCGTGATTCGGGATCTGTTGGAAGAAACGCAGGCTTCCTCCAAGACGTTGGCGGACTGGTTTGCCCGCCTGATGGCCCGCCTGTTCGGCAAGCACGGTCTGGTGCTGGTGGAGTCCAGCCTGCCGTTTGTGCGCAAACTGGAACAGCCGATGTTCCGCGCGATCCTCGAACAAAACGAACAGCTGGCCGGCCTGCTGATGGATGCCACCGAACGGATCGAAGCCGCCGGATACCCGCAGCAGCTTCAGGTGAAGGCGCATCAAGCCAACCTGTTTCTCTACGAGGACCAAGACCGTTTGCTACTGGAACGCCACGGCGAACGGTTCGTGACGCGGCGTCGCAGCTACACTCGTGAGGAGTTGCTGCGGCTGGCGGAGATGGAACCGGAGCGCTTCAGCGCCAATGTAGTGACTCGCCCGCTGATGCAGGAGTATCTGTTCCCCACGCTGGCCTTTGTGGCCGGACCGGGTGAAGTGGCGTACTGGGCGTATTTAAAAGAAGTGTTTGAACTCTTTGGGCTTCGCCTGCCGATCGTGCTGCCCCGCCTGTCGGTCACCCTGGTCGAAGGGGCGATGGAGCGGCTGATGCGCGAGTGCGGCATTACCATTGAGCAGATGTTAAGGGATTTTGCCGGGTGGAAAGCCGAATGGGAGGCGCGGCGGGCACCGCACCCCCTGGCCGGGCGCTTCACGGAGGTGCGGGAAGGTTTGCTCGACATCTACCGTCCGCTCGTGGACGAGGTCATCCGCCTGGAACCGGGCATGCGTAAATTGGCCGAAAAAAATGTGGGCATGCTGATGGCCCAGGTGGACTTTTTGGAGAAGCGGCTGCTCCGCTTGCTGGACCAGCGGGAAGATGTGGGCCGGGTGCGGGTGCAGCGGCTGGAGGCTGCGCTTGCTCCAGAGGGAGCATGGCAGGAGCGGAAGCTGTCGTATGTTTCCTTTGCCAACAAGCACGGACTCGATCTGGTCGACCGTCTGATCGAAGCGCCGCTTGCCCACGACGGCAGGCATCACGTCATCTATCTGTAAATCATACAATTTCCTCTAAGATACAAGCACCCGCAGCAGTGCTTCTGACTGATGGCCAATCGATTGCAGCGAACGAGACACATGTTTCCAGGCTTCTTTGTCAGTGTTGACTGAGCCACGCTGAACCACGAGCGTCCGCTCCTGTCCGCGCAAGACCATTTTTGGTTTGAACAGGAAAAAAGGATGAAGCCTGCGAATGCGTATGATAAGATAATGATGGTGTTGCAGAGAAGAAGGAGGTTCGTCAAACCCATGAACATGGTTTCGGAAAGCATTGTAAAAGACATGTCATTGGCACCCAACGGTCACTTGAAGATCGACTGGGTGAAAGAACATATGCCCGTGTTGAACCGGATCCGGGAGCGCTTTGAACGGGAAAAACCGTTTGCCGGCCTGAAAGTGGCGATTTCCCTGCACCTGGAAGCAAAAACGGCATACCTGGCAAAAGTGATTCAAGCAGGCGGCGCCGAAGTGACGATTACCGGTTCCAACCCGCTCTCCACGCAGGACGACGTCTGCGCGGCCCTGGTGGAAGACGGCATCCGCGTATTTGCCAAGTACAATCCGGATCCGGCGGAGTACAAGGAGCACCTGATCAAAACGTTGGAGACCCGTCCGGACCTGATCATTGACGATGGCGGCGACCTGGTGTCCATCCTGCACAGCGAACGTCGCGATCTGCTCGGCCAGATTCGCGGCGGCGCGGAAGAGACGACCACCGGGATTCTGCGCCTGAAAGCGCTGGAAAAAGAGGGCAAGCTGGAGTTCCCGATGGTGGCGGTCAACGACGCGTTCTGCAAATACCTGTTTGACAACCGCTACGGCACCGGGCAGTCCGTCTGGGACGGCATCAACCGCACGACGAACCTGGTCGTCGCCGGAAAAACCGTGGTCGTGGTCGGCTACGGCTGGTGCGGCAAAGGCGTGGCGATGCGCGCCAAAGGCCTCGGGGCGAAAGTGATCGTGACCGAAGTGGACGCGATCAAGGCGGTCGAAGCGTACATGGACGGCTTCGAAGTGATGCCGATGAGCGAAGCGGCCAAACACGGCGACTACTTCGTCACCGTTACCGGCAACCGCGACGTGATCCGCAAAGAGCACTTTGAAGTGATGAAAGACGGAGCGATCCTCTCCAATGCCGGCCACTTCGATGTCGAAGTGAACAAGGTGGAGCTGGAAGCACTGTCGAAATCGAAGCGCACGGTTCGCAAGGACATCGAGGAATTTGTCATGGCGGACGGTCGAAAACTGTACCTTCTGGCGGAAGGCCGCCTCGTCAACCTGGCGGCGGGCGACGGCCACCCGGCGGAAATCATGGACATGACGTTTGCCCTCCAGGCAGTCTCTCTGGAATACGTCAACAAACACTACCAGTCGATCGGCAAGCGCGTGCTGAACGTGCCGTACGAGCTGGACGAAATGGTGGCGCGCTACAAGCTGGAGGCGCTGGGCATCGGCATCGACAAATTGACCGACGAACAAAAAGCGTATCTGGACAGCTGGGTCGAATAAGCGGCGAAACCCGTCCAAGTCCGGCGAGAAAATCAGCGAAAAAATCCTGCTTACAAAAGCAGGATTTTTTTTTATAATAACAACTAGGCAGCGAGTGGGGAAAAGTGGGGGAAAGTGGAGTCTAGTGGAAGGAAAGTGGGGGAAACGGCCGTGTTCATGGGTGAATATCAGCACAGCATCGATGAAAAAGGCCGACTGACCATCCCTGCCAAATTCCGCGAAGGGCTCGGCTCGTCCTTTGTTATAACCCGCGGCCTCGATCAATGTTTGTTTGTCTACCCGATGGAAGAGTGGAAAGTGCTGGAGGAGCGGCTGAAGACGCTCCCCTTTACCAAGGCTGACGCCCGCGCCTTCACGCGGTTCTTCTTTTCCGGCGCGACCGAATGCGAATGGGACAAGCAGGGCAGGGTAAACATACCGCCCACTTTGCGCCAGTACGCTGACATCCAAAAGGAGTGCGTCTGCATCGGCGTCTCCAACCGCGTGGAGATCTGGAGCAAAGAGCGCTGGGAAGAGTACTTCGCTCAGTCGGAGGGTTCGTTTGGGGACATTGCCGAAAAGCTGGTGGATTTCAACTTGTAACTGCATGAGTCCAGGCAGCGCAAAATATCCGGTTTGAAAAGGCAGACAACCCTTTTCTTACGCGTTTGAATCGGGAGTGACAACCTTTGTCGTTTCATCATGTGACCGTACTCAGGGAAGAAGCCGTAGACGGGCTGAATATCCGGCCGGATGGCGTCTATGTGGACTGTACGCTGGGCGGCGCGGGGCACAGCAGCTTGATCGCGTCCCGGTTGGGCGCAGGCGGACGCCTGATCGCCATTGACCAGGACGACTGGGCGCTGGACAACGCCCGCGAACGGCTGGCTCCCTACATGAATAAGGTGACGCTGGTCAAGAGCAATTTTCGCCGAATCCGTGACATTGCAAGCGATCTCGGTCTGGACGGTGTGGACGGCGTGCTGTTTGACCTGGGAGTCTCCTCCCCCCAGTTGGACGAGGGGGAGCGCGGCTTCAGCTACAACGCCGATGCGCCGCTGGACATGCGGATGGATCAGGATGCACCGTTGTCCGCCTACGACATCGTAAACGAGTGGGATGAGGAAGAGTTGGCCCGGATCATCTGGGAGTATGGTGAGGAAAAGTTTTCTCGGCGGATTGCCCGTCAAATCGTACAGCGGCGCCGGCATGCACCTGTGCGGACGACCGGGGAGCTGGTGGAGCTGATCAAGGAAGCGATTCCGGCGGCGGCACGCCGGAGCGGCCCGCACCCGGCGAAACGCACGTTTCAGGCCATTCGTATCGCAGTCAACGACGAGCTGGATGCATTCCGCGAGGCGGTCGTGGACGCGATCGATCTGCTCCGTCCCCAGGGTAGAGTGAGCGTCATCACGTTTCATTCGCTGGAGGACCGGATCTGCAAGCAGGTATTTCAGGATTTTGCCAAAGGCTGCACCTGTCCGCCGTCGTTTCCCGTCTGCACGTGCGGGAACCAGGCGTCTGTCAAAATCATCACGAGAAAGCCGATTCTGCCTTCGGAAGCGGAATTGACGGCCAACCCGCGCGCCCGTTCGGCCAAGCTGCGGGTGGCGGAAAAACTGTAAGGCCCCGCGAGCCTGCACGCAAAGGAGGGAGACCGAGTTGAGCTACTACTACCGGGGAAATCTTGCGGTGGAACTGGAAAAGTCGCACACCGTGACCAAAACCAAGCGCACCATTCGCATCAAACCGTCCATTCCAACCAAGGAAAAGCTGCTGTACCTGCTGTTGATCTCGCTGATCGTGACGGGAGTGGGTCTGGTCGGCGTCCGTTACTCGGAAATTTCACAGTACAACTACGAAATCCAGCGCCTGAAAAAAGAGATCAAGGAGACGAAGGAGCAAAACGCCTCGCTGCTGCTGCAAGTCGAGCAGTTGAGCAACAGCGACCGGATTCTCAGAGAAGCGCAAAACATGGGGATGGTTTACAATCCGGAAGCGGTACACTTCATCGGTCAACCCAAGGGGAAATCCGCGTCACAGGGATCGGCGCAGACGAATCCGGCGAAAACTCCCAAGCAAAATCAAAATGACAACAATGCCAAGACGAAACAGCCCGCTCAGTCGAAAACGAATTCCTGACGGGAACTTGCGGATATTGCCGTAATCACAGGTTCAACATGCTGACATCAGCTTCACCGACAGGGATCGGAGAAGCTTTTCTTTTTTGCTGTCCCCTGCACGGGGGCGGTCATCATCCGTCGAGTTGGAGGGAAGAGGGCATGGACACGAAACGACGCGTCAACTGGCGGATCCTGATTCTGGCGCTTTGCACCATCGTGCTGTTTTCCGGCCTGACGGTGCGACTCTGGTGGCTTCAGACCGTAGAAGCGGCAAAGCTCATGGACTACGCCAAAATCCAATGGGACGACATGGAAAAAACGCTGCAGCCCAAGCGGGGAGAGATTCTCGACCGCAACGGCGAGAAGCTGGCCTTCGAAGCCAAGGCGTACACGGTAAACGCCAGGCTGAAGCCCATGGACGACAAGGACCAGGATTACGTCAAAGACCCGTACTACACGGCCACCAAACTGGCACCCATTTTGAACGCGCCGGTGGACAAACTGTATAAATACCTGACGAATCCTACCGCCAAAGTGGTGGAATTGGGCCGCTGGGGCAACAAGATTACGGAAGAACAGCGCAACCGCATTCTCGAGCTGCAGCATCCGACGCTGCCAAACGGGCAGAAGGTGGAGGATAACCAGCTTCCCGGCATCACGCTGATCGAAACCACCCGCCGCTATTACCCCAACGGCAGCTTTGCCACCCACGTCCTCGGCTATGTGGACTACGAGGGCACGCCGCGCATGGGGATCGAACTGCAGTTGGACAAGGAGCTGCGCGGCGAAAAAGGTGAGATGCAGATTCTGACGGACAGGCTGGGGTATCAGCTCCCGGACGGGGAGCGCAAGTACAAACCGGCCAAGGACGGTCTCAACGTCTACCTGACGATCGACCGGACCATCCAGGGCTATGTGGAGCAGGCGCTGGAACAGGCGGAGCAGGAATTCAAGCCCAAGGCCATGACTGTGGTCGTAAGCGATCCCAACACGGGCGAAATCCTGGCCATGGGCAACCGGTCCCAGTTCAACCCCAACGAGTACTACAAGGGGATTTCCAACTACACCAACCACGCGGTCACGAGCATGTTTGAACCGGGCTCCACGTTCAAGATCATCACGTTGGCAGCCTCCATCGAAGAGGGGTTGTTCAACCCGAATGAGACCTACCAGTCGGGTACATACACAAAAATTCCCGGTCCGGCGATTCGCGACCACAACAACGGGGTCGGCTGGGGCAGGATCACCTTTCTCAAAGGCGTGCAGCGCTCCAGCAACGTCGCCTTCGTCATCCTGGGGTACGACCGGCTGAAGCAGGACCGGCTGAAAAAGTACTTCAAGGACTTCGGGATGGGCCAGCTTACCGGCATCGAGCTGCCCTACGAAAAGGCCGGCAACCTGAACAACCTGGATAATCCGCGTTCGCCCCGCGATATCGCCGTTACCACGTTTGGCCAAGGGGTGACCGTGACGGCGATCCAGCAGGTGATGGCGGTAGGAGCGATTGCCAACGGCGGCGAGCTTTTGAAACCGCACATCGTCAAGGAAATGCGCGATCCCAATACCGGTGAGGTGGTCAAGCGCAACGAGCGGGAAGTGGTTCGCCGGGTGGTCAAGGAATCGACCGCCAAGCAGGTGCGTGACATACTGGAGACGGTGGTCACAGACGAAGAAGGTACGGGGAAAGCGTACAGGATCGACGGCTATCACGTTGCCGGCAAGACCGGGACGGCGCAGAAGTACAACCCGGAAAACGGTGAAGTCATGAAGGGCCACTACATCGTCTCTTTCATCGGTTTTGCGCCCAAGGACAATCCGCGTCTGCTCGTCTACGTGGTGGTGGATGACCCGCAGGTGGGCGAGTCGTATCAGACATGGGGCAGAAAGGTAGTGGCGCCGATCTTTACGTCCGTCATGGGGCGCAGCCTGCAGTACCTTCAGCTAAAACCCGACATGCAGCAGGTGCAGCAGGCGTCGGACAAGGCAAACACAGCCACATCCCAGAAGCCGGTTATCACCGACAAGGAAGTGACGGTGCCCAAGCTGGTCGGCATGTCCACGACGACCGCGCAGCTTCGGGCCCAGCAGGAGCAGTTGAACGTGAACGTGGTCGGAACCGGCACAAAGATCGTCAGCCAGATTCCGGCCGCGAATGAAACAGTGCCCTCCGGCACCCGCGTGATCCTCGTGACGGATCGGGTCAAAGGGGCGAAAATGCCGGACTTTACCGGCAGGTCGCTGCGTGACGTAATGGAATTCGCCTCGCTGTTGAACATCCAGGTTGCGCAGGTCGGGACCGGTTTTGTCACCCAGCAAAGCATCAAGCCGGGCACCGTGCTCAATGGAGGCGAAAAGCTGCAGGTAACGCTTCAACCTGCGTCCAAGCTGCCGCAGGCGTCTGACGAGACCAATCCGACGACAGGAGGCGCCCCTCCCGGCGCTACATCGGGAGCCGAGACAACAGCGCAGGGTTCCGCGGAAGCGGGCACAGCAGGATCGGCGAATCAGCCGCCGTCAACACCGTAAGTTCTAACCCGTCCCCCCCGCGAATAGGGTAGGAAAGAGACAACCTACTCCGTGAGGGGGGACTCGCTTTGCGGGTATCCAATGTAACTGTGCGGCGCCGCATATTTGTCGCCTTGGTGATCGGCATCGTCCTGTACACCGCACTGATCACCCGTCTCGGATACGTTCAACTGGTGCAGGGGCACTGGCTGCAGGACAAGGCGTTGAAGTTGTGGAACCGCAACATTCCGTTCGAAGCCAAGCGAGGGCGCATTCTCGACCGCAACGGCAACGAACTGGTCACCAACATCAGCGTTCCCTCGGTCATGGCGATTCCGGTGCAGCTGGAAGATGCGCGTGAGACGGCGCGGAAGCTGGCGGTCATACTGGAGCAGGACGAAGAAACGGTCTACCAGGGCATTACCAAACGAGCGATGATTAACCGCGTGCCGGGAGGACGGAAAATCTCTGCGGAGAAAGCCAAGCAGATTCAGGAGCTGAACCTGCCCGGCATCGAGGTGGTGGAAGACACCCAGCGATTCTATCCGCATGGTACGATGGCCGCCCATCTGCTCGGTTTTACCGGGATCGACAACCAGGGGCTGACCGGTCTGGAACGCTTGTACGACGACTATCTCAAAGGGCAGCCCGGTTACGTTTCGTACCTGGCCGACGCGCGGGGAAAGTCGATGCCCGGCGGAGGAGAGCAATATGTCGCACCAATCGACGGGATGGACATGTACCTGACCATCGACAGCACGATTCAGTCGTTTATCGAGCGGGAACTGGATCAGGCGATGGTGGCGTATCAGCCTGACGACGTGCTGGCGATAGCCATGAACCCGAAGACGGGCGAGATTCTCGGCATGGGCAGCCGCCCCACCTTTCAGCCTGACCGCTACCGGGACTACCCCGAAGAGGTGTACAACCGCAACCTGCCAATCTGGAAGACGTACGAGCCTGGCTCGACGTTCAAGATCGTGACCCTGGCCGCTGCGCTGAACGAAAGCGTGGTCAGCCTGGACGAAGGGTTTTACGATCCGGGTTACATCCTCGTCGCCGGCAAGCGGCTGCGCTGCTGGAAACGGCAGGGACACGGCCAGGAAACGATGCTGGAAGTGGTGGAAAACTCCTGCAACCCGGGGTTTGTGACGATGGGGCAGCGGCTGCAAAAGGAGCGGCTGTTTGACTACATCAAAAAGTTTGGCTTTGGACAAAAGACAGGCATTGATCTGATTGGTGAGGAAAACGGCCTATTGTTCAACTTGGACCGGGTGGGACCGGTGGAATTGGGCACCACGTCGTTCGGCCAGGGGGTGTCGGTCACGCCGATCCAGCAGATGGCCGCCGTGGCTGCGGCGATCAACGGCGGAAAGCTGATGAAGCCGTATGTAGCCAAAGAGTGGCGTGACAGCGTAACCCATGACGTGGTGGGCAGGGCGCTTCCCACCGAAGTGCGTCAGGTGATTACGCCGGAGACGTCCGCCAAGGTTCGCTACGCGCTGGAGAGTGTCGTGGCGCGCGGAACGGGGAACAAGGCGTACATCGAGGGCTACCGCGTCGGCGGCAAGACCGGTACGGCCCAGAAGGTAAAAAACGGCAGGTACGTAAACGGGGAGTACATCGTCTCCTTTATCGGTTTCGCGCCGGCAGACGACCCGCAGATACTGGTCTACTTCGCCGTCGACAACCCCAAGGCGCTGGCCTTCGGGGGGCTGATCGCCGCGCCGAGCGTCAAAAACATCATCGAATCGTCCCTGCAGTACATGGGCGTGCCGAAACGAAAGGACGGCATCCCGCGGGAGTACAATCCCGCCCTCGGCCAGACGCGTTACGTGGAAGTGCCCAACATGGTGGGGCTTTCGATGCGGGAAATAGTCACTACGTACGACACGCTGCCGTTGGTCGTCTCCGGCAAGGGCACTCACGTCATCAGCCAGTCGCCTGCCCCGGGAGTCAAAATCGAGGAAGGATCAAAAATTCGTATCCATCTGGGTGACAAATCAGCCGATTAGCTATACAATGAGATTTCGGAAGCGGGGTGGGGAGGCTTGATCGAAAGCCTCACCCGCCGCGTTTTGTAGAAATCGCAACGCATTTGTCTATAATAGGGAGAGAATGGGGTGCCTGTTTTATGCTGTTACGAGATCTGCTTGCTCCTCTGTTGCCGGTGCAGGTAACGGGAGATGACAGCTTGGAGATTACAGGATTGACGGCAGACTCACGCAAAGTTCAGCCCGGCTGCTTGTTTGTCTGTCTGACAGGCTTCACCGTGGATGGTCATGCCTTCGCGGCACAGGCGGTGGAAAACGGAGCCGTCGCCGTGCTTGCGGAGCAGGATGTGGACGTGCCAGCGACCGTTGTCCGGGTGCCGGATACCCGCCGGGCAATGGCAATGCTGGCTGACCGTTTTTACGGGTCGCCTACGCGGGAATTGAAGCTGATCGGGGTGACCGGAACCAACGGCAAGACGACCACCACCCATCTGATTGACAAGATTTTGCGCGACCAGAACAAGCGCACGGGGCTGATTGGCACCATTCACATGCGGATCGGCGATGTCACCGAAGAGGTGAAAAACACCACGCCGGACGCGCTGGAACTGCAGCACGCGTTTCGCCGGATGCGCGACGTCGACACGGAATACGCGATCATCGAGGTGTCTTCCCACGCTCTGGAGCAGGGGCGCGTACGCGGCTGCGATGTACATACCGCAGTCTTTACCAACCTGACGCAGGATCATCTGGATTACCACGAGACGATGGAGAATTACCGTGACGCCAAGTCGCTCCTGTTCTCCCAACTGGGAAACAGCTACGATCCCGACAGGTTGAAAACGGCCGTGCTCAATGCCGACGACGAGGCGTCGAACCTGTACGCCAAAGTCACGCCCGCCCGGGTGATCACGTACGGCATCGACAATCCGGCCGACGTGCGGGCCGCCGAGATTGAGATCACCAGCCGCGGCACGTCGTTTACTGCCCACACCTTCGCCGGTTCCATCCGGCTCAATCTGAAGCTGATGGGCAAATTCAACGTCTACAACGCGTTGGCCGCCATTGCCGTCGCGCTGGCCGAAGGTGTGCCGCTTGATGAGATCAAGGCGAGCCTGGAAGCGGTGCCGGGCGTAAACGGCCGGTTTGAACCGGTCGACGCGGGCCAGCCGTTTGCCGTGCTGGTTGACTACTCGCATACGCCGGACAGCCTGGAAAACGCGCTGGCGACCGTCAAGGAGTTTGCCAAGGGACGGATTTTCTGTGTGGTCGGCTGCGGCGGAGACCGAGACAGGACAAAGCGCCCAATTATGGCGCGGATTGCAACAAAATACGCTGACCTGACCGTCTTAACGTCTGATAATCCTCGCTCCGAGGATCCGCAGGCGATCATTGACGACATGTTGGCGGGCCTCACGGAAGTGGCTGCGGAGCGATACGTCTCCATCGTGGACAGAAGGGAAGCGATCCGCTACGCCGTGGCGCAGGCCAAGCAGGATGACGTCATCCTGATCGCCGGAAAGGGACACGAAACCTATCAAATCATCAAGGGACAGGTGCTGCCGTTTGACGACCGTGAAGTGGCCCGGGAGGCCATCGCCGAACGGCGGAACGAATAGAGGCACGCGTCCGTGAATAGCATCAGAGAAAGGAGGGTCGGGCATGTTCGCTGACAATGTACTACTCGTCACGATCGTCGCCGCGTTTCTCATTGCCGTACTAATCGGTCCCCTGTTCATCCCCGTGCTGCGCCGCCTGAAATTCGGGCAGGCGATCCGGGAGGAAGGGCCGCAATCTCACCAAAAAAAGGCAGGAACTCCCACCATGGGTGGGACAATCATCCTGATGGCACTTATTTTTACCGTGCTGAAGTTTGCCAACATCAATGCAGAAATCCTGTTTTTGATGCTGGTGACACTTGGCTACGGATTGATCGGATTTTTGGATGACTACATCAAAATCATCCGGAAGCGGAATCTCGGCCTGACGGCCAAGCAGAAATTTACCGGCCAACTCCTTCTGGCCGTCGGCGCGTATTACCTATTAGTGCAAATGGGACACGATACGACGCTGCACCTGCCGGGGACACCGTGGAAGCTGGAGCTCGGCCTCTTGTACTTCCCGTTTCTGCTGTTTCTCCTGGTAGGCACGACCAATGCCGTCAACATCACCGACGGTTTGGACGGCCTGCTCGCCGGGACGGGCGCGATCGCCTTCGGGGCGTACGCCATCATCGCCTGGATCAGCCAGGACTATGACACGGCCATCTTCAGCGCAGCCGTCGTCGGGGCTGTGCTCGGCTTTCTCGTCTTCAACGCGCATCCCGCCCGCGTCTTTATGGGGGACACCGGGTCGCTGGCACTCGGCGGTGCCCTGGCGGGAATCGCGATCATGACCAAGACAGAGCTGCTGTTGGCCGTCATCGGCGGCGTGTTTGTCGTCGAGACGCTCTCCGTCATTCTGCAGGTTGTCTCCTTTAAAACGAGAGGGAAGCGCATTTTCCGGATGAGTCCGCTTCACCATCACTTTGAACTGACCGGATGGTCGGAGTGGCGCGTTGTCGTCACCTTCTGGCTGGTGGGCATCATCTTTGCCGGATTGGGCGTGTACCTAGAGGTGGTGGCAATGCGATGAAACGTTATCACAATCAGCACGTAGTCGTGTTGGGCATGGCAAAAAGCGGTGTGGCAGTGGCAAAACTGCTGCACCGCTTTGGTGCGCATGTTGTCGTCAACGACAAGAAGCCGCGCGAGGAAACGGCTGGCGCCGACGAACTGGAAGCGCTCGGCATTCCGGTCATCTGCGGGCATCACCCCGATTACCTGATCCATGAAGGCGTGACCCTGGTGGTGAAAAACCCGGGCATCCCTTACGAAGCGGCGCCGGTGGCCAAAGCGCTGGCGCTCGGCATCCCGGTGGTGACGGAGGTGGAGCTGGCCTACCTCATCTCGCAGGCGCCGATCATCGGCATCACCGGCTCCAACGGCAAAACGACCACGACCACGCTGGTCGGTCTGATCCTCAAGGAAGCGGGCATGGATGCCCTGGTAGGAGGCAATATCGGCACGGTGCTGTGTTCGCTTGCGGAAACGGCCCGGCCCGACCAGCGCCTGGTGGCGGAATTGAGCAGCTTTCAACTGCTGGGGACGCAGGCGTTCAGGCCGCAAATCGGCGTGCTGCTCAACCTGTATCCGGCCCATCTCGACTACCATCACACAATGGACGAGTATTTGGCAGCCAAGCTGAAGCTGTTTGCCAACCAGACGGCTGACGACATCGCCATCCTGCCGTACGACCAGCCGGACGTGCTGGCCAAATGCGGGGAACTGAAGGCGGCCACCTACTACTTCAGCAAGTGGCAGTCGGTGCCGCAGGGCGTCTATGTGGACGGCGGTGACATCGTCTTCGTCGGGCCGCAGGGGGAGCGGGATGTGCTCATGGCTGTGGCCGATCTGTCCGTCGCCCATCTGGACAACGCCCTGGCAGCCGCGCTGGTGACCAGGCTGGCAGGCGCGGACAAGCAGTCCATCGCCAAGGTGCTCTCCACCTTTCCGGGCGTGGAGCACCGCATGGAGTACGTGGCGACGATTGACGGTGTCAAATACTACAACGACTCCAAGGCGACCAACCCGGAAGCGGCTTCGCGGGCGCTGCAGGCGCTGGACGAACCGATCGTCTGGATTTGCGGCGGACTGGATCGGGGCGTGGATTTTCGCGAGCTGGTGCCTGTCATCGGGCCGCGGGTAAAAGCGGTGGTCGCGCTCGGGCAGACTGCCCCGATTTTGCTGGAGCGGGCAAAAGAAGCAGGAATTAGCAGGCTCATCCATGTCGATACTGTGGAAAAAGCCGTCCTTGCCGCCAGCGGCGAGGCTGCGCCGGGCGACGTGGTGCTGCTCAGTCCGGCGTGCGCAAGCTGGGACATGTTCCCGTCGTTCGAAGTGCGGGGGAGCATGTTTAAGGACGCTGTGCATAGACTTAAAACAAGCCTAGCATAACGTCCGTCCCGTACAGCAGGAGTGCTGCATCAGCGAAGGACGGCGCGAGAAAGGATGACCTGTCACAATGAGCAAGTCCCGCTCCGCTCCCGACTTCGTAATTATTTTTGCAACACTTTTTTTATTGGGAATAGGCATCGTGATGGTGTACAGCGCCAGCGCGATCGTGGCGCAGAAGTTCAACGACCCGTTTTTCTTTGCCAAGCGGCAGTTGATTTTTGCCCTGCTGGGGATCACCTCCATGTACCTGACGATGAACATGGACTACTGGATCTGGAAGCGGTGGGCCAAAGTCGCGTTTTACGCCAGCATCGGCCTCTTGATCCTGGTGCTGGTCATCGGCATCGAGGTGAACGGCTCCAAGAGCTGGCTGGGCATCGGCGCGTTCGGGATTCAGCCGGGTGAATTCGCCAAGCTGGGAGTCGTCGCCTTTTTGGCCCGCTGGCTCTCCGACAATCAAAAGCTGATCGTGCAGTTTCGCAAAGGGCTGGTGCCCGCTCTGGCGATCCCGACCGTATGTTTCGCCCTGATCATGCTGCAGCCTGATCTGGGGACGGGTACCGTGCTGATGGGTACCGCGCTGGTGATGATTTTCGCCGCCGGGGCAAAGATCAGCCACTTCATCGGCTTGGGCGTGCTTGGCCTGGCCGGGTTTGTCGGACTGATTCTGTCCGCACCGTACCGGATCAAGCGGATCACCTCGTTCCTCGACCCATGGCAGGACCCGCTGAACACCGGGTACCAGATCATCCAGTCCCTGTACGCCATCGGTCCCGGCGGGCTGTTTGGCCTGGGGCTGGGGCAGAGCCGGCAGAAGCACTTCTACCTGCCGGAGCCCTACAACGACTTTATTTTCTCGGTGATTGCCGAGGAGCTTGGCTTTGTCGGCGGATCACTGGTGCTCCTGCTGTTCCTGTTGCTGTTGTGGCGGGGCATGCGCACGGCGATTACAGCGCCGGATCTGTTCGGCAGTCTGCTGGCGCTGGGCATCATCGGAATGATTGCGATCCAGGTGGTCATCAACGTCGGTGTGGTGACCGGCATGTTTCCGGTTACCGGAATCACCCTGCCGTTTTTAAGCTACGGCGGCTCGTCGCTGACGCTGATGCTGACCGGGGTCGGTGTGCTGTTAAACATTTCGCGTTTTTCCAGATAGAATAGAAGGTGATCGTATGCGTGTCGTCCTCACAGGTGGAGGCACAGGTGGACATATATACCCGGCGCTTGCGGTGGCGAAAGAAGTGTCCCGCCAGGAACCGCAGGCGGCCTTTTTGTATATCGGCAGCAAGCACGGCCTGGAGGCCCAGATTGTGCCGCGGGCCGGGATTCCGTTTGAATCGGTGGAAATTGTCGGCTTGAAGCGGAAGCTCACCCTGGACAACGTCAAGACCCTGTGGAAGTTTTTCCGCGCCGTCTCCGCGTCGAAACAGATGCTGCAGCGTTTTCGGCCGGACGTGGTCATCGGCACGGGAGGGTACGTCTGCGGCCCGGTGGTCTACGCGGCGGCCCGGCTGGGGATTCCCACCATCATCCACGAGCAAAACGTGGTGCCCGGCCTGACCAACAAATTTCTTACCCGGTTCGTCGACAAGGTGGCGGTGTCGTTTCCCGAGTCCCTGTCGTTTTTCCCCCGGTCAAAAAGCGTGCTGACCGGCAATCCCCGGGCGACGGAAGTGATGCACGGAGACGAGCGGGCGGGCCGTTCGTTTTTGGGCATCGGCGGGGACAAGCGTATCGTCCTCATGTTTGGCGGCAGCCGCGGGGCGAAAGCGATCAACGAAGCGGTGCTGTCCATCGTGCCGGAGTTGGAACAATTTGAAGATACCCACTTTGTCTACGTGACCGGCGAAGTTCACTACGAGGCAATTACCGCCGCTCTGCGGGAAAAGGGAGACCTGCCGCGCAACATTTCCCTCCTGCCGTTCGTCCACAATATGCCGGATGTTCTGGCGGCTACGCATGTGCTGGTCAGCCGGGCAGGCGCATCCACGTTGGCGGAAATCACTGCCTTGGGCATCCCCGCCATTCTCATCCCGTCCCCGTACGTGACCAACAACCATCAGGAGAAAAACGCACGCGGACTGGAGAAGGAGGGAGCGGCTGAAGTCATCCTGGAGCGGGAGCTGACCGGCGAGCGGCTGCGTCAGTCGCTAACCAGACTGTTGAGCGACCGGAAGCGCTGGGCGTCCATGCGGGAGGCCTCGCTCAAGTTGGGGATGCCGCAGGCGGCAACGGAAATCTATCGGTTGATGAAAAGCCTTTAGAGGCAAAAAACGGACGTCTGGGCGATTGTCACGCCGTTATGGGCGATCGCATAGGATGAAGCAAACACGTGATAAGACATAGGTCCGACCTAGCATGTGTATCAGGAGGTTCACAGATGAAACAAATCGCAGATGAGTTGAGGCAAGCAGGTATTGGAAAAGTGTGGACCAATGAACCTCTCGCCAACCATACGACGTGGCGGATCGGGGGTCCTGCTGACTTGTTAATCCAACCCAAGGATAAAGCATCCTTGCAGAAAGCCTTGCAAATCATCCATCGTCACGAAATTCCTTGGAGTGTTATTGGGCGCGGTTCCAACCTTCTGGTGAGGGACGGAGGGATTCGCGGAGCCGTGCTCAAGGTGGCTGAGGGCTTGAGTCACTGCGAGTTCAGGGGCGAAGAGGTGTGTGTGGGTGCCGGATATTCCATGATCCGCCTGGCGGTGGAGGCAGGCAAGATGGGGTTAACAGGCATGGAGTTTGCGGGAGGCATTCCTGGTACAGTAGGCGGAGCCGTCTACATGAATGCGGGGGCTCACGGATCTGATCTTTCACGTATTCTACTAGAAGCCGAGATACTCTTCGAAAATGGCGAGGTAAAGGTGTTGAGCAATGAAGAGCTGAGCTTCAGCTATCGTACGTCTCTTCTGCAAAAGCGCAAGGGAATCGTGCTTGAGGCGCGCTTCCGTCTGCGCAAGGGCGACCGCAAGGAGATTGCGGCCACACTGGCTGCGTACAAGGATCGCCGCCGGCAGACGCAGCCCCTGCAGATGCCGTGCGCCGGCAGCGTGTTCCGCAATCCGCCGGGAGATCACGCCGGACGGCTGATCGAAGCGGCCGGATTAAAAGGCTTTCAGATTGGAGGAGCTCAGGTCTCTGAGATACACGCCAACTTTATCGTCAATCGCGGAGGGGCCACGGCTGCCGACGTCCTCACCCTGATGGATCACATCAGATGTACGATCAAAGAAAAATTCGGCGTCGAGATGCATCCGGAAGTGTTGGTGGTGGGCGAGGGGTAACACGGAGGTGAAAGTTTGGAGACTTTTACGATCGATGGCGGAAGACCTCTGTCCGGCACGCTTCGGATCCAAGGAGCAAAGAACGCTGCCCTACCCATCCTTGCCGCATCCGTTTTGACGGAAGGGCAATTTTATATCTACGACGTTCCCCATCTCAAAGACATCGAGGTGATGTTGAAGATCCTGACGGCCTTGGGGGCCAAGGCGAAGCATGCGGACGGATGTGTTGATCTGGATACAACGTCTGTCTCTGTACCGCACGTGCCAGATGAGCTGATGGGCCAGATGCGTTCTTCCATATTTCTGGCGGGGCCGCTCCTCGCTCGCCTGGGCGAGGTAACCATATCCAGACCGGGCGGATGCGATATCGGGGAGCGCCGGATTGATCTGCACCTCGCGGGATTGTCCGCACTGGGTGCAAAAATCGAAGAAGCGGAAGGCTACATCACGTTTCGGGCGGAGCAGTTGCGCGGGACCAACATCTTTCTGTCCTTCCCCAGCGTGGGAGCGACGGAAAACATCATGATGGCGGCAGTGCTCGCCAAGGGGACGACGCGCATCTGCAACGCGGCGCGTGAACCGGAGATTGTTGACCTGCAGAATTTCCTGAACGCCATGGGAGCGCGGATTCGCGGCGCCGGCACCGATACGATCGAGATCACCGGCGTTACGCGTCTGCGTTCGGTCAGCTACCGGATCATTCCGGACCGGATTGTGACGGGCACCTTTCTGCTGGCGGCAGGTATCGCCCAGGGTCATATCGAGCTGACCAACACCATTCCCGAACACCTCACCGCCCTGATCGAGGTAGCCCGTAGCTGTGGTGTTGAAATCAAGACCCACCATGATATAATGGAAATCAAGAGTACGACTCGACCCCGCGCTTACGAACGGATCATCACCTCTCCCTTCCCGGGGTTTCCGACGGATTTGCAGGCGCAATTGATGGTGTTTTTGGCGCAGGCCAGGGGAACGAGCGTCATCAAGGAAACCATATTTGAGGGAAGGTTCAAACATGTAAACGAATTGGCGCGAATGGGCGCCTCCGTATACGTCGACCTGGGTTCTGCGATCATTCGCGGCGTCAACAAACTGACGGCTGCGAACGTGGAAGCAACCGATTTACGGGCAGGTGCCGCACTTGTGCTCGCCGGCTTGGCCGCGGAAGGCACCACAACGGTAACGCAGATTCATCACATCGACCGCGGGTACGAACGGCTGGAATTGCAGCTTCGCCAGCTTGGGGCAGAGATTACCCGCACGTCGACATAGTTCAGGTGGTTGTAGAGTGACAAGCGGCATAAGGATATGCCGCTTTCCCTGTTTTGTACGGTGTCAGATAATCCATGAACATCCATTTTTTGTGTAAACCATATGTACGCAGTCGCCGCGCATTTCATGTTCTTGCGCGTGCGACAGCTTATTGAGGAAGGGTAGGCTCATGGCGGTATACGAAGAACGCATTCCGCATGTCAAGGAACAGCGCCCCAAGCGCAGAGTCAACCGCAAGCTGGTGTTTCTGCTCGGCTTGTTTTTTCTGATCATCCTTGTCATCGTGTTTATTCGCTCACCATACAGCAAGGTTCAGCAGATTCAAGTGTACGGAAACGATATCTACCCTGCCGAGCAAGTTGTGAAGAACTCCGGTCTGGTCATCGGGATGCAGTTTCTCAACGTGTGGGAATCCGATGTGCGGACAAGCCTGAAGCCGCTGGAGGGAATCAAGGACGTGTCCGTCGAGCGTTCCTTTCCCGGCGTGATTCGACTGCATGTTGAGGAGTATCGGCGTGTGGCATTCTGGAACGGACCGGACGGCAGCCGTTATCCGCTGCTGGAAAACGGGCGGGTGCTCAAGCAGGTCAATTTTGCCAATCGCGTGGTGGACAGGCCGCTGATCAGCTCCTGGTCGGCACCGGAACTGCTCCCGCAGCTCGCGAAGGCGCTGGCCAAGTTGTCGCCGGGTGTGCTTGGTGAAATCTCCGACATCACGCTGACGCCCACGGCGTACGACAAGCAGCGCGTGACGCTCTACATGCGCGACGGCAACGAAGTGCGCAGCGTGCTGCACAAACTGGACTCCATGCTCAACTGGTATCCGACGATTGCCAAGGAACTGCCGCAGGGCGTCAAGGGAGTGCTCTCGCTGTTTGAGCAGCCGTGGTTTGTGCCGTACGGAACGCCGGATGCGCCCATCCCGCTGCAGTCCGGTGATACACAGCCTCCACAGTCGTAGTGTCTTAGTACTGTATAAAAGGGGAAGCAGCCAATGGGTCGTCACAAGTTTCAGTTGTATTTAACCATCGTCACGTTCTGTACCGGGTTTCTCATCGCCACTTCGATCGAAACGACCAAACTGCTGCGGACGGAACGCATGAACGACCAGCAGTTTCAGCAGGAGACACAGCTCAACGAGCGCATCCTGGCGGAGAAGGAGCAGAACCGCCAGCTTGAGGACCAGCTCTTGGACCTGCAGCGTCAGGTGGGCAAGGTGGAGGAGGCGATGGCTCAGCGCAAGTCGGAAGCGGCGGCGATTCTCAGCGAGTTGGAAGCGGCGCGGATGATGGCCGGCGTCGTGCCGGTCGAGGGACCGGGCGTCGTCGTGACGATGCAGGACAGTCAAAATGCGGCCAGCAGCGCTGATGTGACCAATTACATCGTCCACGAGCAGGATGTGCGCCTGGTGGTCAACGAACTGCGCGCTGCCGGAGCCGAAGCAATCAGCATCAACGGCCAGCGACTGGTCAGCAACTCGTCCATCCGCTGTGTCGGCCCCACGATCATCGTCAACGGCATCAAGTCAGCCGCTCCGTTCGTCATTACCGCCATTGGCGATCCGAACACGCTGGAAAGCGCACTTAATCTGCCGGGCGGCGTCCTCAGCACCTTGCGGGATTTCGTGCAGATCGAGGTGGCAAAAAAGGACAAGGTGGTCCTGCCTGCCTTTGTCGGTGACGCCAAAACCAAACACTCCTGACGGGGGAAGCATTTTCCATGTCGCAAAAAAACCGTAAAATCACGTTTATTCTCGCCTTTATTAGTGCTATCATAGGTGTTATGTTGACGGTACAGCTTCGCAGCAACCTGCATCCGGTGCAGAAGGAGTCCCGCAGCATCGCAGAACTGCGCACGACGCTGCAAAAAGAGCTAGAAAGACACAAGAATCTGCTGGCCGATATTTCCAAATACAATCAGCTCTACTATCAGTACGAGACGGCTCTCAACGAAAACGAAAGCATCTCCGTCATGAAGGAAGAGTTGGAACGCAACCGCCGCATGGCGGGCATGGTCAGCGTGGAGGGAGAAGGGATTGAGCTGCGTATCGTGGAAGCAGAGCAGCCGCCGGCCGATCCGGCGGTGGACATGTCCTCTCACGAAGCGGTTGCAGGCGGCTATACGGTCGACGACGAGGATTTGCGCTGGCTTGTCAACATCCTTTTTGCCAACGGCGCTCAAGCGGTTTCCATCAACGGACACCGTCTGATCGCCACAACGTCCATCCGCTTGGTCGGCGACGCCATTCAGGTCGACACGAAGACGATTCAGCCGCCGTATGAATTGAAGGCGCTGGGGGAGCCGGATGTGCTCCTGTCCGCCTTGAAGCTGGAGGGCGTGGAAGAGAATTTCAAGCTCGCCAACAAGACCATTGTGGCCGAGAAGCGGGACAAGCTTGTCATTCCCGCCAATCGTGAGCCGCACGTCATCCAATACATGAAACCTGTCAAAGAAAAAGGAGATTCGTAACATGTGGCTCCCGCTCGTCGGTTTGATTGTCGGCATCGCTGTCGGCTTGCTGCTGGATTGGCGCGTGCCGCAGGAATACTCTAGCTACCTCTCCATCGCCCTCCTGGCCGGATTGGACACGATTTTCGGCGGCATCCGCTCGTATCTGGAACGTACGTTCAACGTGCGCATCTTCATGTCCGGTTTCTTTTTCAACACGCTGTTTGCGGCCGGGCTGGCCTTTATGGGCGGTTTTCTCGGCATTGACCTGTACCTGGCAGCCATCGTTGCGTTTGGGGTCCGCTTGTTCAACAATCTGGCGGTCATCCGCCGGATCGTATTGTCTCGCTGGATCAACGAGCAGGAGTAGGGTGGTTCTTGGGAGGAAGGTCATATTTTTACAAAAATTCATGATGAAAAAAAGGGAATGGTAGTCCTGTGTGGAATAAATTACGCAGATGGATTCACTACTCGATGACGAAAGTCGTAGCAGGGGAGGTGTCACAGGTTTGGTAAGTAATGAACTTATCGTCAGCCTAGATATAGGAACGTCCAAAGTTCGCGTCATGATTGGCGAGGTCAACAACGGTTCCATCAACATCATCGGTGTCGGCCAGGCCCACTCCGAAGGAATCAAAAAGGGCGTGATCGTCGACATCGACCAAACCGTGCATGCCATCCGGGAAGCTGTTGACCATGCAGAACGCATGGTAGGAGTATCGATAGACGAAGTGTATGTCGGTATAACCGGGAACCACATTGAGCTGCATGAAACTCAAGGGGTTGTCGCTGTTTCCAGCGAGGACCGTGAAATACGAGAGGAAGACATTCAACGCGTCATTCAGGCAGCGAAAGTTGTTGCCATTCCGCCTGACCGAGAAATAATCGAGGTCGTACCGAATGAATACATCGTGGACGGACAAGGCAGCATCAAGGACCCGCGCGGCATGATCGGCGTCCGGCTGGAAATGGAAGGAACAATTGTAACCGGCCTGAAAACGGTCGTACATAACATTGTGCGCTGCGCCGAACGCACCAACCTGCGTGTGGCGGGAATTTTCCTGCAGCCGCTTGCTTCCAGCACCGTGGCGCTTTCCAAGGACGACAAGAACATGGGTGTCGTCCTCGTCGACATCGGTGCCGGTTCCACAACCATCGGTGTCTTCAAACATGGGAAACTGGCGGCCACCACCGTCATTGGCATCGGTGGAGACCATATCACCCATGACATTGCGCTTGGCCTGCGCACGCATACCGACGTGGCAGACCGCGTCAAGATGAAGCACGGCTGTGCCCTGATTGATGAAGCTTCCGACGACGTCACCTTTAAAGTGACCCGCATCGGCAGCGATGTGGAAAAACAGTTTACCCAGGTGGATCTGGCCACAATCATCGAACCGCGTGCGGCGGAGATTTTCAACCTCGTGGATGAGGCCGTGTACAAGCTGGGCTTTCGTGATCAAATCGCCGGCGGATACGTGCTTACGGGGGGGACCGTGGCGATGCCGGGCATGCTGGAGCTGGCCAAGGAAGAACTGGACGCGCCGGTTCGCATCGCCATCCCGGATTACATCGGGGTGCGGGACCCCGCCTATACCACCGGCGTGGGTCTGATTCAGTACGCCCTGCAGCAGTTGGAGCGGCGCAACGTAAACAACACCGCTCCGATTAAAGCGGTGCAGAAGCAGGCCGTTTCCAAGCCGAAGGAAGGCGGCGGCTTCATGGAGAAAGTGAAAAACTGGTTCAGCGAGTTTATCTAACCGACTGCAACCGCAAAACATTTTAAATCGGGCGAATCGGCAGAGGATTGACAATGTCCCGCTGCGGCCAACTAATACGGCCGTCTGCCGCATTCCCCGCAGGCTTCATCAGCCAAAGCTTTTCTCATGTTGAATTGGGGAGGACTAGCAAGATGCTGGAATTTGATATGGAGATGGAATCCTTTGCGCGAATTAAAGTAATCGGTTGCGGCGGTGGCGGAAGCAACGCGGTGAACCGTATGATTGCTGGCGGCGTCAAAGGAGTGGAATTCATCACCCTGAATACGGATGCGCAAGCGCTTCAACTGTCCAATGCAGAAATCAAACTGCAGATCGGGGAGAAGCTGACGCGCGGCCTGGGTGCCGGGGCCAACCCGGAAATCGGTAAAAAAGCGGCAGAAGAGAGCCGCGAGATGATCGAGAACGCCTTGCGCGGCGCAGACATGGTGTTTGTGACCGCAGGGATGGGCGGCGGTACCGGCACCGGTGCCGCTCCCGTCGTTGCTGAAATCGCGAAGGAACTTGGCGCATTGACTGTCGGCGTGGTTACCCGTCCGTTCTCGTTTGAAGGGCGCAAGCGTGCCATGCAGGGCGAAATGGGGATTGCCGCACTGAAGGAAAAAGTGGACACGCTGATCGTGATTCCAAACGACCGTTTGTTGGAAATCGTGGATAAAAACACACCGATGCTGGAAGCGTTCCGCGAGGCGGACAACATTTTGCGCCAAGGTGTGCAGGGCATTTCCGACCTGATCGCGGTGCCCGGTCTGATCAACCTGGACTTTGCCGACGTGAAGACGATCATGACCGAACGCGGCTCCGCCCTGATGGGCATCGGGGTGGGTAGCGGAGAAAATCGTGCGGCCGAGGCAGCTCGCCGTGCCATTTCCAGCCCGCTGCTGGAAACGTCAATCGATGGTGCTCGCGGCGTGCTGATGAACATTACGGGCGGTACCAATCTCAGCCTGTATGAGGTGAACGAAGCTGCCGACATCGTGTCGTCCGCTGCCGATCCGGACGTCAACATGATCTTCGGTGCCGTCATCAACGAGGAATTGAAGAACGAGATTGTCGTGACGGTTATCGCCACCGGTTTTGAAGACAACCAAAAACAGGCGGCTGCAGCCCGTCGTACGCAACAGCAGCCGATTGCGACCAACCGTCCGACGCCGATCTCCAATACCAATACGGTCCGCAGCAAGGAGGAGGAAGAAGAAAAATCGTTCTTCTCCATGAGCAATCTGGACAACCTGGACATCCCGGCGTTTCTGCGCAACCGCCGTCGCAACAAAAAATAGGGACGGACGTAAAAAAACCTTGTTCCACTTAGGGAACAAGGTTTTTTTGATTGTCTGCGCCGGACGGCAGACGGGTCAGTGGCAGCCTTCGTCGATGTGTCAGCGGTAGCCTTCGCTGGTGCGTCCCCGGTAAGAATGGATATGCCGATCGTTGAGCGTCGTTTCACCAGCAAATGTGTGATAATGGCCGCCGCCGGGAAGCGGAATGGGCGGACTGGTCCATCCGCGAAAATAGTGAACGTGACCGTCGTCAAACGAGGTGACGCCTTCGTAGTAGTGGACGTGACCCCTGCCCGGGACCGGGTAGGGCCCCGACGTTCGTCCCCGCACCTGGTGGCGATGACCGTGGTTGAAGCTGGTGCGGGTCGAATACGCATGAATGTGTCCCGGAGTGTCGGAGAAGCGAATGAAATCGACGGCATGGGTGTGCTGATCGGACCGTTTTTTTCGCAAGAGAATACCGCCTTTCAAAAGAATGACGTTTCTACATAACATGCCATCCGGGGAAATCTGGAAACGGTAGATGCCTATCGCATCACGACAAATTCTGCGAGAACGTACGGAATCTCGTCTCCGGGAGGGATCACGGCAGCTTTTCCCTTGCCGTGTATCTTCTTTTTTTGCCGCCTCAATGATATAATGACAGACGGGTTTGACGCATACCTATCGAATCGTATTCCGGCAGCGGGTGCTTGCTGACCCTTTGTTTCCCGGCGGATGCAAAGGGTTTTTTCGCTTTACGGTGGGCTGCCAGAAAGTTTTTATACATTTATACATATGGAAAGGAAGAGTGAACGATGAAACGATCCCTGTGGCTTGTAACGGGTGCGCTGGTCGTGGCGCTGCTTGGCGGCTGCGGCGGCAGCGGACCGACCACGGGCGGTTCGGACCAGGCGCCTGCGCCGGCGACGGTCGGCACAGATCAGAATACAGGCCAGAAAACGACTGCCGGCACCAAACAGACGAGTTATCCCCTCACGCTGAAAGATGCGACCGGCACCGCCTATACGTTTGCCAAGGCGCCGGAGCGGATTGTCTCCACGTCCCCGGCTGAAACGGAAATCTTGTTTGCATTGGGGTTGGGCGACCGTGTGGTGGCCGTCTCTGATTATGACGATTACCCGGAGGAAGCCAAAGCCAAGCCGAAAGTAGGGGGCATCGTCAATCCCAATGAGGAGGCGATCATTGCCCAGCAGCCCGACCTGGTGATTACGGGTATTTCCATGCAGGATCAAGTGGCGGAAAAACTGCGTTCGCTTGGCCTGGTCGTCTGGAAGACCAACCCCCGCACGACGGAGGACATCCTGAACAACATCCTGCTGTTCGGTCAGATTACCAACCGGCAGGAACAGGCGGAGACGCTCGTCGCACAGATGAAGGAAGACATCCAGCGGGTGAAAAACGCCGTGCAGGACGTCAAGCCGAACGAACGGAAGAAGGTGTATGTTGAATTCGCACCCGGTTGGACCGTCGGAAAGGGTGAATTCATGGACGAGCTGATCACACTGGCAGGAGGCGTAAACATCGCCAACGACATGGAAGGCTGGAACCCGATCAGCGAGGAGAAGGTGCTAAACGAAGACCCGGACGTGATCCTGTATGCGAGCGGCGTGACAGATGATAAAAGCGGCCAGACCCTGGAGCAGATCATCCGCAAGCGAAGCGGTTGGGACAAGATAACGGCCGTCCGCGATCAGCGGATCGTCGGTGTTGACCAGAATGTGCTGAACCGCCCGGGCCCCCGGATCACCCAAGGGCTGTATGAGGTGGCCAAAGCGATTTACCCGGATCGGGTGAAATGATGAGAACGCGATTGTTTCTCTGGGGAGGAGCAGGCTGCCTGCTCCTTTTCTTCTCGGTCGTAGTCAGCTTGTCACTGGGAGCGGCCCACCTGCCTATCTCCCAGGTGTGGGCTATCCTGCTTCATCAACTTCCAGTGATCGGGCAGCACGTCCCTGCCGACTGGCCGGCGTCGTCTGAGCAGATCGTGATGAAAGTGCGGTTTCCCCGAATCATGCTGGCTGTTCTCGTCGGGGCTTGTCTGTCGCTGGCCGGCGCCGGTTTCCAAGGCGTGCTGCGCAATCCGCTGGCCGATCCTTACACCCTGGGAGTGGCTTCGGGGTCTGCCGTCGGTGCCGCTTTCTTCATCTTGTTCGGCTTCCAGTTTGTCCTGCTCGGCCAATGGACCGTTCCCATCGCTGCTTTTCTGACCGGCCTGGTCAGTCTGTGGGCAGTCCTTAGGCTGGCCAACACGAACGGCATGTTTCACGTCGAAACCCTGCTGCTGTCGGGCGTCGTCATTCAGGCATTCCTGGGATCGCTGGTGTCGTTCATGGTCTCGCTCTCCGATCAGGTAGTGAACGAAATCGTCTTCTGGCTGATGGGCAGTCTGGCGTACCGGGGCTGGGCGTTTTCGTCCGTGCTGGTGCCCTACCTTGGTGGCGGACTGATTGTGCTGGCTGCTTACAGCCGAACGTTAAACCTGTTTGCACTGGGTGAAAGACAGGCCGCTCACCTGGGGGTTCATGTGGAACGGACAAAACTGGTGGTGCTGTGTGTGTCCGCCCTGCTGACCGCCGCCGCCGTTTCCATTGCCGGGGTCGTCGGCTTTGTCGGCTTGGTGGTGCCCCATCTGGTCCGCCTGCTGGTAGGCCCGGACTACCGCCTGCTGCTGCCGCTGTCGGTGATATACGGTGCCGCGTATGTGCTGTGGGCGGACACGCTGGCACGCACGATTCTGGCCCCGACGGAGATTCCGCTTGGGGTGGTCACCGCCTTTCTGGGCGCGCCGTTCTTTGCCTATTTGCTGAAGAAAAACAAACGGCTGGCGAGGAGGTAGACGGATGGTACGGGTTGACGGAGTGGGTAAGGCGTACGACGGCATGCCAATTCTGCGAGACGTTCATTTTTCCGTGGAAAGCGGGGAGTGTTTCGGCATCATCGGCCCCAACGGCAGCGGAAAATCCACTTTGTTGAAGCTTTTGTCCGGCGTCGAATCCCCCGATGAGGGGCACATCTGGCTGGATGGCCGACCGCTCGAAGCGTACTCGCGCAAGGAGCGGGCCCGCCGGATTGCCGTGCTGCAGCAGGAGCCCCTGCCGGCGGTCGGGTTTACCGTCAGGGACGTGGTGGAGATGGGGCGGTATCCGTATCAAAATTGGCTCGGGGAAGAGCGGGAGAACGCCGCTTCGCTGGTTGACGCAATCATCCGGATGCTCGGGTTGGGCGACCTCGAGCACCGCACGTTGGAATGGCTGAGCGGGGGGGAGAAGCAGCGGGTGGCCTTGGCCAAGGCGATGGTCCAACAGCCCCGGCTTCTGCTCCTGGACGAGCCGACGACATACCTGGACATCGGCTATCAGGTGCAGCTCATGGATATGGTCCGCGCCTGGCAGAGACAGGAGGGTGTGACCGTAATCGCCGTCCTGCACGATCTGAATCTGGCATCGCTGTACTGCGACCGTCTCCTTTTGCTGCAAAAGGGGCAGCCGTGTCGGATCGGGGCCCCTCGGGAGATATTGCATGCCGATGTGATTCGGGAGGTGTACGGCACCCAGCCGATCGTGATTGAACACCCGGTGCGCCAATCGCCGCAAATCCTGCTGCAATCGGGATGCAGCTAGCAGTGTGTCGTCGGCGTGTCGGATACGAGAGGAGGAAATGGGCATGATCGTGCTGGTTACAGGCGGTGCGCGGAGCGGCAAGAGCACGTTTGCGGAAACGTACGCGGCCCGTCTCGGGGTACAAGGCGTGTACATCGCCACATCCCCCGTTTTTGACGAGGAACTGCGGGAGCGGGTACGCCGCCATCGTCAGCGCCGCGAGCAGTCGCCCTTTTCGTGGGAGACGCATGAGATACCGTACGACCTTGCCGGCTTTTTGCGCGGGCTCTCCTTTGAACCGGCGATCGGCTCGGGCGAGCGCGTGGTCCTGGTCGATTGCCTGACACTCTGGCTGTCCAATTGGCTCTTGAAATTTGAACAGGAGCAGCCGATGGAGCGTACGCTGGAAAAGGTGGACGAACTGGTGGACGTGCTGCGGTCGTTTCCGGGGACGATCATGCTGGTCTCCAACGAAGTGGGGTACGGCATCGTTCCCGACAATCCGCTTGGCAGGATGTTCCGGGATGCGGCCGGCATCATGAATCAGCGGGTGGCGGAAGCGAGCGAGCAGGTGTTTCTGGTGACAGCAGGCATTCCGGTGGAGCTGAAATCGCGCGCCTTTCGCCCGTGACGATCAAAACAATAAAGGGCTGTCGTACACATCGTGACGACAGCCCTTTCGTTTTATTTTAGGGGTTGTGCCCCGCACGAAATTGCCCTCAGCCCCCGCCTGGTCCCTTCTACAAAAAATCCGAAAAAACACGGTCAAGAATTGACAGACTTTACATACACATTGATATATACTGTCTTTGCCGGGCGGGGGTGAAGGCAGATGATCGTCTATCTTGATATCATTTTACTCCTGAATGTGGCCATTGATACCTTGCTGCTCTGGTTTACGGCCTATTTTCGCAAAGAGCGGGTTATATGGTGGAGGATCCTGCTTGCTTCTCTGTTCGGGTCGATGTACCTGGCGTTTTTCTTTCTCCCTTCCTTCGCCTCGATGTACCAGTGGACCGTGAAGCTGTTGTTTTCCGTTCTCATGCTGTGGATCGCGTTTGGCAATCGAAGACTGCGAGCCTTTCTGCACAATCTCGCCATTTTCTACTTCGTGGCCTTCATCTTCGGCGGCGGGGTGTTTGGCCTGCAGTATTTCCTTGCCTCACACAACGAGATCTTGAACGGGTTGGTGACTCTCCACAGTGACGGCTTCGGTGTCGGGTTCAAACCGACGCTGGGCGTTCTCGCCATGGGGTTTTCCCTCGTCTTTGTCCTCAGCCGGAAGAGCTACCATGCCGTTCAAGAGCCGCGACGGATCGAGGCGTTCCTCGCCGAGGTGACGGTGACGATCGCAGGGGAAAGCGTCGTCTGTCGCGGACTGGTGGACACTGGCAACCAACTCCACGAACCGATTACCCGCCAGCCGGTGATGATTGTGGAGAGCGAACTGGTTGCCCATATCCTGCCGGCTTCGCTTCGTCAGCGGATCGGCAGCCCAACGGCATGGGAAAACCTGGACGGGGTCTTCGAGCAGGTGCCCGCCGAATGGCAGTCGCGGCTGCGGCTGATTCCCTACCGCAGCGTGTCCCGAGGGATGGATTTTCTGCTCGCCGTCAAGCCGGACGAAGTAATTGTCGTGCAAAATGGCGCCCGCTACCTTGCCAGGAAGGTGCTGATCGGTCTCAATCCGATCCCGTTGGCCGCCGACGGCCGGTATCAAGCCATCGTGCACCCCGCCATCATACAAAGCGATGACCAAAACCTAACTCCCTTACGCGAACAGGAGGGCTAGTATGTATGTGAAACTTCGCCTGCAACTCCAATTGCTCTGGTACCGTTTCCTGCTGTGGATTGGTGCACGCGCCGAAGAGATCTACTACATAGGGGGAAGTGAAGCCCTGCCGCCGCCGCTGACCAGAGAAGAAGAAGAGATTCTCCTGAGCCGGCTGCCGTCCGGCGATCCCGCCGTGCGCAGCATGCTGATCGAACGCAACCTGCGGCTTGTCGTGTACATCGCCCGCAAATTTGAGAACACGGGGATCAACATCGAGGATCTGGTCAGCATTGGGACGATCGGCTTGATCAAGGCGGTCAATACGTTTGATCCGGAGAAAAACATCAAGCTGGCCACCTACGCTTCCCGCTGCATCGAAAACGAAATTCTCATGTACCTCAGGCGGAACAACAAGATTCGCTCGGAAGTGTCGTTCGACGAACCGCTCAACATCGACTGGGACGGCAACGAACTCTTGCTCTCCGACGTGTTGGGGACGGACAACGACACCATTTACAAGAACATCGAAGACCAGGTGGACCGCAAGCTGCTGAAAAAAGCGCTGGATAAGCTGACAGAGAGAGAACGCATCATCATGGAGCTGCGCTTCGGATTGTCGGGAGAAGAAGAGAAGACGCAAAAGGACGTCGCCGATCTGTTGGGCATCTCCCAGTCGTACATTTCCCGTCTGGAAAAGCGAATTATAAAACGGTTGCGAAAAGAATTCAACAAAATGGTGTAGCGCATAATTTCCCAATCGAAGGAGATACTGTTCCTAAACCGTGCCAGAGAGTGGCAACGCCACTTGCTCGTAAAACCGCCTATACACGGCTCGCTCTCGCCGCAAAGCTCGGCCTTCGCCGAGTTTTCTTTCATCCGGCGATGCGTCGGTACGCGGCCTTTCAAGACAACCGGGTTGGGAACTTTCTTGCTTCGAGGAGGGTAAGACGTGACGCGCAACAAGGTAGAGATTTGCGGGGTGGACACTTCAAAGCTTCCGGTGCTTACCAACAAAGAGATGAGGGAGCTGTTCGAACGCCTGCAGAACGGCGAACTGGCAGCGCGGGAGAAACTGGTCAATGGAAACCTGCGGCTGGTGCTGAGCGTCATTCAGCGCTTCAACAACCGGGGCGAGTACGTGGATGACCTGTTTCAGGTGGGCTGCATCGGCCTGATGAAGGCCATCGACAACTTTGACCTCGGCCAAAACGTGAAATTTTCCACGTACGCCGTGCCGATGATCATCGGGGAGATTCGCCGCTACCTGCGGGACAACAACCCGATCCGCGTGTCGCGGTCCCTAAGGGATATCGCGTACAAGGCGCTTCAGGTGCGGGACAATCTGACCAACAAGCATTCGCGGGAACCCACCATCACGGAGATTTCCCAGGAATTGAACGTGCCCAAGGAAGACATCGTGTTTGCGCTGGACGCCATTCAGGACCCGGTCTCGCTGTTTGAACCGATCTATCAGGATGGCGGCGATCCCATCTACGTGATGGACCAGATCAGCGACGAGAAGAACAGGGATGCCAACTGGGTGGAAGAAATCGCCCTGCGCGAGGGCATGCAGCGGCTGGGCGAACGGGAGAAGATGATTCTCTCCATGCGGTTCTACGAAGGCAAGACGCAGATGGAAGTGGCGGAGGAGATCGGCATTTCCCAAGCACAGGTCTCCCGGTTGGAAAAAGCGGCCATCGCCCACATGCAAAAACACGTGCAATCGTAATGGGTTTATCATCAGCAGCCTCCATGCCATCAGCGTCGGAGGCTTTTGTTTCTGTATAAGCTGCTCGGCGACTGAAACAGTCTGAAAGTTGTGAAATTTACAAGTCGTGATGGGACTCTGCAATCGACGCGCCGTGACGCCGGTCCAATCTTTCACCGCTCCCCGGGGCATATTTGTCTGCCCGTTCATATACTTGAACTAACGGAGAAAAAGTAGGTGAGGAAAAATGGTCAAAATCTCGGATTTCCAGACCAAAGAAGTGGTGAACATTTTGGATGGCAAGCGGCTGGGGCAGATATCCGATCTGGAGATAGACCTGCGCCACGGGCGGGTGGAGGCGATTGTCGTCCCCGGACCGGGCAAATTCCTCGGGTTTTTTTCAGCGGGCAACGACTACGTGATTCCCTGGCGCAACATCATCAAGATCGGCAAGGACGTCGTGTTGGTTCGCCTGGAGGAGTCGATGCGGGTAGAGGCAAAAACCGGCGGGGAAGACGAATACCGGGCGTAAGAAAGGCGAGAGAGCCTTTCTTTTCTTTTGGGCTGTGGTATCATAAGCCATATAAGGAAGGTGACAACATGAACGAACCGTTTGTTGGCAGAGAGGGCGGCGCGCTGCTGCATCTGCGCGAGTGGGAAGAGCGCTTTCCCGGCTTGGCGGCCGGGTTTACCCTCAGAAACGGCGGAGTGAGCGAAGGAGCGTACCACTCTTTTAACATGGGCCTGCACGTGGGAGACGACCCGAACCGTGTGGTGGCCAACCGGCGCAAGCTGGCAGCGGAACTGGGCATGTCGTTTGAAGCCTGGACGTGCGCGGATCAGGTGCACGGCAGCCGGGTCTGCCAGGTGACCGCCCAATCCATGGGAGCGGGCAGGGAGAGCCTGGACGACGTCATTCCGGCGACAGACGGCCTGCATACGAATCAGCCGGGCGTGCTGCTCACGTCCTTTTATGCCGACTGCGTGCCGCTGTTTTTCCTCGACCCGGTGTCGCGGGCGATCGGCTTGGCCCACGCCGGCTGGAAGGGGACGGCGGCGCGTATTGCCGAGGAAATGGTGCGGGCGTTTGAAAGTCACTACGGCAGCAGGGCGGAGGAGCTGCTGGTGGCGATCGGTCCTGCCATCGGCGGCTGCTGCTATGAAGTGGACGAGCGAATCATGGAACGGGTACGGACGGCGGCTGCTCGCTGGGAAGACGCCGTGACGCCCCGGGAAAACGGCCGATACATGCTGGATCTGCCTCGTCTGAACACGGAGATTTTGGCGGAATGCGGCGTTGCGCCAGAGCGCGTGCTGCGGACGGGATGGTGTACAAGCTGCCGGACCGACCTGTTTTTCTCTCACCGCAGGGAGGCGGGGAAAACGGGCCGGATGGCATCGTTTATCGGATGGAGAGAGTCTGAAAAAGGAGCTGTGAACGAATCGTGACGAGAGAGAGGGAAATGCTGAAAGCGAGGCTGGCAGCCGTCGAAGAGCGCATCGCGGCCGCCTGCGATCGAGCCAACCGGAAGCGGGAAGAGGTGAAAGTCATCGCCGTCACCAAGTACGTCGACGCCGACGCGATCGGCGATTTGTTGGCCATCGGGGTGGAGCATATCGGGGAAAACCGCGTGCAGGATGCACTGCCCAAATTCGAGCGCTACGGCCACCTGGGGACGTGGCATTTCATCGGCCATCTGCAGACCAACAAGGTAAAAGACGTCGTGGGCAAATTTGCACACATCCACTCGTTGGACAGGCTGTCGCTGGCCCGGGAGCTGAACAAGCGCGGGGAAGCGCTGGACCGTGTCGTTTCCTGTTTTCTGCAGCTCAATATCTCTGGAGAAGAGACAAAATTTGGGCTTAGTCCCAATGATGTATTGGCTTTTTTGCAGGAAACCAGTAATATGAATCATATAAAGATCGTCGGATTGATGACCATGGCGCCTTTTGTCGAAAATCCCGAGGAGGCGCGACCCGTATTCCGCGGCCTGCGGGAATGGAAAGAACGGATCAACGGCTGGAACTTTCCGCACGCTGCAATCGAAGAGCTGTCGATGGGCATGTCCAACGATTTTGAAGTGGCGATTGAAGAAGGAGCGACATATGTCCGGCTTGGTTCGGTCCTGGTTAAGCCGGAATGACCGCAACGCTGCACGAGAGGAGGATGGCCATGGGCGTAATGAACAAGATCATGGGGTTCTTTGGATTGGATAACGAAGAATACATTGAAGAGACGGTGGAAGAGGAGCGTGAAGAGCAGGAGCGGGAGTCTTTCACCAAACGGCAGCCGGCGCCTCGCGCCAACAACGTGGTGCCGTTTCAGGCTCGGGAAAAGGAGGGCATTCGGTTGGTTTTATGTGAACCACGACATTACAGCGACGCGCAGGACATCGCTGACAACCTCCGTCACCGCCGGCCGGTCGTCGTCAACCTGCAGCGGGTGGATAAGGAACAGGCGAAGCGCATCGTCGATTTTTTGAGCGGAACGGTCTACGCGCTGAACGGTGACATTCAAAAGGTGGGCGACTACATCTTTGTCTGCACGCCGGATCACGTCGACATTCAGGGGACGATCTCCAGTGTCGTCGAAGAGTAAGAGAACCTAGCAAAAGGGTGAGTGAATGACAACGGCCATTTTTACCATTGTGTATTACGCTTTTACCATTTATCAATTCATGGTCATTGCCTACGTGCTCATGTCGTGGGTGCCGCAGATGCGGGAAACGCCCATTGGTCAACTGCTGGAGCGGTTGGTGGAGCCGTATTTGGCGCCATTTCGCCGCTTTATCCCGCCGCTCGGCTTTATCGATATCTCGCCAATCGTGGCGCTGATCGCACTCAACTTCGCCCACAGGGGCCTGAATGCGATCCTGCAGCAACTGCTGCTGTGAGGTGCGTGACGGCATGAGCGTGTTTGATCATTTTCGAAAAGAAGAACGTCCCTTTGCGGAACGGGCGCTGGAGATGCTGACGCTGACAGAGCGGAAGCAGGCCATGCGCCTTACTGATTTTCTGGACCCGAGGCAGCTTGCGATCATGCAGAGCCTGACCTCGCAGGTAAGTGACGTGTCCGTCTCGGCCAGCGGAGGCTACGACGGAGCGGAGCGGGTGCGCGTGCTGCTCCATCCCGATTACATCGTGCCCGAACCGCAGGACTACCGCCTGGCCCTGCTGCGGATTTCCGCTGACCAGCGCTTCCATACATTGGAGCACCGGGATGTGATGGGGGCGTTGTTGAACGTGGGGCTGAAGCGGGAGAAATTTGGCGACATGCTCGTGGCCGAAGAGGCGATCCATGTCGTCATCGCAGACGAGGTAGCCGATTTCATCTGTTCGCAGGTGACCCATATACACCGGACGCCAGTCCAATTTGAGCGGGTGGATTGGGAGTCGTTTCAGCCGCCCGCTCCCCGGTATGCGGAAAAGGTGATCACGGTTCCGTCGCCGCGTGTCGACGCGGTCATCGGCGAGGTGTACAACCTGTCGCGGGCAAAGGCGTTGGTCCCGATCCGGGCGGGCAAACTGAAAGTCAACTGGAAAGTGGTGGACGACCCGTCGCATCTGCTGGAGCCTGGCGACATGGTGTCGCTGGCCGGGTTTGGACGGTTCAAGCTGCTGGACGTGTCCGGGCCGACGCGCAGCGGACGGCTGCGCATGATCGTCGGGCGACTCACCTGAGACGGGCTCAATAATTTTGCAAATTCCGGCAGGAAATGCGGATAAACCTGTCGAAGAATTTGGGTACGATTACCGGAAAAAGTGAGGGGTTCATGTGCCTTTAACGCCATTGGACATACACAATAAGGAATTCAGCACGGGTTTTCGCGGTTACAACATTGACGAAGTGAACGAGTTCCTCGATCAGGTGATCAAGGACTTCGAACTCCTGATAAAGGAAAAAAAGGAACTGGAAGAGCGTGTCGCCATGCTGAACGAGCGGGTGGAACACTACAAGAGCATGGAGGAGAACCTGAGCAAATCCATCCTTGTGGCTCAGGAGACGGCCGAGGATGTCAAGGCCAACGCCCGCAAGGAAGCGCAGTTGATCCTGAAAGAAGCGGAGAAAAACGCCGACCGGATCGTCAATGAAGCACTGGCGAAATCCCGCAAGATCGCCATCGAGATCGAAGAGTTGAAAAAGCGCGCCTCTGTCTATCGGATGCGCTTCCGCACGCTGCTCGAAGCCCAGTTGGAGATGCTGGATAACGGGGCATGGGACGATCTCGAGCAGGCAGATTCCACGACGTCCGCTCTGATGGCGGAATAAACCGTTGACGTTCAGGCCATGATGGTACTATAATATTTGCAAACTTTTCATCACTGGATCGACGATGAACGGGAAGAGTACGTGACCAAGCACTGCCCAGAGAGCCGGGGAGAGGTGAAAGCCCGGCCAGTTGCCGTCGCCGAAAATCACCCGGGAGTTCACAACTGAAAGCCGGCTGCCGGCGTCACGTCCGGCGGGCGAGTAAGGGAGCGCGTCATTCCCGTTACGAATGAAACGAGTGGAGCGGAGCGGCATCTGTCTGCTTTGCGGCAGGGTCGTTCCGTTCAATCAGGGTGGTACCACGGGAGCCTTCTCTCGTCCCTTTTGGGATGGGGGAAGGCTTTTTATTTATACCAAGTAGGAGTGAAAACAGGTCATGGATTACAGCAAAACATTATCGCTGCCCCAAACCGATTTTCCCATGCGCGGCAACCTGCCGACCCGGGAACCGCAGATACAGGCCCGCTGGGATGAGCAGGAGATTTACCGGAAAGTGCAGGAGCGGACAAAGGGGCGTCCGTTGTTCGTGCTGCATGACGGTCCTCCGTATGCCAACGGAAACATTCACATCGGCCACGCGCTGAACAAGATTCTCAAGGACATCATCGTCCGCTACAAGTCGATGGCCGGTTTCTGCGCGCCGTACGTTCCCGGCTGGGACACCCACGGTCTGCCGATCGAACAGGCGATTATCAATGCTGAGGGGCTGGACCGCCGCAACATCGAGGTAAACGAATTCCGCAAACGCTGTGAAGCGTACGCCTGGTCCTACATCGAAAAGCAGCGGGACCAATTCAAGCGGCTGGGCGTTCGCGGCGACTGGGAAAATCCGTACGTGACGCTGAAACCGGAGTATGAAGCGCGGCAAATCCGCATCTTCGGCGAGATGGCGAAAAAAGGCTACATCTACAAGGGGCTGCGCTGCGTATACTGGTCCCCGTCGTCTGAGACGGCTTTGGCGGACGCGGAAATCGAATACAAGGACAAGCGCTCGCCATCCATTTACGTCAGCTTCCAAGTGACCGACGGCAAGGGCAAACTGGACACAGACACCGGCGTTGTGATCTGGACCACCACACCGTGGACGATTCCGGCCAACCTGGCCATCTCCATTCACCCGGAACTGGAGTACAACGTAGTGAATGCGGACGGCCGCAAATTCCTGCTGGCGAACGGTCTTTTGGAAGCAGCGTCCAAGGAGATCGGCTGGGAGAACGTAGAGGTTCTGGCTACCTTCAAGGGAAGTGAACTGGAAGGCGTCGTGACGGCCCACCCGTTCTACGACCGTCCGTCTCCGCTGATCCTGGGCGAACACGTCACCCTGGACGCCGGTACGGGCTGCGTTCACACCGCTCCGGGACACGGGGAAGACGACTTCAACATCGGCCAGAAATACGGTCTCGGCGTGCTTTGCCCGGTTGACCATGAGGGCAAGATGACGGCCGAAGCACCAGGTTTTGAAGGCATGTTCTACGAGGATGCCAACAAGGCGGTTACACAAAAGCTGGAAGAAGCGGGAGCGCTCTTGAAGCTCGGCTTCATCACCCACTCGTACCCGCACGACTGGCGGACGAAAAAGCCGGTCATCTACCGGGCGACCGAGCAGTGGTTTGCGTCGATCGACGGCTTCCGCGAACAGATGCTGGAAGCGATCAAAAACGTGCAGTGGCTTCCGCACTGGGGCGAAACGCGCCTGGCCAACATGGTGGCCGACCGCGGCGACTGGTGCATCTCCCGTCAGCGCGTCTGGGGCGTACCCATCCCGATCTTCTACTGCAAATCCTGCAACGAACCGGTGATCAACGACACGACGATCGATCACATCGCGGAGCTGTTCCGCAAAGAAGGCTCTTCCGTCTGGTTTGCCCGTGAAGCGAGTGAACTGGTGCCGCCGGGCCTGACCTGCGAAAAGTGCGGCTGCACGGAGTTCCGCAAAGAGACAGACATCATGGACGTGTGGTTCGACTCCGGCTCCAGCCACGAAGCAGTGTTGAGAGAGCGGGAAGAACTGAAATGGCCTGCTGACCTCTACCTGGAAGGATCGGACCAGTATCGCGGCTGGTTCAACTCGTCGCTCTCCACCTCGGTGGCCGTATACGGAACGGCGCCGTACAAGGCGGTGCTGAGCCACGGCTTTGCCCTCGACGGCGAAGGGCGTAAAATGTCCAAGTCGCTCGGCAACGTCGTCGTGCCGCAAGAGGTGATCGACAAGCTGGGGGCGGACATCCTGCGCCTGTGGGTAGCATCCGTGGATTACCAGGCGGACGTGCGGATTTCCGACGCGATCCTCAACCAAATCGCCGAAGTGTACCGCAAGATCCGCAACACGTTCCGCTTCCTGTTGGGCAACCTGAACGGGTTCGACCCGGCGAAGGACCGCGTCCCGTACGAGCAGCTGGGCGAATTGGATCGCTACGTGCTGGCCAAGGCGGCCCAAGTGGTCAAACGGGTGCGCAAGGCGTACGACGACTATCAATTCCACACGGTGTTCCACGCTGTTCATAACTTCTGCGTCATTGACCTGTCCGCCTTTTATCTGGACATCTGCAAAGACCGGCTCTATGTGGAAGCGCCCGACAGCATCAAGCGCCGCGCCGCGCAGACCGTCATGTACGACTGCCTGTTGAACCTGGTCAAACTGGTGGCGCCGATCCTGCCGCACACCGCAGACGAAGTGTGGAGCTACATCCCGGGCGTAGCCGAGGAAAGCGTGCAGCTGACCGACATGCCGGAGGCAAACGAACAGCATCTCGGCTTCGCGGCAGACATGGAGAGCAAGTGGGACGCGTTCCTGGCGGTGCGCGACGAAGTGCTGAAAGCGATGGAAGAAGCACGCCGCAACAAAGTGTTCGGCAACTCCGTCGACGCCAAACTGGCGCTCTATCCGCAAACCGAAGAGGTTGCGCGCGTCTTGTCCGCCATGGATGACCTGGCCGACCTGTTCATCGTCGCCCATGTAGATCTGCATCCGCATGGCGCCAGCGTGCCGAGCGAAGCAGCTGTGCTGGAGGGTATCGCAGTCGTCGTCGCACCTGCTGACGGGGTCAAGTGCGAGCGCTGCCGCGTGGTGAAGCAGGACGTCGGGGCGGACAGCGCCCATCCGAGCCTCTGCCAGCGCTGCGTGACGATCGTACACGAACACTACGCCCACGTGGCTGAATAATTTAATCTCACAATCTGACAAACAGTACAGCTCTGCCTGTGCCCCTGCGGTGAGGCAGGGCTGTTTTTTTGTCCACAGGGTTCCTCCCCCACGGCAGAAAGGGTTGTCAGAGCGATGTCGGCTCACGCGGGGCAGGCAAGGGACTGGCCGTGGGTTATTTTCGCGGCCGGCAAGACATACTACACCAAGAAAAGCAAACAGAGGAGGGTGGCATGCGTGGACAAGGAAAAGCTGGCTCGGTTCAGGGAACGGCTGATGCAGGAAAAACGTGAGCTGGAGGAGCGGGTGCAGGCCCACTACGGCATGCGGGAGCCGATGGCGACATCCCTGCAGGAGTTTTCCATGTACGACAATCACCCGGCCGACATTGGCAGTGAGCTGTTTGAGCGTGAAAAAGATCTCGCACTGGACAGTCTGGACCGGGAGACGTTAAAGGAGATTGACCAGGCGCTTACCCGCATGGACGAAGGGACGTACGGGCTCTGCACCGTCTGCGGGCAGCCCATCCCGGAAGAGCGGCTGGAGGCGCTGCCCTACGCTCAAACCTGCAAGGAACACGCGGCGGCACCCAACATCAACCAGTCTCGTCCGATCGAGGAGGAGTTCTTGCAGCCGCCGTTCGGCCGCACCTCGCTGGACGAAAAAGAAGGACAGAACAGCTTTGACGGAGAGGACGCCTGGCAGATTGTCGAGTCGTGGGGAACGTCAAGCACGCCATTTTCCTATGTGGACAACGACAAGACCGACTACAAGGAAATGTACGTGGAAAGCGACGAGGCGGACGGAGCCGTCGAGGCCATCGAGCAGATCGGCTACACGGACATCGACGGCTACCACGGTCCGGAGAGCGTCAATTTCATGCGCAGCGGCACGTATGAGGAGTACATGCGCAAAGGGGAAGGCAAAGGCTTGTTTCTCGATTACGAAGCGTATCTGCAGGAGCGGGCGGAGCGCGAAGGGCGCGACGACCTGTTGTGAGGAGCACATCGGATGCAGATCGAACGCGTGGAGACCTACCCGCTGCTCTATCGGTTGACGCAGCCGTACGGCGACGCCAACGGCTACAAGAAGTACCGCGCCTGTTACCTGATCCGCATCGTCACGACCTCCGGGGCAGACGGATGGGGAGAAGCGGTAGACTGGCTGCCGACGCTGGACAAGGGATTTCGCGAGCGCATCATCCCGTACCTCATCGGCAAACGGGTGACGGACCGCCTGCGCCTGGTGGAAGTGATCAGCAAATGGCATCAGCGCTCGGCAGCGGCCGTCAGCATGGCCCTGACCGAGATTACTGCCAAGCTGGCCGGTTTATCCGTCTGCGAGCTGTGGGGCGGGGCGTACCACACCAGCATCCCGGTGTACGCGTCCTTTCAATCCTACAGCGAGCGTCCTGATTGGGCGGAGCATTCCGTCCGGCTGGTGGAACGACAGGTGCAGGCCGGATTTCGCCGCATCAAGGTGAAGATCGGCGGCCGTTCCTGGCAGGAGGACCGCCGTCACATCGAGCGGCTGATGGCATCGCTGCCCGCAGACGTCCAGGTGGCGGTAGACGCCAACCAAAGTTACGATCTGGCTGCTGCCCGACAGTGGGAGCATGTCTTTTCCCGTTATGAAAACTGGATGTGGCTGGAAGAGCCGATGCCGATGGAGCGGACGGAAGAGTACGCCAAATTGCGGCAGGCGTTGTCAATTCCGCTGGCCGGGGGCGAAAATCTGATCCACTGCTACCAGTACGTGCCGCTGTTGAAACAGGGAGCGCTTGATATCATCCAGCCCGATCCGATGCATGCGACCGGGGTGGACAGCTTTCGCTTCATGCTGCAGATGGGGCGGCAGTTTGGACACCGCGTCTCTCCGCACGTGTTTGACGGATCGCTAACGCGGCTGTACGCGATATACGCGCAGGCGTGTCTCCCGGCGTGGAGCAAAATGGACGCCGACCCGATTGAACCGGTGGAGTGGGACGTCATGGACAATCCGTTTACCTGCATTTTTCCAATAGCTCCGGTCAATGGACAGGTGACCCTGCCGCGAGGAGCGGGCATCGGCGTCCAGCCGGATTGGCAGATTATCAAAGCGTTGTGCTGGGATGGCAGCGCATACGCGTGACGAGGGTGTACGGTATGGCACAGAACACGAAAAACCTGATAGGACTGGTGGGCATTCCGCTTGTCATGGTGTTGGGAAACTCGATGTTGATCCCCGTCCTGCCCACGATGAAAGCCAAGCTGCAGCTGACGGGCTTGCAGACGAGCCTGGTGATTACCGCGTTTTCCATCGCGGCGGGCGTCGTCATTCCGCTGGCGGGCTATCTGTCCGACCGGTTTGGACGCAAAATCGTCGTGACCCTGTCTCTGATTCTGTACGGGGCGGGCGGTCTGTTGGCTGGATTGGCGGCGCTCTGGTTGGACAAGCCGTACGGGATCATCATGACTGGACGGGTCCTGCAGGGGATCGGTGCTGCCGGGACTGCCCCGATTGCGCTGGCCATGGTGGGCGACTTGTTTAACGGGGCGGCGGAAAGCCGGGCGCTGGGCTTGATGGAGACATCCAACGGCTTGGGCAAGGTGCTCAGTCCGATTATCGGCGCGCTGTTGGCCATGATTACCTGGTACATGGTGTTTCTCGCGTTTCCGATCATCTGCGGAGTGATCGTGCTGCTGTTTTTGTTTTGTACCCGGGAAAACAAGCAGGAGAAACAGCCGGTGCAGGTCGGCCAGTATCTCCGATCCATCGGACAGGTGTTTCGGCAGCACGGACGTTGGCTGGTGCCGGCGTTCTTTATCGGCAGCATCTGCCTGTTCACACTGTTTGGCGTGCTGTTTTACCTGTCCGATCTGCTGGAAGAGACGTTCAAGATCGACGGCGTGCTGAAGGGCGGTTTCCTGGCCATCCCGCTGCTGGTCATGAGCATCGTCGCATACCTGACCGGCCTGATCATCAAAAAAAAGCTGCGCCTGATGCGCCTGTTCGTGATCGTCGGGATGTTTCTTTTGGCCGCCTCCTACGTGATCGCCAGTTTCGTACAAGGGGTGTACCTGTTGATCGGGGTGCTGGTGATCGGCAGTGTCGGAACAGGCATGATCCTGCCCTGTCTCAACAGCATGATCGTCGGGGCCGTGAAAAAGGCGGAACGGGGCATGATCACGTCGCTGTACAGCGGCGTCCGGTTTATCGGCGTAGCTGTGGGACCGCCGGTGTTTACCTGGCTGTTGGGCATTTCCCGCAACGTGATGTTTTACTCCATTGCCGGCATAACCGCCTTGTTTGCGGTGGTCGCGCTGTTCTTTCTAAAACCGCAGCAGGCAGCTTCCCAGGAGGCTTCCGGCCAACAGGCAAAAGCGGAAGACAAGCAGGAAAAAGACATGGAAGCAATGCGTCAGGCGGCGGAGATCCTGGGAATCCAGGCGGAGAGCGAGGAGGAGAGACAGCGGGCAGAAGCGGTGCGCAGGATGGGGTTTGACCCAAACGATCTGGTCAACCATCTGTTGAGCGGGAAAAAGGAAAAAGGCAAAAACTAAAACAGGCATCGCCCACGGTTGGGGGATGCCTGTCACGTTGTCGCAAACGGATGGCGGCGTGCCCGCTCCAGCGCCAGCGGGTATACATCGTCGTACAGATAGCGGCTGAAGCGGGGATCATTCCGTACCTGGAGCGGTATATGTTCGAACAACACCCGTTCAGCAACGTCGGCACCGGGCGGCTCCGTTTCCAGGTCCAGCACGCGGGCAACGTAGATATCCTTGACCAGATTGTGGTTGACGGTGTACTGGCCGATGCGCTCGATCGCCTCCAGCGTGGCACCGGTTTCCTCGTAGGTTTCCCGGATCGCGGCAGCCAGACTGGACTCACCCGGCTCCACCTTGCCTCCGGGCAGCTCGATGCCCCGCGTGCGGTGGCGGGTAAAAACCAGCCGGCCCTGCCAGAACGGAAAAACCAGTACATGCAGGGCACGCCGGTTTCGGTAGACGGCCGGGTCAAACGTGAGCGTCACCGGCAGGCCAAAATTATCGACGAACGAGTACATGATCACGGCTCCTTTTGTCCGGATGGTCACTAGACGCGATCGGCTACAGCGACGGGACCTGAAGTGAAATGTGCTTGACCGCTTTCATCGCCTGGCCGACGGCGAGCGACAGGCTGGCATAAGCGGCGCCGTTGGTGATGTCACCGATGGCGTAGATCCAATCAGCACCCACCCGCAGGTTGACGTCGGTCTGCAGATACCCGCCTTCCAAGGCAGGCAGTTGTCCCAACCCCTCGCTGTTCCCGCGCACGCCGATTCGCGGCAGGACCCAATCGACGACGAGCGTTTGCGGCGTGTCGGAGCGGGGGGAGTCCAGGGTGAGCACGGCTTTGCCATTTTGCTCCCGGCAGTCGCTCACCACTGTCTCCCACAGCACGTGGAGAGAAGGGTGAGGGCGAAGGCGCTCCACCCACTGCGGACGGGCTCGCAGCCGATCGCTGCGGACGAGGAGGTAGAGGCTGCGGACGTGTGGCAGGAGGTTGCAGGCGCTTTCCACCGCCCGATCACCGCCTCCGATCACCGCGACATCCTGGCCGGCGACAGCGGTTCCCTGCGAGGTGGTGGAGAACCACGGCTGCAGCACCCGCGAACAGCCGACGAGGGCGGGAATCCGATTGGGGCGCACGCCCGTCGCGATAATCAGGTAGTCGGCCAGGTACACGGTCTTGTCGGTATGGACCAGGTGCTTGTCGAGATCGATCGAGCGGAGCGCTTCCCCAAGGCGGGGACGGAGTGCGCGAATTGATCGATGGGCGAGCAGTTCGTCCAGCAAGGCCGCGCCATCCGGGTATACACGCGGTGGAAAGTCCCAAATTTGGTTGTGGATGTCCGAAAGCTGCCCGCCGAGCCGATCGTTTTTTTCCACCAGGACACAGGACAATCCGAGCCGTTCACACCAGATGGCAGCAGACAACCCGGCGATGCCGCCGCCGGCGATCAGCACCTGTACGTGTTCCACACTCAGCCCCTCCGCTTCCCGTGATCGTTCCGGTTTCTATCTTGGATAATTTTAGACTACCGTTTTCCTGTGGGGAGCGCAAGTGCGTTCTGGAGGGCGGGCCTTCCGGACGGAACAGGCCGGCACCTGATCCCATTTTGGGAACCTATCATCATTCTACAAAGCCAGACAAAATTGTGATAGAATTATACATATTTTTTCCAGAAAAGGTAGAATCGTTGAGCCAAACGCCACGTACAATGGGATTGAGGAGTTGACGACGCATGCGGAAGACGGATGAAGCGACTGCTCCTGCACAAAAGGGGCGCCGCGCCAGACGGAGACGGCGGACATGGGGAATGCGTCTGCTGCTGGCGGGCTGTCTGATTCTGTGTATGCTGGCAGCCGGAGCCGCCTACAGCTTCACCCGGATCAACGAAACCCTGGGGACGATTACGAATGACCCGTACAAGCTGCCGGACGAGCCTGCAACGCAGCAGGCGTACGAGAAAAAGAAGCCGCTTTCCGTGCTGATTATCGGGACCGACACCCGGAAATTGGGGGGCATGTTAAACACCGACGTGCTGATTCTGACCGTCGTCGATCCCGATGCGCAGCGGGTGACGATGGTCTCTCTGCCGCGCGACACCCGCGTCCAGATGCCGGGCTACCCGGGTTACCACAAGATCAACAGCGTGTTTGCCGCCGGGGAAAGCGTGCGGATTCGCGCAGAGCAGCGAGGTGAGCCGGTGACCGAAAACGGCGTCTCGCTGTTGAAAAAAACGGTCGAAGCGATGATGGGCATCCCGGTGCAGCATTACGTCCTGTTTGACTTTGAAGGCTTCACCGCAGTGATTGACAAGCTGGGCGGGGTAGAGGTGACGGTCGACCGCGACCTCGTCTATGAACTGCCCCAAGGGGGCGTCTACAAGCGTCTGAAAAAGGGACGGCAGGTGCTGAACGGCGAGCAGGCTCTCGGCTTTGTCCGCCACCGTGTGGACCGGCGGGGACACGCTTACGACTCCAGCGATTTTGACCGCAACCGGCGGCAGCAGGAAGTGATCAGGGCGGTGGCCGACAAAGTGACGTCGATGAATGGCCTCAGGAACGCGTTCGCCATTCTGGAGACAGCGGGCCAGCACATCAAAACCGATCTGTCCAAAGAGCAGATCACCGGATTGGCCCTCGATTTCACCAGCTTTTCCTCGGAGCGGATCGTTTCGCTGGACAATGGCGCCGTGTGGGATTCCCGCCTCCTGTACACGCTGTGGCCCAAAGAGAAGATGGATCAGGTCCGCTCCGCCCTGCAAAGCGCCATGAAGGTCACATCAGGCGCAACCTTGAGCGAGGCGGCCGTTGCCGAGTACGCACGCGCGGAACAAAAAAAGACGACAGCGCCAAGCAAACAGACGGCTGGAAACGGGAAGACGGGAGCTTCCAAACAGGCAGGGAAAACCGGCCAATCGGCTGCCGGTTCCACGCCGGCACTCAACGGCGGCAAGTCCAAACCGGCTGATTCCGGTGACGTGTCGGCCGGAAAAGGGAGAACGGACAACTCCCCAGCGGACATTCCCGCTTCGGGCGGAACGGGCGGACAGCAATCGTCTCCGCCGCCAAGCACCAGCCCCGAAGCCGAGCAGCCGCCCGCCAATCTTCCGCCGCCCGACATCATTGCTCCACCCTCTTTTGATCCGCTTCCTGCCGGGGCAGCCGGCAAAGAAGAGGGCAGCGGTGCGGTTATACACTAACAGATGAGAAAACGACATGCGGCAACCTGCCAAACAGGCTGGCTGCCCGCACCCCCTCCTCGAAGTGCCGAGGAGGGGTTTTTTGTTGGCCCATCTCTTTTCCCCTATATCCATGATGAATAGATTACATCCAACTTTGCCACGCTACCTATATGGATGTTATTGGAGAAAGGTGTGGTTTTGATGGCAAAGGAAGCTGCAGGGCAAGACTCTCTCATTATTGGTGTCGACGTCGGCTCGACTACCGTCAAAGCTACCGTGGTCGATCCCGACACCAGGGAGATTCTCTGGTCAGACTATCAGCGCCATCATACCAAGCAGGCGGAAAAAGTGCTGGAATTCCTGGTGGCGATCGGCAATCAGTTTGCCCATGTCCGGCGTGAAAACATTCGCATCTTTATGACCGGCTCCGGGGCCGGCCCGATTGCGGAACACGTCGGCGCCAAGTTTGTCCAGGAAGTAAACGCCGTAACCATGGCAGTGGAACAGCTTCATCCTGACGTCGGCAGTGTGATCGAACTGGGCGGGCAGGACGCGAAAATCATCATCTTCAAGGTAAACGAAGAGACGGGGGACAAGCAGGCGATCACCTCGATGAATGACAAGTGCGCCTCCGGGACGGGTGCCACCATCGACAAATGCATGATCAAGGTGGGCATGCCGATGGAGGAGGTGGGCCGGCTGCATTTCGACGATTCCAAGCTGCACCACGTGGCCGCCAAATGCGGCGTGTTTGCAGAGACGGACATCGTCAACCTGGTGAAGAGCGGCATCCCGGCGGCGGAAATCATGTGTTCGCTGGCGGACGCCATCGTCATGCAAAACCTGTCCGTACTTACGCGGGGAAACACGCTCAGGCACCGGGTGCTGCTGTTGGGCGGCCCCAATACGTACCTGCCGTTTTTGCAGGAGTGCTGGCGCAAGCGCATTCCGCAGACGTGGGAAGAGCGGGGATACCAGTACCCCCGGGACGTCCCCGTCGAAGAGCTGATTTTTGTGCCGGAAAACTCCCAGTACTACGCCGCATACGGCGCCGTCATGTACGGACTGCACGAGCAGGCCGAGGTGGGCGCCTACAAAGGGATCGAAGCGCTGAAAGCCTTCATCGCCCACGGACGCAAAGCCAAACTGGGTGAAAATGCCGGCCCGCCGCTCGTGCGCAGTGTCAGCGAGCTGGAAGAATTCCGCCGCACGTACAGCATCCCGCCGTTTACGCCCGCCAGCTTCTCGCCTGGGCAAAAGGTGAGGGCGGTGATCGGGCTGGACGGAGGATCGACGTCGTCCAAAGCGGTGCTCGTTGACGAGAGCGGCGCCATTTTGCTGAAAGAGTACCAACTGTCCAAGGGCAACCCGCTCGAAGACACCAAAGAGATGCTGCGGCGGATTCGCGACAAGGTGACAGGCGAAGGAGCGGAGCTGGAGATCATCGGCTTTGGCGCCACCGGGTACGCGGCGGACGTGCTGGAGAAGACGCTCAGGGCGGACGTCAACATCGTGGAGACGGTCGCCCACATGATGAGCGCCGTTCACCAGTTCGGGGATGTCGACGTGATTTGCGACATTGGCGGCCAGGACATCAAAGTGCTCTTTTTGAAAAACGGCGACATCCGCAACTTCCGGCTGTCCAACCAATGCTCGGCGGGCAATGGCATGCTGCTGCAGGCGATGGCCGACCAGTTCGGCATTCCCATCCAGGAGTATGCGGAAACGGCCTTCAAGGCGGAACTCACCCCCAAGTTTTCCTACGGCTGTGCGGTGTTCCTCGATGCCGACCGGGTCAATTTTCAAAAGGAAGGGTATTCCAAGGAAGAACTGCTGGCCGGCCTTGCCCTGGTCCTGCCGAAAAACGTCTGGCAGTACGTCGTGCAGATCCCGCGCATGGCCGAACTGGGCCGCACCTTTGTCCTCCAGGGCGGCACGCAGTACAACCTGGCAGCGGTCAAAGCGCAGGTCGATTACATCAGGGAGCGGGTTCCCGACGCCAAGGTGTACGTGCATCCCCATCCTGGTGAAGCAGGCGCGATCGGCGCCGCGATGGAGACCCTGCGCGTCGTCAAGCGTCGGGGGTATTCCACCTTCCTGGGGCTGGATGCTGCGATTGGGCTTTCGTACATCACCCGCAACGACGAATCCACCCGCTGTACCTTCTGTCCCAACCACTGCAGCCGAACCTTTATTGACGCAAAGACGCCGGACGGACAGACGGCCCGCTACATCTCCGGCTTTAGCTGCGAAAAGGGAACGGTGGAAGACAAGGAGGCGGTCATTCGCCTGACCAAGCAGCGGCAGGAACTGAAAAAACACTATCCCAACCTGGTGGAATACGAAGCGACCCGCATGTTCCAGCATTTCTACGATCCGGAACCGATGCCGACAGCGGACGAGACGGTGAACGACGTGCGCGTCACGCGCAGGTGGCTGGGTCTGGGGGGCGTGCGCAGAAAGGTGTATACGCGCCATTTTCAGCGCTCCTCGGCAGAGGCGGCAGAGCGGCGTAGCCGGATGCGCATCGGAATTCCGCGGGTGCTCAACATCTGGTCGACGGCTCCGTTTTGGCGCACCTATTTTGAAACACTTGGCATCGACAAGAACAACATCGTATTCAGCGACTACACCAGCGAAGAGATGTGGCTGGAGGGCGGCAAGTACGGTTCGATCGACCCGTGCTACCCGTCGAAGGTGGCCCAGGCGCACATCCACAATCTGCTGTTCAAGCATCACGAGCGGAAGCCGCTGGACTGCATCGTATTCCCGTGCATCACCCACATTCCGACCCACTTGCAGAACGTGATGGATTCCGCGAGCTGTCCCATTGTCGCCGGGGCGCCCAATGTGATTAAAGCGGCCTTTACGAAAGAGATTGACTTCTTTGCGACGAGAGGTGTCACCTACCTCGACCCGGCCGTCACCTTTACGGAGCGGCACATGATGAAAAAGCAGTTGTTCGAGGCGTTTCGAGACGTGCTGCAGATCACCGAGGACGAGAGCGATTTTGCCGTGGAGCAGGGATGGCGGGCGATGGACCTCTTTGACGCCGAAATGCAGGAGCGGGGAAAGGCGATCCTGGAGCAGGTGGAAGCGGAAAACCGTCTGGCCATCCTGATGATCGGGCGGCCGTACCACTCCGATCCCGGTCTCAATCACGGCGTGCTGGAAGAGTTTCAGGTGTTGGGCTACCCCATCCTTTCGATGCGCTCCATCCCCAAGGACGAGCAGTGGCTGCGGCGTTTTTTCCGCGACGACATCGAGAGCGGGCGCGTGGAGCACGCACTGGAGGTGACGGATGTCTGGCCGGAAAACTTCAGTTCCAACAGCGTGCAAAAGGTGTGGGCAGCCAAGTTTGCCGCCCGCCATCCCAACGTTGCGGTGCTTGATCTGTCCAGTTTCAAGTGCGGTCATGACGCACCGACCTACGGGCTGATCGACAAGATCATCTCGACGGCAGGAACGCCTTATTCCGCCTTGCACGACATCGACGCCAACAAGCCGAGCGGCTCGATCAACATTCGTGTGAAAACCTATGCCCACAGCCTGAGTCTGCACGAGGAGCGGCTGCAGGATCTGGCCGCGAAAAAAGCGGAGCTGCAAAAGCGCATCGAACAGAAGCGGCGGGAACTGCTTGGCCTCGACACGCAGGAACGGACGGCTGTGATGGAATCGACCGGGTTTGCGCAGACGGGCAGCGAATCGATCCCGTTATGACCATCTGAAAGGGGCGAAAAGGTATGTCAACCACCACAGAAATTTCCGGGAACGAAAACGCGATTGCCGATGAATTGCGCCGTTATCAGGAAGAGCAGATGCAGGCGCTGGGATTGACAGCCAGTCGGCAGCAGTGGTTTGATCCGGTTCCCCGCCAGTTTTTGGCCAAGGACAAGGCCAGCACCACCATCCTTTTCGGCGGACTGACCATGGCCCACGACTACCTGATCGAAGGGGCGCTCTCCGGGCTGGGCTACAACGTAAAGCACCTGGATTGTCCCGACAACGAGTCGCTTCGGTACGGCAAGGAGTTCGGCAACCGCGGCCAGTGCAATCCGACGTATTTTACCGTGGGCAACCTGATCAAGTATTTGACGTATCTGCGGGACGTGGAGGGCAAATCAAAAGAGGAGATCGTCGCAAACTACCTGTTCATCACCAGCGGTTCGTGCGGGCCCTGCCGCTTCGGCACGTATGTGACGGAGTATCGCAAGGCGCTGCGCGATGCCGGGTTTGACGGCTTCCGCGTGCTCCTGTTTCAGCAGCAGAGCGGGCTGAAGCAGGCGACCGGCAGCGACTCCGCCCTCAAGCTGGACACCGCGTTCTTCCTCAGTTTCTTGAAAGCAGTCCTGTTGGGCGACATTCTGAATGCCATCGGCTATCGCATCCGTCCCTACGAAGTGGAACCGGGCGCCACCGATGCCGCGCTCGAGCGCTGCAAACATCGACTGTACGAGGCCTTGCGCCAGCGCAAATGGCTGATTCCCGCCCTGCTGGCATGCCGCAGGGAGCTGCAGGCGATCAGGGTGGACCGGACGCAGGCCAAACCCAAGGTGAGCGTGATCGGCGAGTTTTGGGCGATGACGACGGAGGGCGACGGCAACTATCAACTGCAGCGCTTTCTGGAAAAGGAAGGGGCCGAGGTAGACGTGCAATTGCTGACTGCCTGGATTCTCTACCTGATCTGGGAAGGGCGCTACGACACGCTGAAGCGCATGAGGCTGCGCGGCGAGGACGGCGGCCGCTACGGCCTTGCCGGCAAAAATCCGGTCATGCGCCTGCGCATGCTGTGGGCGGCCGACCGCGTTCTCCGCTTGATGTTTTACAGCTACGCAAAGCTGTTGGGCTTGTCCGGCTACCATCTGCCGGACATGGATGAGGTGGCCCGGGTTGCGCATCAGCATTACAACAACCACCTGCGCGGCGGCGAAGGCCACATGGAAGTGGGCAAGCTGATCCTGAACGTGGTCAAGCGGAAAGTGAACATGACGATCTCCGTCAAGCCGTTCGGCTGCATGCCGTCTTCCGGGGTATCGGACGGCGTGCAGTCGCTGATCACGGAAAAGTACCCGGATGCCATTTTCCTCCCGATCGAGACGACAGGAGACGGCGCGATCAACGTCTACAGCAGGGTGCAGATGATGCTGTTCAAAGCAAAGCAAGCCGCCCAGAAAGAATTCGAGGAAGCTCTGGCGCAGCAGGGGATCACATTGGAGAGGCTGCGGAACCTGGCAGACCGCCCGGCCTTTGCCCATCCGTTGAAGACCAGTCGGCACCGGGTAGCCTGTACGGCGGCCAACGCCGTCTACAGCCTGCGCCGCTTTCCCTGGCTGTCCGTTCGGAGCAGCAAAGAGGAGATGCACAGCGTCTAGCACGAAAAAAACGCGTTTTTTCGCCAAGCAGCGGAAAGCGCGTTTTTTGCATATCCTGATGAAAAACGATACCGGGGGAGAAGACATGAAGGAAAAAGAAAATCGCCCGACGCCCACTCAGGAACTGCAGTTGATCGGGCAGGTATTGTCGCTGATCGGGGCTGTCCTTCAATTGATCGGCTACGTGGTGGAATTGAACGACAAGAAGAAATGAGACACCCCATCGCTCGCAGCGAGCATGCCAAGGCGTACAGGTATCTGGTGCTTGTGGATACATGAGGAGAGATGTGTACCATCGACCGTCGGCGGCGTTTTCTCACCAGCCATAGCGGAGTGCATGCAAGGGGAGAATGCCCCCGAATTCTCCCCTTGCATGGATCTTTCTGCTTTTGCTTTGTTTCCGTTATTCACAACTGCAGCCGACGATGACCAACAGGATAAACAGCACGAGCACGAGGCTGAATTCGTCAAATCCGCAACCGTTGAAGATACTGCTCATCACTACCCCTCCTTTCCGCGACTATCATACTGTATGTGTGCGCAGTGGGTTTTGCCTGTACGCTCGCCCAATGCTGGACGCACCGACGAGGAAATCCCCCCGTTTGGACAACGGATGGACAAGCCGGGACAGGTCCGCGGACTTGTAGTACAATAGAAGTCAGAACAAATGTTTCCAGACGGATGGGGAGAATGCCACGCATGAAAGTCATCATTGCCGAAAAACCGGACCAGGCGATCAAGTTGGCCAGTCCGTTTGCGCATAAAAAGAAGCAGGGCTATGTGGAAATTCAGCCAAACCAGCTGTTTCCCCGGGGGGCCTACATCACGTGGGCGGTAGGTCACGTGTGTGAGCTGGTGCCGCCGGAAGCGTACAACCCTGCCTGGAAAAAGTGGGCGGTGGAGACGCTGCCGATCATCCCGGAATCGTTTCGCCATCAGGTGATAAAGGGCAAGGCCAAACAGTTCGGGATTATCAAGCAGCTGCTCAGGCGGCCTGACGTAAACGAGATCATTCACGCGGGCGACGCCGGACGGGAAGGGGAGCTGATCGTCCGGACGATCGTGGAGATGAGCGGGGTTCGCAAGCCGATGAAGCGGCTGTGGATCTCGTCGCTGACGGAGCGGGCTGTCGTCGCCGGCTTCGCATCGCTATTGGAGGAGGAGCAGACGCGCAATCTGTACCACGAGGCGTACAGCCGGGCCTGCGCCGACTGGCTGGTGGGCATGAACGCCTCCCGCGTGTACACCATCCTGCTAAAGAAAAAAGGAATCAGCGATGTGTTTTCCGCCGGCCGGGTACAGACCCCGACCCTGGCGCTGGTGGTAAAGCGGGAAAAGGAAATCGCCTCGTTTCGGCCGGAGCCGTTCTGGGAAGTAAAGGCCACCTTCGACGTGTGCGGCAAACGGTATGAAGGCGTCTGGCAGAAGGACGGGCAATCGCGGATCAACGACCCCGAGCTGGCGGAGCGGATCGCCGCGTTTTGCCGTGATAAACCGGTACGCGTGTCGGAGGTGAAGACGGAGCGGAAAGAATTCCTGCCCCCGTACCTGTTCAACCTCTCTTCCCTCCAGGCGGCCGCCAACAAGCTGTACAAGTTTTCGCCGCAAAAGACGCTGGACGTGGCGCAAAAGCTGTACGTCAAGGGATATCTCTCCTATCCGCGCTCTGATTCCGCCTTTGTGACGGCCGAGGAGGCGCGGGCGTTCCCGGATATCCTTGCCAGGCTGGCCAGACAGCCGGAGTACCGCGGCTTTTTTCCCGCGCCGAAGTCCTCGATCGCCCAAGATCGACGCTACGTCAACCAAAAAAAGGTAACGGACCACTACGCGATTATCCCGACGGAGCAGGTGCCCACCGTGGCCAAGCTGGGGGACGACGAGCGGAAAATCTACGACCTGGTGGCCCGCCGGCTGATCGCCGCCCATTATGAGAGCGCGCTGTTTGATTACACGACGGTGGTCACGCTGGTGGACGGCCGGGCTGCATTTGTCAGCAAGGGAAAGGTGCAGCTCAGGGCCGGATGGCGGTCGGTGCTGTTCGACGAGGAGAAGGAAGAGGACGAACCGGTGCTGCCGCCGCTGGCCGAGGGAGAAGAGGGGCGGGTGTGCAAAGCAAGCGTCAAGGAGAGCAGGACGCAGCCGCCCAAGCGCTACACCGAAGGTCAGCTGATCACGCTGATGAAGACGGCGGGCAAGCATCTGGACAACGAAGAGCTGGAGAAGGTGCTGATGAAGACGGAAGGGCTGGGCACCGAAGCGACCCGCGCCGCCATCATCGCCACACTGAAACAGCGAAAGTACATCGAGGTCAAGCGGAACCAGGTGTACGCCACCCCCAAGGGTATGCTTTTGATCGATCTGATCGGTGACAAGATCCTGGCCTCGCCGGAAATGACCGCCCGGTGGGAGCAGCGTCTGGCGGAGATCGGGCAGGGATTGGCCTCGCCGCAGGCGTTCATGGAGCAGGTGAAAAAACTGTCCAGCAAGATCGTGCAGGATGCGGTGGAACAGTCGCAAAGCTGGAATTTGGACGGATACGACGTGGCGGCGATGCCGAGGCAGTCCTCCCGGTTCAGCCTGGGCAAAAAGGTGGCCGCCTGCCGCGCCTGCGGCGGCGATCTGGTGGACAAGGGGGATTTTTACGGCTGTGCCAACTACCGCAAGACCGGCTGCGGCGTGACGCTGTCCAAGACCATTTTGGGCAAGAAAATTTCCGCCGCCAACGTCAAACGGCTGATGGAGTCGGGCAGAAGCAATCTCATCAAAGGATTTCAAAAGGGCGAAGAGCGTTTCGACGCCTACCTGCTGTGGGACGACCGGGAGCAAAAGGTGCGTTTGCAGCAGAATGCTGGCGGCGAGGCAGAGCGCAAGGGCAGCATGCGCAAACGAAAGGAGTCCGGTTGAAACCGAGGCCCCTCTTTTTTCGTAGATACGTGTTAGAGAGGCGCAGTTGCAGCTGCGTTGACATTCTTATGCAAGGAGGAAAAATGTCATGTCGTTTTTCAAACGTCTGCGAGACCTGACCATGGCCAATCTGTATGCTCTGATTGAAAAAGCGGAAGACCCCGTTAAAATGACAGACCAGTATCTGCGCGACATGCAGGCCGATCTGGAAGAAGCGGAAAAAGCTGTCGCTGCCCAAATTGCCCTGGAGAAAAAATTCAAGCTGCTGTACGAGGAGCAGGAAGCCCTCGTCAAGAAACGCGACGAGCAGGCCCATCTGGCCGCGCAGGCGAAGAACGTCGATCTCGCCCGACGCGCGTTGGAAGAAAAGAAAGCGGCCCAGCAAAAGATGGAGGAGTACAAGGCAAGCTACGAGCAGAATAAACAGGCGGCTGACAACCTGCGCGAAAAGCTGGCGGAAATGCGCAAGCAGATCAACGAGCTGAAACACAAACGGGAGACTCTGGTCGCCCGCGTCAACGCCGCCAAGGCCCAGAAAAACATCAACAAGGCGATGTCCGGGTTCGACGCAAATACGGCGATGGCGGGGTTGAAGCGCATGGAGGAGAAGGCGCTGCAGCTCGAAGCGGAAGCGGAGGCCAGCGGCGACGTGTACAAAAAAGAAACATCGCTGGACGAGGAAATCGCCAAATTGAACCGTGATCAGGAAATTGAAGACGAACTGGCGGCCCTGATGAAAAAATACGAGGGGTAAACCGCTCCAGGCGGTTCCCCTTTTTCTCTGATTCCGCGAACTGCCGCAAGTAAATTTTGACGCTGTGGAGGGATGGACTTTGTCGTGGTTTGAAGTGCTGGCCATGCTGGTGTGGACCGGGGCCGGCGCCATTCTCTTGTTTGTGCTCATGTGGGTGGACAGTTTGTTCACCAAATACAAGGACATTACGGAAATGAAGAACGGGAACGTGGCGGTAACGACCCGTTTCGTCATGAAGCTGTTTGCCCAGGGCTATATCTTGTCCCGGTCGATTGCCACTTCCAACGATCTGTTTATTGCCCTGTTGGTGTCTGTGGTTTCATTTGTCATTTTGTTCATGCTGGAATGGATTGTCGAACGGCTGTTGAAAATGGCTGCGTCGTTTGATCTGGACGAGGGAACGCGGCAGGGGAAAGTCGCGTACGCATTGTTGGCCGGCTCTTTCCACATCGTCGGCGCTTTGATTTTGGCCGCTTGTCTGTAGTGCGGGGAAAGGAGGGCATCCATGAGTTTGTTCAAGCGAATCCACGGTCTCTTTGCCAAGCATGAGCCGCTGCCCGCAGAGCGCAGCATCCTCACTGTTGGGCCGGGAGATGTGGTGGAGGTTTCCCTGGTCACCTATCAGGTGACGGGCAGGATTCAAAACGTCAGTCGAAACGCTGTGATGCTGACCCTGCAGGACGGCCAGCAGATTCGCTATCTCTATATCGAAGAGCGGGAACAGGTGGTGTATCAGCTCTACAGCGCCATTGACGGCCGGCTGGATTTTGACGATGGAGTCCCGACCACGATCGAAATGGACGGGGTCTACTACCACCTGGAGGAACACTACAGCGGTCACGTGACGGCCCAGGGCAAAACCCCGTTTTCTTCGTCAGGCGAGCAGCACATCTGGCAGTTTCAATCCGACCAGCGCCATCTGCTGCGGATCGAATGGCAGGACGGCCGTTTCATGCTGTACGAGGGAGAGTTTGTCCTCTCGGCTGACGTGCAGGTCTTGCGCGGAACGTAGGGAGGGATGAGGATGGCACAGCGGTTGTTTCGAGCGGTCGCGATCTTGTTGGTGCCAGCGCTCTTGCTCTTGTCCCTGGCTGGCTGCGGGAAACCGTCGGCCGAATTGGACTATCCGCTGGAATCGGTGATCTCCAAGGACGACGGGCAGTATTCCCGCGTCTACCGCGCCGAAAACAAAACGGTGCCGGAAGTGGCCCGCGAACTGGCAGAGCAGCGAGAGCCGGACGAAATCTCAAAAGAAGACGAGAAACACATGTTTCTCATCTATCCGGATGAATGGTACCACCTGCAGCAGGATCAAGAGAAGCCTTCGGACACGCTCATCGAAGTGGACAGCAAGGAGTTTGTCCGGCAAAATTACGATCCGTCGTTTCTGGAGGGGTTCATCATCGCCAGCCTGCTGGATGACCTCTTCGATGCGCACAAACATGCCACCGGTTCGTATCGAGGGTATACCACAAGAGACATCTACAAACCAGGAGGGACGTACCGGGTCCCCACCCAGCAGGAAAAAAAGGCGGCTCCTCCTGTCACCAAGCAGGGAACGGGGAGCATCATCAAGCGCAGCGACAAGCCTGCCGATCGGAGTTCCGGAGTCGGTGCGGACGGCAGCATCATCAAAAAAAAGACGGAACCGTCCACAGCGCCATCCGGGCAGGTCGGGCGGATTATCCGCAAGTCTGACAAGAAGACGACCATCTCCAATTCGACATCCACAAAAAAATCCTCAATCTTCTCCCCGCCGCGAAGCAAATCGCCTCCGCGCACGAAGGTTGGTGGCTTCGGCCGTATCACCAAACGACGATAACCCGCTGAAAACAGCGGGTTTCCGACTGAAGCCAACCCGATTGCATCGAAGGAGAAGCACGTTTCCAGGCAGAGCGACTTGTGAGCCCTGCCGAGCGGAGCAGCGATTTGCGGGAAAAAGGATCGCCACCGTTGAACAGTCTGCGTAGCCATGCGGCTTTGGCGATCCCCCGCAAATCAATGCGGAGCGAGCAGTATGTGTTTCTCTGTTGGGCGAGCACGGAGCGGCTGACGGAAACGTGTTCTCCTCGCAATGGTCATTTTCTACACACTGTAACCCGCTGAGCACAGCGGGTTTTTCTTATGCCACACAAACGGGCGACCGCCCAACACCGCAGGTAGGTGAGTGTCATACAGTGATACTGGTTAGTCAATCACCTAGCAAGGAGGTCACCTTCGTTGGATTCGCAGACGAGAGTGTATTATCCGTACGTCAGCCCCTTTGACCCGTGTCCGCCGATCCGGGTGAAAACCTATGTGGTCCCCCCCAACCTGTTCATGAATTTTCAGCCCCCCGGACTGCCGCAGTTTTCTGCTCACGAAGCGCTGCGCCACGGCGTGCTCTGGCCGGCATTGTACAGTCCGTACGAGGGACGGGATCGAAAAGGGAGGGAGCGGAAGTGAGCGATCGCAAACAAGTGGACGAACGCTACTACCAGCTTCTGCATGAGCTGCAGGCGCTCGATTTCGTGCTGGTGGAGTTGTCGCTGTACCTGAACACTCACCGAGACGACATGAATGCGGTCCAGCAGTTCAACGAGTACTCCGCCAGACGCTGGCAGGTGGCGTGCGAGTTTGAGGCTCATTACGGACCGCTTTTGCAATTCGGACACAGCTATTCCGGATATCCCTGGCAGTGGCCCGAAACGCCGTGGCCGTGGCAGGTATGAGGATGAGGAGGAGAATCAAACGTGTGGATTTATGAGAAAAAACTGCAGTACCCCGTACGCGTGAGCAAATGCGATCCGCGTATGGCGAAACTCCTGATCGAGCAGTATGGCGGCGCCGATGGGGAGCTGGCGGCGGCGCTCCGCTACCTGAACCAGCGGTACACCATCCCTGACAAGGTGATCGGTCTGTTGACGGATATCGGGACAGAAGAGTTTGCGCACCTGGAAATGATTGCCACCATGGTGTATAAGTTGACGAAAGACGCCACGATCGAGCAGTTGGAGGAAGCCGGCCTCTCCCCCCACTACGTAAATCACGACAGGGCGCTGTTTTACAACAATGCCGCCGGCGTCCCCTGGACGGCGGCGTACATCCAGGCCAAAGGCGACCCGATCGCCGACCTGTACGAAGATATTGCCGCCGAGGAAAAAGCGAGAGCCACCTATCAATGGCTGATTGACATGACGGACGATCCCGACCTGAAGGACGGCCTCAAATTCCTCCGCGAACGGGAGATCGTCCACTCGCTGAGATTTCGTGAAGCAGTGGAACTGTTGAAAGAAGAGCAGGGACGAAAGAAATTTTTCTGATTTACTGTCTGATCCACCTGTACAGGTGGTTTTTTTCTTGCCCTGATTTCCCGAAAGGTCAACGGGTCTTTCGCCATCCTGCAGTACGTCAGTTCTCATGACGAAAAACTGTCGGAAACTCGACAAAAGAAGAAAGGATGTGCACACACTGTTCGACAGTCTTTGATGGGCGGTTTTGGCTATGATGGCATTGTTGGCAAAAGACCCGTCGCCTCCGCCAGTCTCGTGCTTGGAGGATACCGGCAGAAAGGAGCGTTCAACGATGTTGGAACGAATCTTACAGCTTCGCTCGCAGTCCATGACCATCGCGCAAATCGCCAAAGAATGCGGGCTGACCGTGGGCCAGGTGAAATACCGGCTGCAGAAGGGCAGATCGCGTTCGGCGGCCGAACCTGACTCCAGCAGCCGGAATGCTGTCCCGCCAAAGAACAAACCGGACGACGGGTGGCGGCTGCCGCCGTTTTACGGGAGGGATGTGGTCAAACTGATGGTGCAGGGGCCGACGGTGCTGTTTGTCTATTGGGAGATCACCTGGCCGCGCATGCGGATGGTCGCATCCTACCTGCAGGCAGACTACCGGCAGATCGACAAGGGGCTCCGTCTCTACGACGTGACCGACCGCTTGTTTGACGGCACCAACGCGCATTGCCACCTGGACGTGACCGTGTCACATGACGCCCACTCCTGGTTTGTGCATGACGTCCAGCCGGGGAGAACGTACATCGCCGACTTTGGTCTGTTCCACCGCGAGCGCTTCTACCCGATCCTGCGCTCGGAACCGGCAGCGACACCGCGCAATTACCCTGCCGCATGGGGCGAGCCGCTGGTGGAGCCAGCCACCGACACGCGCGTACCAGCCTGGTTTGAGAACTTTTCTTCCTATTCCCTCTATCCCAAAACGTCAAAATGAGCGAGGTGTCTGTGGTGTCAAACGGTTATCTCTCCCTCGTGCTGCATGCCCATATGCCTTACGTGCGGGATGGCGAGCGGGATGATCGCCTGGAAGAGCGCTGGGTGTACGAGGCTATGCTCGAATCGTACATTCCGCTGTTGCTGGTGTTTGAAAAGCTGCTCGCGGACGGCATCCCGTTTCGCATCACGCTGGCCGTTTCACCTCCGCTGCTGTCCATGCTTGACGATCCGTTGATCCGTGAGAGATTCCGGCGCCATCTCGCCAAAACGGTCGAGTTGGCCGGAAAGGAATGCAAGCGGACGAGCGGCAGCCCGGAGGAGCACCGCGTCGCCAAAATGTATCTGCAGCGCTTTCGGGAAATCGCCCAGTACTGCCGCAAGTGGGATTATGCGCTTGTATCCGCTTTGAAACGGCTGCAGGAGAGCGGCTGCGTGGAGCTGATTACGTGCGCCGCGACTCACGCGTTTCTCCCCTTTGTAGAGACGGAAGAGGCAATCCGCGCCCAGCTTATGGTAGGGATTGATACGCATGAGCGTATTCTCGGCCGCCGTCCCGCGGGAATCTGGCTGCCCGAGTGCGGCTATACCCCGGGGCTGGACCGCCTGCTGAAAGAGGCGGGCATCCGCTACTTTTTCACCGACAGCCACACGGTTCGCCACGCCACTCCTCATCCGCGGCGGGGGCTGTTTGCGCCGCTGTTGACCCCGTACGACGTAGCCGCCTTTCCACGCGATGAAGAAGCGTCGCGTCAGGTATGGAGCTCTGTCACCGGCTATCCCGGAGATTACGATTACCGGGAATATTACCGGGACATCGGGTTTGATCTGGACTGGGCGTACATCGCTCCGTACGTTCATCCCCAGGGATTCCGCGTACATACAGGACTCAAGTACCACCGGATCACCGGGCGGGATGAGCCAAAAGCCATTTACGATCCCGACCGGGCGAGGGAGAAGGCGGACGTTCACGCCGGTCATTTCCTCGCCAGTCGGGAGGCACAGGTGGTGCAGGCGGCCGAATGGCTGGATCGCCCTGCGCTGATTACGGCCACGTACGACGCCGAACTGTTCGGCCACTGGTGGTACGAAGGGCCGCAGTTTCTCGATTTTCTGCTGCGGAAGGCTGCCTGCGATTCACATGTGATCAGTCTGACCACGCCCTCCGCCTACATGGACGCCTGCCCCCAGATTGACCGGGGGCGTCTGCCGATGTCGTCCTGGGGGCGAAACGGCTACGGCGAAGTCTGGCTCAACGAGCGAAACAGCTGGATTTACCGCCACCTGCACCAGGCTGAACGGGACCTGATCGAACTGGTGGAAAAGACCCATGACGATCATGAGGCACGTCCGCTGTTGCGGCGCGGACTGCAGCAGGCGGCCCGGGAGCTGATGCTGGCGCAAAGCAGTGACTGGGCTTTTATCATGGACGGACAAACCGTGGTTGATTACGCCGTCCGCCGCACTCACGACCATCTCACCTGCTTTCGCGAGCTGGTGGAGCAGATTGAGGCGGGGACGATTGATCCCGAGCGACTGGCCGCAAGAGAGCAGGCGTATCCGCTTTTCCCCGATCTGGACCTGCGGTACTATTTGCCGATAAGTTCGCATAGAGTGAACGTATCGCGTCAGTATGTGGCCGCCGGCAGTGAGCGTCAGGAAGGGCTTCGGGTGCTGATGTTGAGCTGGGAGTTTCCGCCCCGCGTCGTCGGCGGACTGGGCCGGGCCGTGTACGACCTGGCCTGCCATCTGGCAAGGCAGCACGCAGAGGTGCACGTATTGACAGCCTCACCGGGTACGGCAGCGCACTCGGAGCTGGTAAACGGGGTGTGCGTCCATTGGCTCAACACCTACGTCCCGGGAGAGCAGAGCGATTTTCTCGACTGGGTATTTCAGCTCAACCTGGCGATGACAGACGCGGCGGAACGATTGGTGCGGCAGGGATTTCGGCCCGATCTCATCCACGCGCACGACTGGATGGTCGGATGGGCAGCGCTGGAGCTGAAACAGCGTTGGGAACGGCCGTTGGTGACGACGATCCACGCGCTGGAACACGGCCGTCATCAAGGGATTCACACCCCGCTGCAGCAGCGGATTCACGAGCGCGAACAGCTTCTCTCCACCGCATCCGACCGCCTCATCGTGTGCAGCCGCTACATGGCCGGGGAGGTGAACAGGCTGTTTGGCGTACCGCATGAGTGTATCGCCGTGATCCCCAACGGCGTCGCATGCCCGCCGGCCGCGACTGCGGATGAAGCAGAGTGCATGCGTGTCGTGCGGGAGGAACTGGGGCTGGGGACGGGACCGGTCATCTTCTTTGTCGGCCGGATGGTGCGGGAAAAAGGGGTGCACCTGCTGTTGGAGGCCGCCCCCCGCGTATTGCACGAACACCCGGAAGCCGTCTTCGTTCTGGCGGGAAAAGGGCCCATGCTGGAAGAGTGGCGGCAGATGGCGGAGCAGCGGGGGCTGGCGTCTCGCGTCCGATTTCTCGGCTTTGTCGACGACGACCGCCGCAATCTGCTCTTCCGAATGGCAGCGGCAGCCGTTTTTCCCAGCTTGTACGAGCCGTTCGGCATCGTGGCGCTGGAAGCCATGGCGCTGGGGACACCGGTGATTGTGGCCGACACGGGAGGCTTGCGGGAAATCGTCCGCCACGGCGAAAACGGGCTCACCTTTTACACCGGCAACGCCAATTCGCTTGCTGATCAGTTGTGCTGGCTCCTGCACTGCCCCGATGAACGCGAGCGGCTGGTCCGCACGGCGCGTGAGGACATCCTGTGTCAATACGACTGGAACCGGTTGGCGCTTCAGACGATGGATTTGTATCGTTCATTGGGTTCAGCCTGGGCAACTTCGATCTGACCGAGAGGAGGAACGGTTGATGAAAGCAGTGATCATGGCCGGCGGCAAGGGAACCCGCCTGCGCCCGTTGACGGTCCATACGCCCAAACCGATGGTGCCGTTGTTAAACCGTCCCTGCATGGAATACACGATCCACCTGCTGAAACGCCATGGCATTACGGACATCGCGGTCACGCTGCAGTACCTTCCCGATGCCATCCGCAGCTACTTTGGCGACGGATCACGCTTTGGCGTCTCGCTTACCTATTTCGAAGAAGCGACGCCATTGGGCACGGCGGGCAGCGTCAAAAACTGCGCTGAATTCCTGGATGACCGGTTCCTGGTGATCAGCGGAGACACCTTGACGGACATCGATTTGACAGAGGCTGTCCGTTTTCACGAGCGAAACGGCGCATTGGCCACGCTGATCCTGACCAGAGTGGAGACGCCGCTGGAATTCGGCGTCGTCATGACGGACGAGAGCGGACGAATCACCCGGTTCCTGGAAAAGCCCAGCTGGGCCGAAGTGTTCAGTGATACGGTCAACACAGGCATGTACGTCTTCGAACCTGAGGTGCTTTCTTACATAGAAGAAGACAGAGAAGTGGATTTCAGCAAAGAGCTGTTTCCCGCCTTTTTGGACGCGGGTCTGCCGCTGTTCGGCCACATCGCGGAGGGCTACTGGTCGGACATCGGGTCCCTGGACGTGTATCGGCAGACGCAGGCTGACATGCTGGACGGACGGGTGCGGGTGGAGATTGACGCGCGAGAGATTGCCCCCCGGATCTTTCTCGAAAACCACGTGCGGATTGATTCGTCCGTGCGGCTGGAAGGGCCCGTGTACATCGGGGAAAACGTCCATTTGCAAGCGGGTGTGTCGGTCGGTGCCTACTCCGTGCTGGGCAGTCATTCGGTCATTTGCGCCGGGACCAGGCTGGGGCAGTCGATTTTGTGGGAAAACTCCTATATCGGCCAGCGGGCGGAACTGACAGGCGCTATTCTGGGCCGCAACGTGAGCGTCGGACCGTGTGTCCTGCTGGGCGAGGGCGCGGTCATCGGCGACCGCTGCCGGATCGGTGCCAAGGCGGTGGTAAAAGACGGGGTCAAGGTCTGGCCCCACAAGGAAATTGAGGAATGCGCCAACGTACACACGTCGCTCATTTACGGAACCAAGCAGTCAAAACGCCTGTTCGGCGGCAATGGCATCAAAGGGCTGGCAAATGTGGAGATTACGCCGGAGTTCGTAACCCGGCTGGCTGCCGCATACGCCTACCTGCTCAAGCCGGGCAGCAAAATCGCCCTGTCCGCCTGCGCCCACCCGTTTGCCCAACTGCTCAAGCACAGCGTCATGACCAGTCTCTGCTCGTCCGGAATTGACACGATCGACATCGGCATCAGCATCGCGCCGGTAAACCGGTACGCCGTCCGACAGTTTCACTGCCAGGGCGGGATTCACATCCACATGGACGAATCGGCTGAGGAGAAGCAAGTAGTGATCCAGTTCGTCGACCAGCTGGGGCTGCCGGTCTCCCGCGATTGGGAGCGGAAAATTGAAAATGCCTGCTGGCAGGAGACGTATGTCCGTTCGCTGCACCACCTGGGTTATCTGCACGTGGAACACCAGGTGCAGGAAACCTACACGCGTGAACTATTGGAGCAGATCGACGCGGCACTGATTCGGCGCCGGGGATTCAACCTGCTAATCGAGTGCGAGCCCCGCTTCCTGCCGGCGTTTCTGGCTCCGCTGTTTGGCGCGCTGGGTGTGACCGCCGTGTACGGCGCCGTCGCAGAAGGGGTCGGCAGGCACGGTGTCGATCTGGCTGTCCGCCTGCACAAAAACGGCGAGCAGTTCGAGCTGTTCACGGACACGGGGGAACGCCTGACACCGGAACAACTTATGGCGCTGCAGCTCCTCGCCTGCCGGGGGCAGCGACGGCAGATCGGCCTGCCGGTCAGCGCGCCGGAAGAGATGGAGCAGCTGGCCCGGCGGATGCAGGTGGAGGTGGTCCGCACCAAGTTGTCGCCGCGCGCGATGATGGAGGTGTCGCCGGACGAGCGGTTCCATCCGCTGTTTGATGCGGTTTTCAGCCTGGTCTGCATCCTTGCGCACCTGTCACGGGAAAAACAGCCGCTCAGCCAGTTGACCGCTCAGCTTCCGGCGTGCCACATGGACAAAACGACGGTGTTTTGTCCGTGGGCATGGAAGGGAAAAGTGATGCGTAAAATGTTGGAGGAACACAAAGGCCAGCAGCTGGAGTTGGTGGACGGCATCAAGGTGTACGACGCCCACGGCTGGGTGCTGATTCTGCCGGATACAGAACATTCCCACGTCAATATCATTTCACAGGGCGTGACAGCGGAATCAGCATCGACGCTCGCCGCATTGTTCGCCCGGAGGATAGCGGAGTTCCAGTCCCGATAACGCGCCTTGTTTTCGGGAACCTTCTCGTGAAGTTTCAGATCGGAAGGGGCGTGACATCATGCCAAGACCGCTTGTGGTGGGTAACGGAAAGCTGCTGATCAATTTTGACGACAGACTGCGCATGCGCGATCTCTTCTATCCGTATGTCGGGCAACTGAATCACGTGGGCGGTCATTACTGCAAGCTGGGCATCTGGGTGCAGGGGCGGTTTTCCTGGTTGGATGAAGACGGATGGGAACGCAGGCTCGGCTATCGCGACGAGTCGCTCGTCACCGATGTCACCGCCCGTCACGAGAAATTGGGGCTTTCGCTCTGCATCGCAGACGGCGTGCATCAGCGCGACCCGATTTACCTCAAACAGGTCCGTGTCCGCAACCACTTCGCGGAGACGCGGGAAGTGCGCCTGTTTTTTCATCACGACTTCAGCTTGAACGAGACCGAAGTGGGGGATACGGCCGTGTACGATCCCCTGCTTCACACCGTGTACCATTACAAGCGCAATGTCTACATCATGGTGAACGGCCGGACGGCGGAGAACGGCGGCATTTTTCAGTACAGTGTGGGCATCAAGCGGTTTAATTACGCGGAAGGAACCTGGCGGGACGCAGAGGACGGTCTGCTGGAAGGAAACACGATCGCGCAGGGCTCGGTGGACAGCACCGTTTCGTTCCGCCTTGTGCTGGAGCCGCTGGCGGAGCAGACGCTGTACTACTGGATGTGCGTTGGTGACACGTACCCGGCGGTCAAGGAATTGAACCAGTACGTGCTGGACAGCGGAGCGGACCGGCTGCTGTCGCGCGTGGACGTCTACTGGCGGCGTTGGGTGAACAAGGAGGAGCAAAGCTTTGCTGACCTGCCGCCTGAGGTGATCCGCCTGTACAAACAGAGCCTGTTGATCATCCAAACACAGATTGATCAGAACGGCGCCATTCTGGCCGCCAACGATTCGGACATCCTGCAGTACAACCGCGATCATTACAGTTACATGTGGCCGCGCGACGGGGCGCTGGTCGCCAGCGCGATGGTCCGCGCGGGATACGGCGGGACGGTGGCGCCGTTTTTTCGCTTTTGCCGTGACGCGCTGACGGAGGACGGCTATCTGCTGCACAAGTACAATCCAGACGGGTCTGTCGGTTCGAGCTGGCACCCGTTTGTTCGGGACGGGGAGTACCAGCTTCCCATCCAGGAGGACGAGACGGCGCTTGTTCTCCACGCGCTGTGGGAGATGTACCGCTGCAGCAAGCAGATTGAATTTTGCCAGCGGCTGTATCCCACACTGGTCAGGCCGGCGGCCCGGTTTTTGCTGTCCCATCTCCATCCCGAATGGCACCTCCCCCTCCCCAGCTACGATCTGTGGGAAGAGCGCAGAGGAATCTTTACCTTTACCAGTGCCACCGTCTACGCCGGGCTCAAGGCGGCGGCAAGGTTTGCCCAACTGTTTGGCGACGATCACCGCTTCCAGCGCTATGACGAAGGGGCGGAGCGCGTCCGTGCGGCCATGTTGCAGCATCTGTACGATCCGGACCTCGGCCGTTTTTTGCGCGGGGGGTACCTGCGGTCAGACGGAAAGCTGGAAAAGGATGAAACGGTGGATAGCAGCCTGTACGGACTGTTTGCCCTGGGCGTGATGCCGGCAGACGATCCCCGGGTCGTCAGCACGATGGAGGCGGTTAGGCGCAGTCTGCGGGTGGATACGCCGGTGGGCGGAATCGCCCGGTACCAGGGTGATCCGTATTTTCGCAAGGCACACGACGCGGCCAGGGTGCCGGGGAACCCCTGGATTATCTGCACGCTGTGGGTAGCCGATTGGGAAATTGCGAAAGCGCAATCGCTGGAAGAACTTGGCGAAGCGAAAAAGCGGCTCGACTGGGTGGTGCGGCACGCGATGGAAAGCGGCGTGCTGTCGGAGCAGTTGGACCCGTACACCGGCGAGCCCGTCTCCGTTGCGCCGCTCACCTGGTCGCACGCCACCTTTGTCGCCACGGTGCTGCGTTACGTGGACAAAGCAAACGAGCTGAAGCAAAAAAGGGAGAGGTGAATCGCAGTGAACGACATCCGCTTTGGCACGGACGGCTGGCGCGCCATCGTCGCCGATCAATTTACGATGGAAAACGTGCGCGTCGTCGCCCAGGCCATTGCAGCCTATACCAGGGAAATCGGCCAACAGGAACAGGGCATTCTCATCGGTCATGACACGCGCTTTTTGGGCCGACGCTTCGCCGAGACCGTGGCAGGCGTGCTGGCCGCCAACGGCATTCGCGTCTATCTGGTCAACGAAGCAGCACCGACGCCGGCCGTGGCCTTTGGCGTCAAGCATTTTGCCGCCAGCGGCGCGGTGATGATTACCGCCAGCCACAACCCGCCTGAGTACAACGGGATCAAATACATTCCCGATTATGCCGGACCGGCCGCTCCGGAGATCACCAGCAGGCTGGAAGCGTTGATCCGGGCGGTCCAGGAGGCGGGCGGCGTCCGGGACATTCCGCTGGATGAAGCCAAGGCGCGCAAGCTGCTGCAGGTGATCGTGCTCCGTCCGCACTACGAGGCGCATCTCAGGCGAATGGTCCACCTGGACGTGCTGAAACAATCACCGCTGCGGGTCGTGATTGATCCCATGCACGGCGCCGGGATTGGCTACGTAAGCGGACTGCTGAAAGAAGCAGGGGTGGAGACGATCAGCATCCGCGAGACGACCGACCCGTTTTTTGGCGGCAGCCTGCCGGAGCCGAACGATCACCACCTGTCCTTGTTGAAGAGGGAGGTCATCGACCGGCAGGCCGACCTGGGGTTGGCCAATGACGGAGACGGGGATCGCTTCGGAGCCGTTGACCGTTTCGGCCGGTACGTGCCGCCCAACGCCGTGCTCGCCCTGCTGACCCGCCATCTGGTCAAAAACAGGGGGCTGCGCGGCCGAATCGTACGCACCGTGGCGACCACCCACCTGTTGGACCGGATGGCGGCCCGCTACGGTCTGGAGCTGGTGGAGACGCCGGTTGGGTTCAAGTACATCGGCGCCCAAATGCTGCGGGGAGACGTGCTGATCGGCGGCGAGGAAAGCGGCGGCGCCAGCATTTTCGGCCACATTCCGGAAAAGGACGGCATTCTGATCAACCTGCTGTTGGCGGAGATGTGCGCCTGGGAAAAGAAAGGCATCGATCAGATTCTTCAGGAGGTCTGCGACGAGTATGGCGAGCTGTTTTCGACGCGCCTGGATATCCGCCTGCCGGGAAAAGAACGCTGGATACAGCAGATGCTGGCGGTGCCGCCTGGCCAGGTAGGCCCGTTTGCAGTGCGGGGAGTAAACCGCATGGACGGCGTCAAGCTGCTGCTCGACGGCGGTCATTGGGTGCTGATCCGTCCGTCCGGAACAGAGCCGCTTCTCCGCATTTACTGCGAGGCGGCGAACCCTGCCGCTCTTGAACAGATCAGAGAGGCTGTCCAAGACTGGTTTATCGAGATCAACGCGTAACGAACTAGCCCTCTTTGCGCTCTTGCCGGAAACGAACATGCATGTGCGGGGAAAAATAAAAGAGGCCGCCTCCCAGACTGGCCCATGCGGCGGGGAGGCGGCTTTTGCCGTTGTTCAACAGCATCCGCCGAGCAGGTTGCCTAATTTTCTGGTTTTGCTAGAATCAAAAAGAAGAAACCCTTCCGTGACGAAAGAAGAGGACACATGCGCATTCATCGAGACGTGTTGGACCCGTTCCTGCGTGAGGTAAAACTGGAAAGCCGTTCGCCGGACGACCCGGTCGTCGTGTTGCACACACCGTACCCGTGGGAATTGGTGGGAAGGGGCAACTACGCGGCGGTGTTCGCCCATCCTGACTACCCGGACGTGGTGGTGAAGCTGTACGCACCGGGGCGTCCCGGTTGGGAACAGGAAGTGGACGTGTACCGCAAGCTGGGGCAGACCCGCTCGTTTCCCGTCTGCTATCAGGCGGAGCCCTGCTTTCTGGTGCTGACGCGGATCAAAGGCATCTCGTTGTTTGACTGCCTTCGCTACGGCATTCCGATCCCGCCGCAGGTGATCGAGGACGTGGAGGAGGCGCTGGAGGAAGCCCGGTCCAAGGGGCTGTATCCCCACGACGTGCACGCCAAAAACGTGCTGATGGATCAGGGGCGGGGCTATCTGATCGACGTGTCCGACTACTACAAAAACATACCGGACAGCAAGTGGCGCGACTTGCGACGGGCGTACTACAAGTTCTACCTGCCGCTTTTCAAGGACCGCGGCTGGAAGATACCGCTCTGGGTGCTGGATGGCGTGCGCAAAGGGTATCGGTACTACAAAAAGCTGTCCCGCCTCTTTCGGTGAGCAGGGGAAGACGCACCGGTCCACGGGGAGCGTGGATCGTTTCATTGTTTCACAAGCGGCGCTGTGGTATCATTTTCTGTTGACGTCATGTTGCTGGCTGTCTGAGTCGGAGTAAGGAGGACCCCATCGATGTACTATCTCATTGCTGCTGCCATTGTCGCGCTCGATCAATGGACCAAGAACCTGGTGGTGACCCGGATGGAACTGGGGCAGTCGATTCCCCTGATTCCAGATGTGTTTCACCTCACGTCCCATCGGAACATGGGAGCGGCATTTGGCATCCTGCAAAACCAGCGATGGCTGTTTGTGATCATCACGATTGCCGTCGTGATCGGCATTCTGGTGTCGCTCGTGCGCATCGGCAAGCGGCAGCCGCGCGTGTCTCTCGCGCTTTCGCTGGTGTTGGGCGGGGCGATCGGCAATTTCATCGACCGCGTCAGCACGGGCCAGGTGGTCGATTTTCTCGATTTTACCCTGATCAACTTTCCGATTTTCAATGTAGCCGATATGGCCATTACATTCGGCGTTGCCCTGCTGCTGCTGGACGTGCTGCTGGAGGGCAGACGCAAGGCCGAGTAAGTGGTAAATGGAACGAGTGGTTGTAAACGATACTAGCGTACTACATACGAGGAGACAGAGATGAACGACACGCAGTTGTTTGAACGGTACGACTGGACCGTTGAGCCTGCCGACGCGGGTGAGCGGATTGACAAATTCATCACGATGCAAAACGAAGACTGGTCCCGGTCACAAGTGCAAATCTGGATCAAGGAAGGCCGAGTGTCCGTCAACGGGGAGCCGGTGAAAAGCAACTACAAGCTGGCGGCGGACGACGAGATTACGCTGCGCGTCCCCCCGCCGAAGGAAATGGCGATCGAGCCGGAGCCGATGCCGCTCGACATCGTTTACGAAGACGCCGACGTAATTGTTGTGAACAAGCCGCGCGGGCTGGTGGTCCATCCTGCCCCCGGACACTACAGCGGCACACTGGTCAACGGTCTCTTGGCCCACTGCAAGGATCTGTCGGGGATTAACGGCGTGCTTCGGCCTGGCATTGTCCACCGCATCGACAAGGACACGTCCGGTCTGTTGATGGTGGCCAAAAACGACAAGGCGCACGTCAGCCTCGCCCGGCAGTTGAAAGAGCACAGCGTCAACCGCAAATACGTGGCCATCGTGCACGGGGTTATCCCGCACGAAATGGGCACAATCGACGCGCCGATCGGCCGGGACCCGAAAAACCGGCAGCAGATGGCCGTCGTCTTTGAAAACAGCAAACCGGCCGTCACCCATTTTGTCGTGCTGGAACGGTTTAAGGCGTTTACCCTGGTGGAGTTGAAGCTGGAGACGGGGCGCACCCACCAGATCCGGGTGCATATGAAATACATCGGCTATCCGCTGGCGGGAGACCCCAAGTACGGGCCGAAAAACACGCTGGAACTGAACGGCCAGGCGCTGCACGCCAAAACGCTGGGCTTTGACCATCCGCGCACGGGCGAGCGGCTGGAGTTTGAAGCGCCGCTGCCGCAGGATCTGCTGGACGTGATTCACCAGCTGCGGCAAGCCTGACACAGCGCACACATAATACGGTTCAGCGAATTAAACGCTAGGGAGTACCACAGATGTTCCCTGGCGTTTTTTGTTGCCGATGAAACATTGCCGCGTTGGTATCGTCATACCAACGACGAGAGAAAAAGGAGGAGTACGCATGTGGACGATGGTGAAACTGGCGGCATGTGCAGCGGCGCTGACGGCGTCGGTGCTGACCACATCCGCCCAGACCGGAACAGTCCCGGTCGCGACGGGTCAGGGCTCGGCTCCCGTGCCATCCCTGCCGACGGGAAGTGAACCGGCGGTAGACGTGCAGCCGGGAGAGCGGGCCGCAGACGCCCCTCAGCGCGTCAGCCAGACTGCCGTTCCGGCGACGATCGCGTTTATCCACAATAAGCATTTGTGGATACTCGACGCCAGCAAGGCCGACGCCGTGCCCGTGCAGGTGACGACGCAGGGCGAAGCAGAGATCGCCGGGTGGTCGGCCGACGGCAAATGGCTGCTCTACCTGCTGTACGAAAAGGAGGCGCGCTCCAGTTCGTCACCGGCTTACTTGTGGGCGGTGAAGGCGGACGGAACCGGAGCATTCCAGGTGGATGAGCGGCCCGTCTTGGAACATCCCAAGTGGTCGCCTGTCTCCCGCACCTTCGCCTACCTGGTCGCTGCGTCCGGGGCGGACGAGGACCGAAAAAAGCTGTTGGTGGTGGCGGAAATGGCCGGGGAGAAAGCGGGCGTCGTCAGCACCCAGACGATGGAGCTGGCCGATTTTGCCTGGATGCCGGACGGCAAGCGCCTGCTCGTCTCCGTGCCTGTCGCTTCGGACCGTCCGATGACGCTCAGGCTCATTGATCTGGCAGGCAATCAGCTGGCCGTCTATCCGCTTACCGAGCAGTCCAATGTGGACGAAGACATCTATCCGCTGGAGGCTACAGGGTTGAAAGTCGCTCCGGACGGCAAGCGGGTGGCTTACTATGTGTGGATGAATGCCGCTTCGCTTTCTAATGACGGCGTGCCGATTCAGATCCTTGACCTGACCCGCTCCGGCAGCAAACCGGTGGACATCGGCAGCGGTCTGGCCTATCCGCAGTGGCTGGCCTGGTCGCCGGACAGCAGCCTGCTGGCGTTTATCGACGGCGAAGATCGCATGGCCACGCACAACAAGCGCGTGATGATTGCCGATGCCAACGGGCGGGTGATCCCGGCAGGGCAGCCGGACAAGGTGGATGCGCAGCCGACGTGGACAGCCGCCTCTCCGTACACGCTGTATTTTACCCGCGGTGTTGAGACGTATTTTGAGGACGACCCGGAAAATCCGAAGGTGCCCGGGCAGCGCATTTGGCGGCGAAGCGCTGACGGCAGTCAGCAGGCTGTGACGCAGGGGACGGACAAGACGGCCGATATCTTTCCCACCCTGTCACCGGACGGAAACGCCTTGCTGTTTGTCCGGCTTGATGCCGCCGAACACGGCTCGCTCTATCTGAAAACGGGCAGTGAACGCGAAGTGGAACTGCTTCGGCATGTGACGGGTTCCGTCGGGTTTTACGGCAACCACCTGCCGGCGTGGATCAGCGTTTTCTGGAAAGAGCAAAAACCTCATTGACACGGCTTGCGATTCGTGCCATAATTCATTCTGACAAAGGGAACCTTTAAATCCAGTCCTGTGAGGCTGGCAAGGGCACGGATACGCAGAGACGGCAGGAAAAAGGGCGGATCACCCCTTTTGCCTGTCATCGGCCAGTGGCTTCTTGTCGCCTGACAAGAAGCCTTTTTTGTGCCACAGGTAAGACAAGCCGATTTCCGGGAGGGAAGCGCACGTGATCAACAAGAGCGTCATCATGGACGAAGCGGCCATCCGTCGGGCACTGACGCGGATCGCCCACGAAATCATCGAGCGGAACAAGGGTGTGGAAGACTGTATCATCGCCGGCATCAAGACGAGGGGCATCTACCTGGCGCAGCGGCTGGTGGAGCGGATCGAACTGATCGAAAACGTCAAGGTACCGGTCGGCCAGTTGGACATCACCTTTTACCGGGACGATCTGCAGCACAAATCAGAAGATGCGGTGCTGCACGGTGCCCAGTTGCCCGGTGACATCACCGGCAAGACGGTCATTCTCGTCGACGACGTGCTGTACACCGGACGAACGGTTCGGGCCGCACTGGACGCGCTGATCGACAACGGCCGCCCACGCATGATCCAGTTGGCCGTGCTGGTGGACCGCGGCCACCGCGAGCTGCCGATCCGACCCGACTTTGTCGGCAAGAACGTCCCTACGTCCCGTACTGAGATTGTGGACGTGAAGCTGGCGGAAGTGGACGGGATGGACATGGTCACCATCCGCCAGTTGATCTGAGACAAAAATGGATACGCCTCTTTAACCGCAATCCCGTGAGGTTGCGAAGAGGTTTACGCGCTTTCCATGCCCGTGGAAGGATGGAAGGAGTATGCCTCTTTGTGCCTGCACAAAGAGGTTTTTTGTTGGCCGAAATACGCAGTATAGACAAATAAAAGACAAAACAAACGCAGGGGGACAATACAGATGAGTCAAAAAAACTTTGTCGATGTGCACGAAACACCCGCGGTCTCCAAGCTGCTGCCGCTCAGCATCCAGCACCTGTTTGCGATGTTTGGCGCGACTGTGCTGGTGCCGATTCTGACCGGCCTGGACCCGGCGACCGCGCTCTTTACCAGCGGGGTGGGAACACTCCTGTTTCTGCTGATTACCAAAGGCAAGCTGCCCAACTACCTGGGATCGTCGTTCGCCTTTATCGGCCCGATCATCACGGTAAGCCAGGCCTATGGCGTCGGCACCGCGCTGCTGGGCTGTCTGCTCTCCGGTCTGGTCTACGTCATCGTGGCGGCGATCGTGCAGAAGGCCGGCGTAAAGTGGCTGGACCGCGTTCTGCCACCGGTGGTGATCGCGTCCGTCATCGTCGTCATTGGCCTGAGCCTGTCGGTGGTGGCCGTCGATATGGCGACCAAGGTAACGGTGGACGGCCAGTCGGTCATGTCGCTCACCTCCATTGAAATTTCACTGGTGACGATGATTGTAACGGTTCTGGCGGCTGTGATGCTGCGCGGCTTTTTTGCCCTCATTCCGATTCTCATCGGCATCATCGCCGGGTACCTCTACACGCTCATGCGTCATCCTGAGCTGATTGACTTGAACAAGGTGGCTACTGCAGAGATCATTTCCGCTCCGGACTTCAAGCTGAAAGAAGTGGCCTTCGCGCTCGGCGACCCGTCCGCCTGGGTAGCGGCGCTGATCATTGCGCCGGTCGCGTTTGTCACGCTGGCGGAGCACCTCGGCCACCTGCTGGTGACGAGCCGGGTAATGGACCGCGATCTGATGAAAGATCCCGGACTGCACCGCAGCTTGCTGGGGGATGGAGTGGCGACCGCGCTGGCCGGTCTGATTGGCGGACCGCCTGCCACCACGTACGGGGAAAACATCGGTGTGCTCGCCATCACCCGTGTGTTCAGCCGCACGGTGATTGCGCTGGCGGCGGTATTGGCAATCCTGTTCTCCTTCTGCGGCAAAATCAGCGAGCTCCTGATGACGATTCCGACGCCGGTGCTGGGCGGTGTCTCCATCATCCTGTTCGGGATTATCGCGGCCCAGGGGCTTCGCATGTACGTCGAAAGCAAAGTGGACTTTTCCAATAAGCGCAACATGATCATTGCCGCCGCGATTCTGGTGACCGGGATCGGCGGTTACAAAATCAGCTTCGAGGGCGTTTCCTTCTGGCAGTCTTTCCTGCACAACCTGACAATTGACAACATCGCCTTCTCCACCTTCCTCGGCATCGTGCTGCACCTGATCCTGCCGGGCAAGGAATCGGCGATGGGGGAAGCGCACCGCGAAGAACAAAAGCATATCGCCTGACACGTTCCGACGACCTTTAAATCAGTCCCGAGAGGCTGGCAAGGCGGCTGGGCGCTGTTTCACCTGCGCACAGGGAAGCAAATCACGAGCTTCTTGCCTTACCTGCCTTCACGGCAAAGACGGCAAGAAGCTTTTTTTATCCAATTGCGGAATACGGAGGGATTTTCGATGAGCATCGTCACGCACCTGATTGGCATGAAAGAGCTGACAACGGATCAGATCGAGCGGCTGCTGGATCGCGCCGAATACTGGGCGGAGCGGCCTGGTGTGCAGACGGATGTGCTGAAGGGACGCTTCATCGCCAACCTGTTCTTCGAGGCCAGCACGAGAACCCGCTTTTCGTTTGAGGTGGCGCAAAAACGGCTGGGTGCGCACGTGCTGAATTTCATCCCGGAGACCTCTTCCACTGTAAAAGGGGAAACGATCTACGACACGATCCGCACGCTGGAAGCGATGGGCGTGGAGGCGGCGGTCATCCGCACGAAAAAGGACGGCCTGCTGACGGAACTGGCCTCTGAAGTCAGCCTTCATCTGATCAACGCGGGCGACGGCACCAACGAACATCCCACCCAGTGTCTGCTCGACCTCTTGACGATGCGGCAGCAGTTCGGCCGGATCGAGGGGCTGACCGTGGCCATCATCGGTGACCTTCGCCACAGCCGCGTGCTCGGTTCGCATCTGCACGCCCTGCCCAAGCTGGGGGCCAACCTGCTGCTCGCCGGTCCGGCCAGCATGATGCCGCCGGCGCAGATCGTGCCGGACGGGGTGAAAAAGGTCGACATCGACGAAGCGGTCCAGACGGCCGACGTGGTGATGATGCTGCGCGTGCAGTTGGAGCGGCACACAGACGCGCTGTTTGTATCCAAGGAAGAGTACCACCGGGCACACGGGCTGACGCTGGAGCGGGCCAAGATGATGAAGCCGGGCGCGGTGATCATGCACCCGGCGCCGGTCAACCGCGGAGTGGAAATCCACAGCGACCTGGTGGAATGCGAGAAGTCGCTGATCCAAAAACAAGTGACCAACGGCGTGGCTGCCCGCATGGCAGTACTGGAAACTGTGCTGAAAGGAAGCGATAAGACATGGGAATCATCCTTGGCAACGGCAAACGCATAAACGAGGCTGGCGAACTGATCCCCGCCGAAGTGCTGATCGAAGACGGACGCATCAAAGCGATCGATAAACAGCTTGCGCGCGACGGGCATGTGTGGATCGACTGCAAGGGCAGACTCATCTCCGCCGGCTTCATTGACGTCCACGTCCACCTGCGTGAACCGGGCTTTGAACACAAGGAGACGATCGCGACGGGGGCGCATGCAGCCGTAAAAGGCGGATTTACCACGATCGCCTGCATGCCCAACACCCGCCCTGTCATCGACAGTGTGGAGACGGTCCACTACATTCTCGACAAGGCGCAGGAAGCGGGCAAGGCCCGCGTGCTCCCCTACGGAGCGATTACCGTGCGGCAGCTCGGCAAGGAATTGACCGACTTCGCCGCGCTCAAGGAAGCGGGGATTTTCGCCCTTACTGATGACGGCGTGGGCGTCCAATCCAGCGCGATGATGAAGGAAGCGATGAAGCGGGCGAAAGAACTGGGCCTCTCGATCGTTGCCCACTGCGAAGACGACGATCTGATCACTCCGGGCAGCGCGCTTCACGACGGCGTGGTGGCGGCGCGGCACGGCCTTCCGGGCATCCCGTCGGAATCGGAGTCGATCCACGTGGGACGGGACATCCTGCTGGCAGAGCAGACCGGCGTCCACTACCACGTCTGCCACATCAGCGCCAAGGAATCGGTGCGTCTGGTGCGGGACGGCAAGCGGGCCGGGGTGAACGTCACCTGCGAAGTGACGCCGCACCACCTGCTGCTCTGCGACGAAGACATCCCGGACGACCTGAACGCCAACTGGAAAATGAACCCGCCGCTGCGCAGCCGCGAAGACCGGGCGGCGCTGATCGCCGGACTGAAGGACGGCACGATTGACATCATCGCCACTGATCACGCCCCGCACACAGCGGAAGAAAAGGCGAACGGCATTGAGCGGGCACCGTTTGGCATCGTCGGACTGGAGACGGCATTCCCGCTCCTGTACACCCATCTGGTGCTGACCGGCGAACTGACGCTGAAGCAGTTGATTGAGCTGTTGACCGTAAAACCGGCAGAGATTTTCGGACTGCCGTACGGACGCCTGGAAGTGGGTGCTCCAGCCGATCTCAGCGTGCTTGATCTGGAAGCGGAGCGGACCATTGATCCCGGCACCTTTGCCAGCAAGGGAACCAACACGCCATTTGCCGGCTGGGTCTGCAAAGGATGGCCGACCCTGACGATGGTAAACGGTGCGATCGTATATCGGGAAGCGGAATAAGGAAGCAGAAAAAGGAGGAAGCGAAGATGCGAGCGAGACTGATCTTGGAAGACGGAACGGAGTGTGTCGGCACCGCTTTTGGGGCGACGACGGAGAGCGTGGGGGAAGTGGTATTCAACACCGGGTTGACCGGTTATCAGGAAGTGCTGTCCGATCCTTCCTACTGCGGCCAGATTGTCACCATGACCTACCCGCTGATCGGCAACTACGGGATCAATCGGGACGATTTTGAGGCGGTGCGCCCGTACATCCACGGATTCGTCGTCCGCGAGCACTGTGACACGCCGAGCAACTGGCGCAGCGCCGGGACGCTGGACGAACTGCTGAAAGCGTACGACATCCCGGGCATCGCCGGCGTCGACACGCGGATGCTGACCCGCAAGATTCGCTATCACGGTACGATGAAAGGGATGATCACGACCAGCGAGGCTCCCCTGTCCGAGCTGCTCGACTCGCTCCGCCACGCTCCCCTGATGAACGATCAGGTGGCTCGTGTCTCCACCAAGAGCGTGTTTAGCTGTCCGGGAACGGGCCATCGCGTGGTGCTGGTCGACTTCGGCGCCAAGCATGGTATTTTGCGCGAGCTGACCAAGCGCAACTGCGATGTGGTCGTCGTTCCCCACAACGTGACCGCAGCCGAGATTCGCCGACTGCAGCCGGACGGCATCCTCCTGTCCAATGGCCCCGGCGATCCGAAAGACGTGCCGCAGGCGATCGAGACAATCCGCGAGATTTTGGGCGAGTATCCGCTGTTTGGCATCTGTCTGGGCCACCAGTTGTTTGCCCTGGCGTCCGGAGCGGACACGGTGAAGATGAAGTTTGGCCACCGCGGCGGCAACCATCCGGTCAAGGAAATCATGACAGGCCGCACCTACATCACGTCGCAGAACCACAGCTACGCGGTGAAAGCGGAGTCGATTCCGGGCACCGGCCTGGAGATTACGCACGTTGCACTGAACGACGGCACGGTGGAAGGTCTGCGCAATCTGGAGAAACGGGCTTTCTCCGTACAGTACCACCCGGAAGCGGCCCCAGGTCCGTACGACACCGGCTACCTGTTTGACCAGTTTCTCGAAATCATGGACACCGCGAAGGAGGAGAGGGCACATGCCAAAGCTCGCTGACCTGAAAAAAATCCTGGTGATCGGCTCCGGTCCCATCGTCATTGGACAGGCGGCGGAGTTTGACTACGCAGGCACACAGGCCTGCCAGGCGCTGAAGGAAGAAGGGCTGGAAGTGGTGCTGATCAACTCCAACCCGGCCACGATCATGACCGACACCAACATGGCGGACAACGTGTACATCGAACCGCTCACGTCGGAATTTGTCACCCGCGTCATCCGCAAGGAAAAACCGGACGGCCTGCTGCCTACCCTGGGCGGCCAAACCGGGCTCAACATGGCGGTGGCACTGGCAGAATCGGGTGTGCTGGCAGAAGAAAACGTGAAGCTGCTCGGCACCAACCTGGACGCGATCAAGCAGGCGGAAGACCGGGAGCAGTTCCGCGCCCTGATGAACGAGCTGGGCGAGCCGGTGCCCGAGTCGACGATCGTCAGCACCGTGGATGAAGCGGTGCGGTTCGCCAGCGAAATCGGCTACCCGATCATCGTCCGTCCGGCCTACACGCTGGGCGGCACCGGCGGCGGCATCTGCGAAGACGAGGAGAGCTTGCGGGAAATCGTGGCGAGCGGTCTGAAATACTCTCCCATCTCGCAGTGTCTGATCGAGAAGAGCATCGCCGGGATGAAGGAGATCGAGTACGAGGTAATGCGCGACGCAAACGACAACTGCATCGTCGTCTGCAACATGGAAAACATCGATCCGGTCGGGGTGCACACCGGCGACTCCATCGTCGTGGCGCCGAGCCAGACGCTGTCCGACCGCGAGTATCAGATGCTCCGCTCCTCCGCGCTGAAAATCATTCGCGCGCTGGGCATCGAAGGCGGCTGCAACGTGCAGTTCGCGCTCGACCCGCACAGCTTCCGCTACTACGTGATCGAGGTAAACCCTCGCGTCAGCCGCTCCTCCGCGCTGGCCTCCAAGGCGACGGGCTACCCGATCGCCAAGATGGCTGCCAAAATCGCCATCGGCTACACGCTGGACGAACTGAAGAACCCGGTCACCGGCCAAACCTACGCCTGCTTCGAGCCGACGATCGACTACGTGGTGAGCAAAATCCCGCGCTGGCCGTTTGACAAGTTCCAGTCGGCCAACCGCAAGCTGGGCACGCAGATGAAGGCGACCGGGGAAGTGATGGCAATTGGCCGCACGTTTGAAGAGTCGATTATGAAAGCGATCCGCTCCCTGGAGATCGGCACCTACCACCTGGAGATCAAGGGCACGTCCGCGCTGGCCGACGAGGAGCTGAAAGACCGGCTGATCACCGCTGACGACGAGCGCCTGTTCCTGCTTGCAGAGGCACTGCGCCGCGGCTGGAGCATCGAGACGCTGCACGACCTGACCAGCATCGACCGTTTCTTCCTGCACAAGCTGCACAGGATCGTCGCTTTTGAACAAGAACTGGCGGCAGGTCTGACGCCGGAGAAGCTCTACGAGGCGAAGCGGATGGGCTTTACCGACCGGAAAATCGCTGAACTGACCGGCCGAACGGAAGCAGAAGTCCGCGCTCTGCGGGAAGAGCACGGCTTCAAGCCCGTGTTCAAGATGGTGGATACCTGCGCGGCCGAGTTTGAAGCGCAGACCCCGTACTACTACTCCACCTACGAGCAGGAAGACGAGCGGGTGGAGACGGGCAAAAAGCGCGTCGTCGTGCTTGGCTCCGGCCCGATCCGCATCGGCCAGGGCATCGAGTTCGACTACGCCACCGTTCACGCGGTCTGGGCGCTGAAAGAGGCGGGGTATGAAGCAATCATTATCAACAACAACCCGGAGACCGTCTCCACTGATTTCAACACCTCTGACCGCCTGTACTTCGAGCCGCTCTACATCGAAGACGTGATGAACATCATCGACGCGGAACAGCCCGAGGGCGTGATCGTTCAGTTTGGCGGACAGACGGCGATTAACCTGGCGGACAAATTGGCCGCCCGCGGCGTGCGCATCCTCGGCACCAGCCTGGAGAACATCGACGCAGCGGAAAATCGCGAAAAGTTTGAAGCGCTGCTCAGAAGCCTTGACATCGCCCAACCGCCGGGCAAAACCGTCACCTCTGTGGAAGAAGCGGTGGTGGCGGCTGAAAGCCTCGGCTTCCCGGTACTGGTTCGTCCATCCTACGTCCTGGGAGGCCGCGCGATGGAAATCGTCTACAACAAGACGGAACTTTTGGAGTACATGGAACACGCAGTGAAGGTCAATCCGGAGCATCCGGTGCTGGTCGACCGCTACATGGTCGGCACGGAGGCGGAGGTGGACGCCATCTGCGACGGGGAAAACGTGCTGATTCCGGGCATTATGGAACACATTGAGCGCGCAGGGGTGCACTCCGGCGACTCGATCGCAGTGTATCCGCCGCAGTCGCTCTCGCCTGAAATCAAAGCAGAACTGGTCGACATGACGACGAAGCTGGCCCGCGCCCTGCAGATCAAAGGGCTGATCAACATTCAGTTTGTCATCTGCGACAACCGTCCGTACGTGATCGAGGTAAACCCGCGTTCGTCCCGGACCGTGCCGTTCCTGTCCAAAGTGACGGGCATCCCGATGGCGAACATCGCGACCAAGGCGATCCTCGGCCACTCCATCGTCGAGCAGGGCTTTACGCCCGGCTGCCATCCGGAAGACGAGATGGTTTCCGTGAAAGTGCCGGTCTTCTCCTTCGCCAAATTGCGCCGCGTCGACATCACGCTGGGTCCGGAAATGAAGTCGACCGGCGAAGTGATGGGCCGCGAGCGGACGCTGGCCAAAGCGCTGTACAAAGGGCTCCTGGCCGCCGGCATGAACATCCCGACACATGGTTCGCTGCTTGTCACCGTCGCCGACAAGGACAAGGGAGAAGCGCTGGAGATCGTGAAACGCTTCCATCGCCTGGGCTTTAAACTGCTGGCCACCTCTGGAACGGCGGATTACCTGGAGAAAGCGGGATTGACCGTTACCCGCGTAAACAAGCTGTCCGAGGGCACGCCCAACCTGCTGGACATGATCCATCAAGGGGAAGCGAATATTGTGTTAAACACCCTGACCAAAGGCAAGACACCGCAGCGGGACGGTTTCCGCATCCGCCGCGAAGCTGTGGAAAACGGTGCCGTCTGCCTGACGTCCCTGGACACAGCAAAAGCGCTCCTGCACGTCCTGGAGACGATCACGTTCTCTACGGAAGCGATGCCGGCGCAGCGCACGGGAGCCAAGATAGCCGTGCCGGTATAACAGTCAGAGCGTCCCCTGCGGAGCTACGGCTATGGCTACGCAGGGGAGTAAACGCGACGAAGTGTCGCCACTAGGAAGCCCCCTATCGGGGACCCGGATGTGGCTACGCAGGGGAGTAAACGCGACGAAGTGTCGCCACTAGGAAGCCCCCTATCGGGGACCCGGATGTGGCTACGCAGGGGAGTAAACGCGACGAAGTGTCGCCACTAGGAAGCCCCCTATCGGGGACCCGGATGTGGCTACGCAGGGAAGCAAACGCGAGGCGGTGTCGCCACTAGGAAGCCCCCTATCGGGGACCTGGATGTGGCTACGCAGGGGAGTAAACGCGACGAAGTGTCGCCACTAGGAAGCCCCCTGTCGCGGACCTGGATGTGGCTACGCAGGGAAGCAAATTCGAGGCGGTGTCGCCACTAGGAAGGGAGAGAGCGGTGTGCCGCTGCAACCAACCGATATACGCGAGCGCATGATCGTTGCGCTCGACTTTTCCACGAAAAAGGACGTCACACAATGTCTGGCCCGGCTGGACGGGCTGATTCGATACGTCAAGGTGGGCATGGAACTGTACTATGCAGAAGGCCCGGCGATCGTCCACTACCTGAAGGAGCAGGGACTGAAGGTGTTTCTCGACCTGAAGGTGCACGACATTCCCAACACGGCCAAAGGGGCGATGAAAAGCCTGGCCCGTCACGGCGTCGACATGGTCAACGTGCACGCTGCGGGAGGCGTGGCGATGATGGAGGCGGCCCGGGAAGGACTGGAGCAGGGGACCGCGGCCGGTGCTCCCCGTCCTCTGCTGATCGGCGTTACGATGCTCACCTCGACCGGACAGCAGACGATGAACGAGGAGCTGGCGATTCCCGGCACGGTGGAAGATGTCGTCGTCCATTACGCGAAGTTGGCCAAACAGGCGGGGCTGGACGGAGTCGTCGCCTCTCCATTGGAAGTACCGATGATCAAGCAGGCGGCCGGTATTGATGTCCTCACCGTCACCCCGGGGATTCGGCCTCTCTGGGCGGAGAAGGGAGACCAGACCCGGATCACGACCCCGGAACAGGCGTTTCAGTTGGGGAGCGACTACATCGTAATCGGCCGGGCGGTTACGGCTTCGCCCGATCCTGCCGCCGCCTGGGAGCGGATCGTTAACGCCGTTCAGGCGGCATGCCTCTAAACGTACGCGAAGGGAAGAGGATAGGATGAATACCACGACAGCCAAAGAAATAGCGGGACACCTGCTGGAGATCGGCGCCGTTCACCTGCGCCCGGACCAGCCGTATACCTGGACATCCGGCATCAAGTCGCCGATCTACTGCGACAACCGGCTCACGATGTCTCATCCGCCGGTCCGCCGCCGGATTGCCCAGGCGTTTGCCGAGGTGATCCGCGAACATTTTCCGCAGGTGGAAGTGATCGCCGGCACGGCGACGGCAGGCATCCCGCACGCTGCCTGGGTGGCAGAACTGCTGGACCTGCCGATGATCTACGTGCGCGACAAGGCAAAGGGGCACGGGCGGCAGAATCAACTGGAAGGCGCGCTGGCCGCAGGTCAGAAAGTGGTGGTCATCGAGGATCTGATCTCCACCGGCGGCAGCTCGCTCAAAGCGGCAAAGGCCGTCCAGGCGGAGGGAGGCGACGTGCTCGGCGTGGCAGCGATCTTCAGCTACCAGTTTCCAGAAGCGGAAGCCCTCTTTAGGGAGGAAGGCATCCCGGTCGCGACGCTTTCCCACTACACTGCACTGCTCGAGACGGCACGCGAGCGCGGCGTCATCACGGCAGAGCAGGAAAGCCTGTTGGCCGACTGGCGCAAAGCCCCTCGCAGCTTTTATGCGTAACCGGTCATGACGCATGTCCAAACGGATTGGATAAAAAAATTTTGTACCTCAATCGACTGTACTTTACCAACGCCCTGTTTCGGGGCGTTTTTTGTTTTGTTCGTTACCAAAATGTAATTTATTTTCATGTTTTTTACATTATAATACTTCATAACCGGTGGGTAAAAATCGTGGATGCTCTTTTACATTTGAACGTAATGGAGGGATCATGAACAGACCATTACTGTACATAACCTTGTTTGCGTTTCTGCTTCTCACAGCAGGATGCTCGGATGAGAAACCCAAAAACGAACGCAAAGGTTTGACAGGATACGTCATCGAGACAAACTATGAGAAAAAAGCACTGCTGGTTGCTGAAAGTGACAAAACAGCAAGAGATGGCGACTATGACGCCGAATGGTATTTCGTAAACGACGATGCCATTCTGCTTGATCGCAAGAATAACAAGGTTTTGCTTACAGACATAGAGGTCGGAGCGGAAGTAGAAACATGGGCGGCTTCCCCTTCATTGGAATCGTATCCTGCGAAAACGGATTTGAGCAAACTTGTCGTTGCAGATGATGTACAACATCCACATTATCCCATGCTGCAAAAGAAAGCCATTCAAATGGCGCTAAACTTTGTAAAGAGTCTTTCTGACAAAGCTGATATATTCATTGTACAGGATGCAGTGAGCACCGAATCAGAATGGATCGTTCGCGTTTTTACTTTCAATGCAGGACAGAAGCACGAGATAAGTGTTCATGCAGAAACGGGTGAAGTAAAGCGAATCAAATAACCCGGTATTGGCGAAAGCGCCTTTTCCGTTGGTTCGACAGGTGCCAGTGCCTTGCTGGTCAAGAAAAAGGATGGCCGATCTGACGACTCCATCCTTTTTCGTATGTATGTCAACTTGCAGCGGCTTACGACGGGCGAAATGCCGGTCTGCCAGATTTTTGTTGACGAACAACCTGTGATTCTTTACAATGATACCCAAGAGTTAAACACTGTTCTTATCCAGAGCGGCGGAGGGACTGGCCCAATGAAGCCCGGCAACCGTCACGCGGTGCGTGACCAGGTGCCAATTCCTGCAAGACAGGTGTCTTGACAGATAAGAAGCGGGTTTGATTGATATGGACGCAGACCTTCTTCTTGTCGGAGAAGGTTTTTTTATTTTTCTGTTTCAAAATTTCATAGGACTTCTTCTTATCCAGAGAGGTGGAGGGACTGGCCCGATGAAGCCCGGCAACCGTCACGCGGTGCGTGACCAGGTGCCAATTCCTGCAAGACACGCGTGTCTTGAGAGATGAGAAGAAGGCTCGAGCACAATGCACACCAGCCTTCTTCGAATCCGAAGAAGGCTTTTTCATGTTGTACAAACAAAAAACGGGGTGGAAAAACATGAGTGTGGTAAAAGTAGGCTTATTGGGATTGGGAACGGTAGGCGGCGGGGTGGTCAAGACAATCCGTTCGAAGCAGGAGAAGCTGTCGGCCCGGTTGGGCAAGCGCATCGAAATCGTCAAGGCGCTGGTGCGCGACTCGCGGAAGCAGAGGGCCGTGCAGGTGGAGCCATCGCTGTTGACGACACGGTTTGCCGACGTAATGGAAAGCGACGTAGACATCGTCGTGGAAGTGATGGGCGGCGTGGAACCGACCTACGACTACGTACGGTCGCTGATCGAGAAGGGCTGTCATGTGGTGACGGCCAACAAGGAGCTGCTGGCCAAACGCGGCGCGGAGCTGGTGGAACTGGCCAACCGGCACGGCGTCCATCTCGCCTATGAAGCCAGCGTCGCGGGGGGAATTCCCATCCTTGGGGTGCTCCGTCAATTCCTCAGAACCAACGATATTACAAAGGTGTGCGGCATCCTCAACGGGACGACCAACTTTATCCTGTCGCAGATGGAGGAGGCCCAGCTTCCCTACGACGATGTGTTGAAGCGGGCACAGGAACTGGGGTATGCGGAGGCAGACCCGAGCTCCGACGTGGAAGGCTGGGACGCCTTGTACAAGCTGTACATTCTGGCACAGCTCGTGTTCGGGGAGTCGCTGCCCCTGTCAGCCATTGAGCGGCAGGGGATTGTTGAAGTCTCGCAGAGCCACATCCGGCTGGTGAAGGAACTGGGGTATCGGATCAAACTGCTGGCGCAAGCCCACCAGGGAAACGGCGGCCTGCACCTGTCCGTGCGGCCGACGCTGGTGCCGCTGGAGCATCCGCTGGCGCGCATCCAGGATGCGTACAATGCCGTACAGGTGGAAGGCAGTCTCGTCGGCGACCTTTTGTTCACCGGCAAAGGGGCGGGCGAATTGCCGACTGCCAGCGCGGTTGTGGAAGATCTGGCCTACTTGCTGACCCAACCGTTTGCGCCTCATCCCGCTTGGCGTGAACGGCCGGAGGCGGTCCCGTCCAGCCGCCTCTCATCCGGCCTCGACTTCTGCTGCCTGGCAGGGACAGCGGCTGGCGTGACGCCGGAGCAGGTACTGCTGTTTCTCGAACGGGCGGGTGTCTCCGTCCGCAGGATGACCGTCCAGTACGATTCGGGCAGCGTCCTGCGTGTGGGCCTGCTCGCTGCCGGACTGCAGGAGGAGCACGTTGGGCTTTTGGAACGGGATTTCGGCCTCGAAGCGCGGCTGTACCCCGTGCTGGAGGCGGCCGATGATCAAGATGCCGACGGCGGGAGTGCGGGGCTGTAAACTAGCATCCAACTCCCCATCGCATTCGCCGGGTTTTTTTGGCATGATTGAAGCGGAGCACTTCTTCTTCAAGGGGATGAGGACAAGTCATGCTGGGTTCGCAAACCATCTTGCCGGCCATTCGCCAAATGAAAGAATTTGAACGCGTCCTGGAAAGCCGGTACGAGACGATCATTTTGCTGGAGAGCCATATCTGCCAACTGAAAAGCATCGCCGACCTGGCACGCCGGCACGGAAAAAAGCTGTGGCTGCATGCCGATCTGGTGCAGGGATTGAAAAACGACGAGCACGGCGCACTGTTTCTTTGTCAGGAGATCAAGCCGGCCGGCGTCATTTCCACCCGTTCGCAGGTGATCACGACCGCCAAAAAGAAGGGCTTGGTCACGGTGCAGCGCCTGTTTCTGCTGGACTCCGGCGCGCTGGAGACGAGCTACAAAATCCTTGAGCAGACAAAACCCGATTTCGTCGAAGTCCTTCCGGGGGTCATGCCGCACATTATTACGGAAATTCGCGAACAGATTCAAATTCCGATCATCGTAGGCGGGTTTATCCGCACCCGGGAGGAGATCGAGAGCGCTCTGGCGGCAGGAGCCATCGCCGTCACCACCTCCGATCGAAACTTGTGGAAACAGCTGTAAAAAATGATTGACAACGCTTTCACGACCGCATAAGATTGATTACAGAAGTTCATATGTCGGATGAGATCAGGAGATCCACCTATATATTCCCTGTGTTTAAGTTCCTGTGGACTTAAACCGTGGATAAATAGGTGGATTTTCTGTTTTCTTCCAGTGGAGGTGAACAGCAAAAGAGGGAAAACCGGTCCAGACTCGTCATAAATATTAAAAAAAGAGAATGGAGGAACAAGATGTCGGCGTATTGGGCGGAACTGATCGGGACCATGATGCTGGTGATTCTCGGGGACGGCGTCGTGGCGGGAGTCGTGCTGAACAAGTCAAAGGCAAAAGACAGCGGGTGGATCGTGATTACCCTGGGCTGGGGGTTTGCTGTCGCCTTTGCCGTATACGCGGTCGGGGCCATCAGCGGCGGCCATTTTAATCCGGCCATTACCATTGCGTTTGCGTCAATTGGCTCGTTTGCCTGGGAGCTCGTGCCCGGGTACATTTTGGCCCAGATGGCCGGGGCGTTTTTGGGAGCAATCTTTGTCTACCTGTACTACCTGCCGCACTGGAGAGAAACTGCTGACCCGGCGGCCAAGCTGGCAGTATTCTGCACAGCTCCGGCGATTCGACACACATTTGCGAATATTCTCAGCGAAGGACTGGGCACGTTTTTCCTTGTGTTTGGCCTGCTGGCTATCGGCAGCAACACGTTTACCGAAGGGCTCAATCCGCTGATCGTCGGCTTTTTTATCGTCGCCATCGGCATGTCGCTCGGCGGGACCACCGGCTACGCGATCAATCCGGCGCGCGATCTGGGGCCTCGTCTCGCCCACTTTGTTCTGCCGATCCCGGGCAAAGGCACATCTGACTGGGGCTACGCCTGGATTCCGGTCGTGGGGCCGATCGTCGGCGGGACGGCGGGAGCGCTCGTCTTCAAGGCCTTGTTCGGATAGCGGTCGGCCCAAGCTGATTGAGGCAGAGATGATCGGGAAACGATAAAGGGGGATATGTGACGGATGGAAAAGATGTATGTTTTGGCCATTGACCAGGGCACGACCAGTTCCCGTGCCATTTTGTTCAACCGGGCAGGACACATGGTGGGAGTAGCCCAGAGGGAGTTTACGCAGATTTTTCCCCGGCCGGGCTGGGTGGAGCACGATGCCATGGAGATCTGGTCGTCCGTCGTCGGCGTGATCGGCGAAGTGCTGGCCAACCACAACATCAGCGCCCAGGAAGTGGCCGCGATCGGCATTACCAACCAGCGGGAGACGACTGTCGTCTGGGACAGACACACCGGTCTGCCGGTCTACAACGCGATCGTCTGGCAGTCCCGCCAGACGGCCGATATTTGCGAAGAGTTGAAGGCGAAAGGGCTGAACGACCTGTTCCGCGAACGGACCGGCCTGTTGATCGACGCCTACTTTTCCGGCACCAAGGTCAAGTGGATCCTTGACAACGTGGAAGGGGCACGCGCCAAGGCAGAACGCGGCGATCTCTTGTTTGGCACCATCGATTCCTGGCTGATCTGGAAGCTCTCTGGCGGCAAGGCGCATGTGACTGACTACACCAATGCGTCCCGCACGCTGATGTACAACATTTACGACCTGCGCTGGGACGACGAACTGCTGGCGCACCTCACCGTGCCGAAAGCGATGCTGCCTGAAGTGCGTTCCAGCTCGGAAATCTACGCGCATACCGACAAAGATCTCTTTTTCGGCGTGGAGGCGCCCATCTCCGGCGCGGCGGGAGATCAGCAGGCGGCCTTGTTCGGCCAGGCATGCTTTGAGGAAGGCATGGCGAAAAACACCTACGGCACCGGCTGCTTCATGCTGATGAACACCGGGGAGAGACCGGTGCGTTCCGAACACGGCCTGCTGACCACGATTGCCTGGGGGATCGACGGCAAAGTGGAATATGCGCTGGAAGGAAGCATTTTTGTCGCCGGTTCCGCCATCCAGTGGCTGCGCGACGGCCTGCGCATGCTGAAGTCGGCAGCCGACAGCGAAACGTACGCCAGCCGTGTGGAATCGACCGAAGGGGTCTACGTGGTGCCGGCGTTCGTCGGCCTGGGCACGCCGTATTGGGACAGTGACGTGCGCGGCGCCGTCTTCGGCCTGACGCGGGGGACCAGCAAGGAGCACTTCATCCGTGCCACGCTGGAATCGCTGGCCTACCAGACGAAAGACGTGCTCACCGCAATGGAGGCCGACTCCGGCATCAATTTGAAAAAGCTGCGCGTGGACGGCGGCGCGGTGAAAAACGACTTCCTGATGCAGTTCCAAAGCGACGTATTGGGCGTGCCAGTGGAACGTCCGCAGGTAAACGAGACGACCGCTCTGGGAGCAGCCTATCTGGCCGGGTTGGCGGTAGGCTTCTGGAAAGACAGGCAGGAGATTGCCGCCAACTGGCACGTCGACGGCGTCTTTGACGTGAAAATGAGCGAGGAGAAGCGCAACGAACTGTACGACGGCTGGAAAAAAGCCGTGCGGGCTGCGATGGCCTTCAAATAATCGGCCGCATGTGGTATACTGTACGCGATAAGTTCATACGGATGGTCTGAGATACGGAGTCGACCACTGATCCTTCTTTGCAGGCAAGGAGGGATTGGTGGTCGTTTGTGTTTTTTCCGGACTGTTCGGGTTGACCCATCGATAAAGTAAAACAGGGAGTGATGCGTGATGAAACGAGCGGAGCACCTGGCGCAACTCAAATCGACAGAGGTAGACCTGCTGGTGATCGGCGGCGGTATCACCGGAGCGGGGATTGCGCTGGACGCCCAGGCGAGGGGGATTCAAACAGGGCTGTTTGAGATGCAGGATTTCGCCGCGGGGACCAGTTCCCGCTCCACCAAACTGGTTCACGGCGGGCTGCGCTACCTGAAGCAGCTGGAGTTTCGCCTCGTCTCCGAAGTGGGCAAAGAGCGGGCGATCGTCTACGAAAACGCGCCGCACGTCACCCAGCCGGAGTGGATGCTGCTGCCGCTGATCGAAGGCGGCACGTACGGACGGCTGGCCACATCTGTCGGCCTGTACCTGTACGACTGGCTGGCAGGAGTGAAACGGAGCGAACGGCGGCGGATGCTCAGCCGGGAGGAGACGCTCAAGATGGAGCCGCTCCTGCGCAAGGAAAAGCTGAAAGCGGGCGGTTACTACGTGGAGTACAAGACGGACGACGCCCGGCTGACGCTGGAAGTGATCAAAGAGGCGGCGGCCCGCGGGGCGCTGCCGGTCAACTACGTGAAGGCGGAGTCGTTCCTGTACGAAAACGGCAAGGTCGTTGGCGTGCAGGCCGTCGATCGGATCAGCGGGGAGACGTTTGCCATCCGCGCAAAAAAAGTGGTTAACGCTGCCGGTCCGTGGGTGGATGAATTGCGCGAAAAAGACGGTTCCCTGCAGGGCAAGCGGCTCTTTCACACCAAAGGGGTGCACATCGTCTTTGACCAGGCGCGGTTTCCGCTGCGTCAGGCCGTCTATTTTGACACGCCGGACGGCCGCATGGCGTTTGCCATTCCGCGCGCGGGGAAAACCTACGTGGGCACGACCGACACCCCCTACGACGGCGATCTGGCCCATCCGGTGATGACGGTGGAAGACCGCGATTACCTGCTTTCGGCCATCCATTACATGTTCCCGGAGGTGGGCATCCGGGCGGAGGACATCGAGGCGAGCTGGGCTGGGATACGGCCGCTGATTTACGAGGAAGGCAAGTCGGCTTCGGAAATCTCCCGCAAAGACGAAGTGTTTCGTTCCCCGAGCGGTCTGATCACCATTGCCGGCGGCAAACTGACCGGCTACCGCAAGATGGCGGAAAAGGTGGTCAACATCGTCGCACAGGAACTGGGCGTACAGGCAGGGTGCACGACGGACCGGATTGCGCTGTCCGGCGGCAAGGTGGGCGGCTCCGCAGGTTTTGCATCCTTTGTCGCAAGGAAAACAGAGGAAGGGATGGCGGCAGGCCTCAGTCGTGAGGAGGCGGAACGGCTCGTTCGCCGCTATGGCAGCAATATAGACCGCCTGTTTGCGATTATCCGCGAGCGCGGGCAGGAAGCAAAGCGGCACCAGATGTCGCTGGAAGTGTTCACGTCCCTGGTGTACGCGCTGGAAGAGGAGATGGCAGTGACACCGGGGGACTTTTTGCTTCGCCGCACGAGCAGTCTGCTGTTTGACATCGCGTGGGCGAAGCGCTGGAAAGAGCCGATCCTGTCCTTCATGAAGCAGTACGGAAACTGGAGTGCGGAACAGGCGGACGCGTACCGCCGCGAACTGGAGCAGCAGATCCACGACATGACGCCCTGACAGGCGGGCGAGGCGCCAAGTTAAATGGTCATGCTCCCCCTCCGGCAGATGATTCGGAGGGGGTGTTTTTGTTGTCAGTTACGTCAGTGAATGGCGCCGCTTGTCGTGAATCAGCTTGTCCTTCAACGCCCGCAAGCGGTCGGACAGGGCGACAGGGTATACTTCCGGGTTGTCGAGGCGGAGGTATTCTTCCCAGAACGTGCTTTTCTGCTTGCGGTGGAAGTCCCTTATCTCGTCCAACGTGGGCTTCTGATAGACAAGCTGACCGTTTCGGAAAATGGGGCGAAGCAATTCCACTGCCGTAAAGTCGACGACCCGCTTGCTTTTGAGCGGATTGGTCGGGTGCTTCAGAACGATTTCGGTAAGGTTGTCCAGCGTCTCTTCCTGCAGACAGATGTAATCGCCTTTGGCCATGCCGTTTCGATCGTAGAGGCGGTACACTTTTTTCAGCCCGGGGTTGATGATTTTGTCCAGGTTCTCCGAGATTTTGATCAGCGCGATCCATTCCCGCTCGGTTTTGCGGGCGACGATCTTGTGCACACCGCCAAGGGCGGGGCTGTCATAGGCTGTAATGAACTTCGTGCCGATGCCCCACACGTCGATTTTGGCCCCCTGCAGCTTGAGCGAAGCGATCGTGTACTCGTCCAGGTCGCTGGAAGCGGCAATTTTTACGTACGACAGGCCGGCGTTGTCCAGCATCTCCCGTGCCCGCTTGGACAGGTAGGCCAAATCGCCGCTGTCAAGCCGGATGCCGTTCAGCCTGTGTCCGTGTTCTTCCATGATCTTGGCCGTCTTGATCGCGTTGGGGATGCCGCTACCCAGCACGTCAAAGGTGTCGACCAACAGGATTGACTTCGCCGGAAAGACCTCGGCAAAGGCGAGAAACGCGTCCAGCTCGCTGGGGAAAAACTGGACGAACAGGTGGGCGTGCGTTCCCGTTGTGGGCACGCCGTACTTTTTGCCTGCTTTCAGATTGGACGTAAAGTGAAAGCCGGCGATGTAGGCGGCTCGTGCCCCCTGGACGGAAGCGTCCCGCCCCTGGGCGCGGCGTTTGCCCATTTCGATCACGGTCTGCCCGTCCGTCGCCGTGATGATGCGGGCCCCTTTGGTCATCAGCAGCGACTCGCTGTTGATGGTATTCAGCAGCTGCGCTTCAATCCAGATGCATTCGATCACGGGGGCGATGATCCGGATGTAGGGGGTGTTGGGGAAGACGATCTGGCCTTCTTCCATGGCATCCAGATGGCCGGTGAAGCGCAGGTTTCGCAGCTCTTCGAGAAAGTCCTCGTCGTACAGGTTTTTGGAGCGCAGGTAGGCGATGTCCGATTCGTTGAAGTACAGGTTTTGGAGAATGTCAATCAACTGCTCCAAGCCGCCGAATGCCACGTACCCGCCCAGCTCGCCCTGGTAATCCCCTGTCGGTTTGACGAAGGGTGCCTTGCGGTAAAAGTCGTCAAATACCACTTCGGTTTTGTGCAGCCCTTTCTTGTACAGCGCGTACATCATGCTGAGCGCGTACTCGTCCGCGTCGAGGGCGTAATCCCGGGACGGATCGTAGTAGGGCAGCACTTCAAACGACCGGGTCTCATCGCAAGCCGCGCATTTCTGCGGTTGATCGGTCGTGCGGAAATTGGGCTGGCCGCACGTTTGGCAAATGTGGACAAAGCGGTAGATTTTCGGGTCAATTACGTCAAAAAGCGTCTTGTAGGGTGTCATCTAGGCGTCTCCTTATCACAAATCGGCCAAAACCTGGAGGCCGAGCTGATTTTTGAAGTGGTTCAAGGCCCATTCGTGACCGGCCGGGTTAAAGCTGGCGACGGCATCGGCGTGAATCACGACCGTAAACCCGCGGTAAAAGCCGTCGATCGCCGTGTGCAGCACGCAGATGTCCGTGCAGACGCCGGTAAGGTGGATTTCGCGAATGCCCCGAGCGTGCAGCTGCAGGGCGAGATCGGTCCCCTGAAATGCGCTGTAGCGGGTTTTGTCCATCCAGGTAATGCGTCCGGCATGCCGTTCGTACACGTCCTGCACCTTTCCGTACAGCCGTCGCCCCTCGGTGCCGATGATGTTGTGCGGAGGATACAGCGGCGTTTCCGGGTGGTACGGGTCGTCCTTCTGGTGGGCGTCCACCGCCATGACGACGTAGTGGCCGTCGCGCACGAACTGCTCGGTCAGCTCCGCGATCCGCTGTTCGATCCGCTGGGCCGGTTCCCCGCAGGTCAGCGCTCCGTCGGCTGCCACGAAATCGTTCGTATAGTCAATCACTATCAAGGCGTTCATCGCTATCCCCCCGAAAGAATCAATAGACCGCGGCGTTTGCCAGCCGGCCATAACGATGCCAAGTCGTGACTGTCGTTACGGAAGTTGGCTTCATCTTACCTGGTAAACATACCCACGTCAATATGACGCCATGCAGGCATGTATTTTATGTGAAAATATTGACGATTCAGCCAATAGGGCGTTACCATTCGGGGTACATTCACTATTTGTCTTTGAGGAAAGGGAGGATGCAGATGGCGCAAACGGCTGTATCGCCGAAGACGGGCACCAAAGCGTTGGTCGCCAGTCTGATCGGCAGCTCCATCGAGTGGTTTGACTACTTTCTCTACGGGACGGTAGCATCACTGGCATTTGGCAAGCTGTTTTTCCCCAATACGGACCCTGTGGTGGGACTGCTGCTCTCCTACCTGTCGTTTTCCTTGACGTTTTTCATTCGTCCGTTGGGAGGCCTCATCTTCAGTCATATCGGCGACAAGGTCGGACGAAAAAAGACGCTGGTGTTGACGCTTTCGCTGATGGGGACGGCGACGGTCCTGATCGGCCTTTTGCCTGGATACGACACGATTGGCGTGTGGGCCCCGATCCTGCTGTTCATCCTTCGTCTGGTGCAGGGGCTGGGGATTGGCGGCGAGTGGGGCGGCGCCCTGCTCCTGGCTGTAGAATACGCACGAAACGACCAACGCGGCTTCTACGGCAGCATTCCCCAGATGGGCGTGACCATCGGCATGCTGCTCGGCACGTTATCCATGTCGCTCATGAGCCTGCTGCCGGAAGAACAGTTCCTGGCGTGGGGCTGGCGGGTGCCGTTTGTCCTCAGTGCCGTGCTCGTCTTCCTCGGCCTGTGGATTCGCAGCGGCATCGACGAGACGCCTGCGTTTCGTGCCGCGCAGCAAAGCGGCAGCATTGCCAAAGTGCCGCTGGCGGACACGCTCCGCTACCACTGGAAGTCCGTTCTGATCGCCATTGGGGCCAAAGTGGTGGAGACCGGACCGTTCTACATTTTCTCAACGTTTGTGATCGCCTACGCGACGAAGTACCTCGACTACGACCAGGTGACGGCGCTGAACGCGGTGACGATCGCCACGCTGGTGGCCACCATCGCGATTCCGTTTATGGGCAAATGGTCGGATAGGGCCGGACGCAAACCGCTCTACATCGGCGGCACCGTGGCGATCATGCTGTTTGCGTTTCCATACTTTTATCTGCTTTCGCTCAAGTCGGCGTTTTGGCTGACGGCGGCCACGGTGATCGGACTGGGCATCCTCTGGGCGCCGGTGACGGCTGTTCTGGGAACGCTGTTTTCCGAGATTTTCAGGACAGAGGTGCGCTACACCGGTGTGTCCCTCGGCTATCAGATAGGGGCAGCCATCGCTGGCGGGACCGCTCCGCTGATTGCTACTTGGCTGCTTGACGTGTTTGCCAACTCGTGGGTACCGGTCGCTTTGTACATCATCTTGACCGGGTTGATTTCGCTCGTCGCCATCGGAGCAGCGAAGGAGACGAAAGCAGCAGACTTGGGAGCGGACAAGTAAGAAAATGGAGGAATGGTCATGCTGGTACTGTCCCAGGAAGAGATACGCGAGCTGTACACGATGGAAGAATGCCTGCGGGACGTGGAAATGGCGTTTCGGCACGAGGCGGCGGGCGGCACGGTCACACCGGTTCGTACCGCGATCGCCCACGAAAAGCGGGGAGCGGTGACGCTGTACATGCCGTCGTTCGTGGAGGCGATCGAATACACGGCGGTGAAAGTGGTCAGCATCTTTCCGCAAAATGTGGAAAAAGGGCTGCCGTCCCTGCAGGGGGTCACGCTGCTGACGGAAGCAAAAAGCGGACGGCATGTGGCGCTGATGGATGCCACCTGGCTGACTGTTCTGCGTACCGGCGCGAGCAGCGGTGTGGCGACCAGGCTGCTGGCGCGCCCGGATGCCCGAAGCTGCGCTGTGTTGGGGTGCGGTGCCCAGGCGCTGGGGCAGGTGCAGGCGATCATGGCGGTGCGCCCGATCGAGCGGTTTTGGCTGTACAACCGGACGCGGGCACGCGCGGAGCAGCTCGCCGACCGGATATACGCGCTCTACCCGGAGTGGAAGGGAAGCATCACAAGTGTCGACGACGCTGACGCAGCCGTGTCTGCCGCCGACATCGTGGTGTTGAGCACCAAGGCGACCGAGCTGCTGTTTGACGGCAGCATCCTGCGCCCCGGTACCCACATCAACGCGATCGGCGCCTATCAGCCGCACATGCAGGAATTTGACGCGGTTACGTTGAACCGCTGCAGGAAAGTGGTGGTGGACACCAAGGAAGGGGCCCTGCACGAAGCGGGCGATCTGATCAAGCCGATTCAGCAGGGGGAGTGGTCGATCGACCGGCTGTATGGCGAAATCGGTGAACTGATCACCGGCCAAAAACCGGGGCGGGAGACAGACGAGGAAATCACCCTGTACAAATCGGTGGGGATTGCCTTCCTGGATACGATGGTGGCTTGCGCCGTCTACGAAAAGGCAAAGCGTCTGGGAGCAGGTACGACCGTGACGCTGTAGGAGCAATCCGCCGGCACGGAGGTGTGCGTCCGGGCAGCACGCTGCGCGCGCATATTCACGCTGCTGGATGTGCGGAAACGATATCGGAAAGGCGGGAGTACATGGAACTTGCGTTTGATCATCTGGTACACTTTCTTCGCCGCCCACCCATCGAGGCGGCGGAGCACATGCAAACCAAAGGATTTCACGCGCTGGCGGGCGGCCGGCACGAGGCCTGGGGGACTTGCAACAGCCTCATCTACTTCGATCTTGCCTATGTGGAATTTCTCGCTGTGGAGTACCCGCAGGTGGCTGAGCGGTCTGACAATCCCCTGGTCCGGCAGTTGGTGAAGGACGCGGCAGTGGGCGAGGGCATGGGGCAAATTGCCCTGCGGACGCGCGAAATTACACGTTGGGCGGAGCATTTTCACGAGCGCGGGATGAACGTAATCGGTCCGCTGCCGGGCAGCAGGATGCGGGACGACGGCACGGTGATCCGCTGGCAGATGTTGTTTGCGGAGCCGCCGGAGGAGAGGGGGCGTATGCCGTTTCTGATCCAGTGGGAACAGAGCGACGACGAGCGGCGGGACGATCTCACCCGCCGTGGTGTGATAGCTTCGCATCCCAATGGAGCGCATGCCCTCACGAGCGTCTGCGTGGCGGCGCACGACGCGGACGAAGCGGCGGAACGCTGGCAGCGGTGGTTTGGCCTGCAGGCCGCGGACGCATTTGTCGATGAAGCGCTGAACGCCCGCTGCCGGACTTTGCCGTTTTTCGGCGGGGGTGTCGTGCTGTGCCAGCCGTTGGGGGAGGGATTGGCCCGTGACGCGCTGCTGACCCGCGGAGAGATGCCGTTTGTGGTCCGCTTTGCCGGTCGAGGCCAAGCGATGCACCACGAACTGTACGGCGGATGGTATGAGTGGTGAAAGAGCCCAAGCGGCTCTTTTTCTTTTTTAGTAAAATTGAAAAAACAAGAAATCACGTACGTTCATGTTATTATGTGTGTAGATTGTTAAGTAATTTGTCGGTCAGATAGGGGGAACAACGTGGAGGTACAGCAACGTACGCTGCAAAAAGAAGTGGGGTTGACGTTGGCTACATCGTTGGTGATCGGGACTGTCATCGGCTCGGGCATATTCATGAAGCCGGGCAAGGTGATTGAATACGCCGGTGACTCCACGCTGGCACTGTGGGCGTGGATCGTGGGAGGACTGATCACGCTGGCGAGCGGGTTGACCATCGCCGAGGTGGGCACGCAAATCCCCAAGACAGGGGGGCTGTACGTCTATCTGGAAGAAGTGTACGGAAAGGTGTGGGGCTTTCTCGCTGGATGGGTGCAGTCAGTCATCTACGGCCCGGCGGTAATCGGCGCACTTGGCTTGTATTTTGGTTCGCTGCTCGTCCACCTGTTTGGCTGGGACGGTGCATGGAAACTGCCGATCGCGGTCGGTACGGTGCTCCTGCTGGCCGTGGTCAACAGCCTGGGAACCCGGTACGGGGGCTTCGTCCAAACGGCAGCCACCTTCGGCAAGCTGGTGCCAATCGCGCTGATCGCCGTGTTTGGTATGTGGAAAGGAAACGGACAGATTTGGGGGGCCGACAGCGGCGTGGCCGCCGAGATCAGCTTTGGGGCGGCCGTGTTGGCTACGCTGTGGGCCTACGACGGCTGGATGTTGGTCGGCTTCATGGCCGGAGAGATGAAGAACCCCGCCAAAGTGCTGCCGCGTGCCATCATCGGCGGTCTGCTCGTGGTGACACTGGCGTATCTGTCGGTCAATGCGGCTCTGCTCCATCTGATGCCCGCATCCGAGATTGTGCGCTTGGGGGAAAACGCCGCAGGTGCAGCAGCGTCGCACTTGTTTGGCGAATGGGGCGGCAGGCTGATCAGCGTCGGGATTCTCGTCTCCATCTTTGGCTGCCTCAACGGCAAAATCCTGGCGTTTCCCCGTGTGCCGTTCGCCATGGCAGAGCGCGGCCAGCTTCCTGGCTCCCGCTGGCTCTCCCGCATCCATACCGCCTACGGCACACCGGTAGCCGCCATTTTCTCACAAGCACTGATCGCTGTGATCATGATGGTGGTGAGCAATCCCGACCACTTGTCCGAGCTGGCCATTTTCTCCGTCTACCTGTTTTACATTTTGGCCTTCGTCGCCCTGTTCATCCTGCGCAGACGTCAAGGGGGACAGACACGCGCTTACAGCGTGCCGCTCTATCCGTTCGTGCCGCTGTTCGCCATCGCCGGTTCGCTCTATATCCTTGCGAGCACGCTGCTCACCAATCCGGTGAATACGCTGGCGGCCATTGCCATTACGCTCTTGGGTCTTCCGTTTTTCTGGCGCGGGCAGCGAAAAATGAAGTCCGCCGATGCGAGCCGATGAGCCAACCATTAGCCTGACAAACCGAAAGCGCTCCTTCCCTCCAAACGGTTGGAATCGACCGATTGGAGGGTTTTTTTTTGGGAAAACGAGGGCAAAAAAAGAGCAGTGACCTCGGCGTCAGAGGTTCTGCTCATCGTTGTCAGGTTCTCACTGTCTTTTTGACCAATTGGCGGTACATGTACAGCATCGCCAGTCGCCACGGAACGATCATGCCGTAGGCGAGGACGAAGAACAGTCCCGCTGTTTGCATGATCGTCAGCGAATCGTTTACCCACAGTTTCATGGCAAAGCGGATTATCACCAGGACGACGAGGATGCCGAAAAAGGCTCGGGACCGTTTCAGATAGACGTCCTGGCCGACGATTTCGAAGCGGGATGTGAGGATCAACGGGATGGAAAAAATCATCCCGATGAAAAAGGCGATCACGTCATAGATGAGCGGCGTGGCCGTTTCCGGAAAGTGAAACATCGCAAAACCGGTAGACATGAACAGGGGCGGCAGGATGATGCGCCGCACGGACACCGGCTTTCTGGACCCGCGCATGCGCAGGACGATCACCACTGTCGCCATAAGCAGTGGCAGCAGCATGCCCAGGGCTGTGGACGATAAAATCTGCATGAAAGTAGTCCCTCCTTGGCCCATGATATCTCTAGTGTACACCTTTTTGCAGAAAAAGGGGAAAGCGATTCGCTGTCTTTTCTTAAAGAAGCCCTACGCCGCCGCCGGTTTATCTGTCTCTCGAACGTCCAGCTTGTTTTTGATGCTGTAGGACAGCGTGACCACGCCCGTCAGCAGGGTGGCGGTGGCGATCACCAGCATGTAGCCGGAGATTCCCATAAGGTCGAGGCAGACGCCGGTCGTACCCAGGGCGATCAGGAAAACGCCGCGATCCAGCATGTTGCGGAAAGAGAAGAAACGCCCCTGCTGATGCTCCTCCAGCCGTCGCTGAAACACAGTCGTGGTGACCGGGAAGAAAAAGGCGACGGTCATGCCGAACAGTGCAAACGAGGCCAGCACCATGATCCGGTTTTCCGCGAATGACATTCCGTATTGGGCCAGGGCAAACGAAAACAAGAGGGCAGCGGATACGACGATCAGGTTGCGTCCGCCGATCCAGCGCTTGGCCAGCAGTCCGCCCACCAGAATGCCGGTCCCCTCCACCCCGTAGATCCAGCCCATCATTTCGGGCGCCTGCTGGATTTCGCTGAAGTTAAGCACCAGCAAGTTGATGCCGCCGAGGAACAGCGTGATCAACCCCATGTTCACCAGCCCGACGAGCAGGACCGGATCCTTTTTGGTGATCGTCAGCACTTCACGAAACTCCACCTTCTCCTGCTGTTTGTGGGAGGCGATTGGCGGAATTCGCAGCAGCAAGGTCAACAGCGTCACGATGATGTAGGCAACAACGGACAGCGCGTAGAGCATCCGAAGATCCATCGAGGCGACGAGGACACCGCCGATCGCGGTTCCGCCGATGCGGGACAGCGTGGAAATGTTCAGATAGACGCTGTTCGCCTTGAGCAGTTCCGACGACGGCAGGATCGCGGGCAGCGATGCCTGCAGGGTAGGGAAGTAAAAGGCGGCGGACGCCTGCATGATGATCAGGGAAACGACCATCCACCCGAGCGAGTCGTGGGCGATGGCAGGAAACATGCAGATGGGACTCAGACAGCGAACCAGGCTGGACACCAGCATGATCCGACGCTTGTCGGAGCGGTCGATGACGACGCCTGCCTTGGGTGCCAGCAGGATGCTTACCACCAGGCCGCTCATCAGGATCAGCCCTTTGAGCGCGTCAGACGGGATCAGATGCTGCATGAACTGCAGATTGGCGATTATGGAAATCCACAGCCCCGATCCGGTGATCACTTCCCCGATCATTAACAGGAGAAACGTACGATTTCGCCACAACATGGCAGCCACTCTCCGTTTTAATCAAAATCATTTTATCAATCCGATTCAAACAGTATACCACCTGCCCACTGGTTTGTATATGACTCTGTTGGTTTCAGTTGGGTATGGCTTGCCGGCACTGGGGGGAAGCTAAGGGCATCAGATTGGATTGGGGAGCAAGGAGAATTTTTATGAAGCGGAAACGCTCGCTATTGCTGTTGATCGCCTACGGCTTTATCGCAACGTTGGCTGTTTATTACGGATTGGTGGAAAGGGAGAGTCTGGCTGTCACGTTCGTCTCATTTCACCTGCTGGTCTGCCTCGGCATTCCCCTGCTGCACGGATGGTGGGAAGGGGGATTGCCCGACAGTTGGCGGCGTGCGTGGCTCCCCTTTGACAAGCAGGGGACGGTCTGGGGGCTAGCTGCGGGAGCGTTCATGTTGACGGGAATTCTCGCCGGGATTCGGCTGCTTTTCGCCTCCGGGGTGCAGCCGGAAGAGATCCGCGCCGTGCTGGAACGATGGGGACTCACCTGGCAGGCGCTCTGGTGGTTTTCGCTGTACATGACAGCCGTCAATTCGCTGTTGGAAGAGCTGTTTTGGCGCGGGTTCGTCCTGGAGCGGCTGCTGGCTGCCATGTCCCGCTTCGCTGCTGTACTGCTCAGCAGCTTCTTTTTTTGCCTGTATCATCTGCTCATGGCTACCGTTCTGTTCGGCTGGCGGTGGGGTGTGTGGATTACACTCATGGCGCTGGCCATCGGCGTATTCTGGGGGTGGCTCAAGGGTGTGTTTCCCGCCGTGTACGCCACGTGGTTCAGCCACATGCTGGCCGATTTGGGCATCATTCTCGCATTGGTCTTCTGGGTGTACATGGGCTGAATGTGACGGCGGGATTTAGCGCGATTGCCCGTTTTGTTTGTGCCGGTCCCGAAGCGAGAGCTGGCGGGCCCGCTCGGCGATGACGGCGCTGCGGTCGCGCAAGGTGTGCTTGTGCAGCAGATACCTGTTGGCCATGTCGCTTGGCCGATCACATGGCAATCCCCGTTCCGCACACATCTGTTGCACGCGCAGGCGCAAGTTTGGATCAGCAATCGGCAGTGAGATGCTGCGGTACGGAGCGCCCGCCTCCATCTCGGTGACGACGTCGTGGAGAAGGTGAAGCAGGGTGGCGGGTTCCAGACCGAGACGGCCGATTGCTTCCTGCTGCTGCTCCAGGATGCGCAGGGCGCTGTTCATCATTTTGACGGCGCCGGCCTGATTCCCCCTGCGGTGGTGGTACAGCCCGACGGCGATCTGAATCAGCCCGACCCAGACGGGGCTGCGCTGTCCGGCCTCACTTTTCCAGTACTCTTCCAAAATTTCGTGACATTCGAAGTAGTCCCGTTCGGCGTGGAACTGGACCAGGTATTCCAGATAGGGGTGCGGGTACATGACAAGCTCCTCGCTCTTTTGTTTTCCGATTCAACCATGTACTATTATAAAGGAAAACGCAAGCAGAAAACGAGGTGCAGGTTAGAAGATGACCAAAGAGGAAATTCTCTCCATTCTGCAGGAAAGAGATATGACGGAAGTAATCGAATTGATTGAGGATGCCGAATCGGGCGATCTGGAAGAGCTGGAACTGGTGGAGAGCCTGGGCCTGCTGCGGGACGAGGAGCTGAACCGGGAAGTGCTGCAGCTCCTGGAAAGCCTGGGGGTTACGATCATCTACCTGAAAGGCGATGAAGAGGACGCCGAGGACGAAGACGAGTAACACGCGACCGCCCCTGCTCGCGGGGGTGGTTTTTGCCCGGGCAAAAGGGAATGACTGGCTCCGCCCATTGCGGAGCCGCATGTTCCCTTTGTCCGTGGATAGCGGTTACTTTTGCGTCCAGACGCGGTTCTTGTTGCGGGTCGGGGGAAACTTGTCCCCTTTGCCCAGCTCGATGATCATCGGGTTCTGCACGCTGGCGCCGGTTTCCCCGATTTCCATGTAGACCGCGTTTTTCGGAGACTTGTCGCCTTCACGAAAACGGCTGCGCTCGCCCATCTGGGTCACCCCGCTTTCTTCTCATGTTGTGTCCCGTTTAGTATCTCCCCAAGGGACTGGCTCAACCCTTGTGCCGCTATTGACGATAGATTCAGAATTGATTTACGATAGGAGCACCACAGATCCGGGGGGTTGTATCGTGCATCGTCTGTCTCTGCAAAAAGATTCCAACATCTCGTACCACGAACAACTGTATCAGCAAATTGCCGCCTTCATCCGCAGCGGGGAACTTCCGCCGCAATCACAGCTTCCGACTGTACGGCAATTGGCTGCCCATCTCAAGGTGAACTACAACACGGTGCGCAGTGTCTACCTGCGCTTGCAGCAGGAGGGATTGGTCGACTCCCGGCAGGGACGGGGAACGATCGTCAGCAGCGTGGTAAACGACCCCCTGTTGACCCGCAACCCCGCCCACCTGGCGCTATTGGCCAAGGAAACGCTGCACAAGGTAAAGGCAATGGGATATTCGATGGACGAGTTTACGCGCGTCTTGTCCGCTGTCATGCAGGAGATCAATCAGTCCCCCGTGCTGTTTCTCCGCTTTACGGAACTGGAGCTGGCCGAGTATCTGCGGCTGGTGCAGTATCACCTGCCGAGCGCGATGGTGGAAGGTCGCACGTTTGACGAGTTTTGGGAGCGGCTGGAAGAGGACGCCGGCTTTTTGCAGCAGTACAAGGCAATTGTCACCCATCCCAGCGTTACCCTCAAAATAAAGCAGGCGCTCCCGCGGGAAGCGCCTCCGGTGGTCAGCCTGGATTTCATCCCCGACCCGACCATCGTCATTCCCGCCCTGGAAGCGTACCCCCGCCACACCAAGGTGGGCCTGATCTGCGCCACCATCCGGGGAGCGGAAGGCATGATCGACGACTTGTACAACGCCGGAATCACGCATCTGGACCTGCGGACAATCGAGGCCAACCACCCTGACGTGTTTGAGCTGATTGCCAACTGCGACGTGGTCTACATCTCCAAACCGGGTTACATGACTCGGCCCCATCTGTTAACCTTGCCCAAGGTAAAGGAGTTTCAGGAAATCCCCGATCATCACGGAATCAACGAACTGCGGAAGATTGTCACGCAGTAATGCCCGCATGGTTATCCGTTTATTTCTGTACAGTTTAGACAAGTGTACCATGCCAATGCCACCCCTATGACATAGCATGTAACTGTACCAACTCTGAGGGGGTGAGCTCATGAGCTGCGGATGCCATAAGTCTCACGGGCACAAATGCCACTACAAAAAATGCTGTAAGAAGAAGTACTACAAGAAAAAATGCTACTACAAACCGGTCTACAAGTACGATTGCTATCACTATCGGAAAGAGCGCTACGGAAAAGGATGCGACTCGTACGGTTCCTCGTCCTGGTATGACAGCCATGACAGCTACTACTAATACGGAAAAAAGCTACGGAAAAAAGCGCCTCTTGGGGAGGCGCTTTTTTCTCTCCGCAAGTTTTCGGAAGGTCTGCCGTACATTTGAAAGTGAAGGAACAAACAAGGGGGTGCTATGCATGAATCAGGAACGGCCCGGCAAACAGGAGCGGATGTGGGCGGTCGCTGCGCATCTCTCTGCCTTTGCCGGATTTGTCATTCCGCTGGGGAACGTGCTGGGGCCGCTGATTGTCTGGCTGCTCAAGCGGGAAGAGGGAGCGTTTGTCGACAGCCAAGGGAAAGAGGCACTCAACTTTGGCATCAGTGTCACGATATACGGGGCGATCAGTACGCTGCTGATTTTTCTGTTTGTTGGCGTCCTGCTCTTGTTCGCCCTGTTCGTCTTTTGGGTGGTGGTCGTCATCATGGCGGCGATCAGAGCCAATGACGGCATACCCTATCGCTATCCGCTCACACTGCGCTTTATCACCTGACAACAGCCGTTCGATATTTGAACGGCTGTATTTGTGTTGGCATTTTTCTGACAATGAAGGAATGCGGCCCGCCCATCACGAAATACCAAAACATGGACAAGGGTGGAAAGGGGTGGAAACCGCATGTTGACAGGGATCACGGTCGTCGATTTTTCACGTCATCTCCCCGGGCCGTATTGCACAATGAGGCTGGCCGACCTGGGGGCAGAAGTGATCAAGGTGGAAGCCCATCCCGGGGGAGATCCCGGCCGTTCGCTGGGGCCGCGGGTCAAAGAGACGGGGGCGTTGTTTTTAAGCTCCAATCGCAACAAGCGGAGCGTCGCGCTGAACCTGCATACCGAAGCGGGCAGAGCCTTGGCGTTTGACCTGGCCAGCCGTGCTGACGTGGTGGTGGAGAGCTTCCGTCCGGGCGTGATGCGCCACCTCGGTCTGGACTACGACAGCCTGTCTGCTGTCCATCCTTCGCTGGTGTATTGCTCGGTTACCGGATACGGCCAGACGGGGGACATGCACCAGTTGGGCGGCCACGACCTCAACTACCAGGCGATCAGCGGGCTGCTGTCAGCGATTCGCGACAGCGAAGGCAGGCCGGTCCCCCCGGAAGTGCCAATCGCCGATTACGCTGTGGGCCTGTACGCAGCCGAGCAAATTTGTGCAGCGCTGGTTCGGCAATGTCGACACGGACAGGGCGCTTACCTCGACGTCGCTGCAGTGGACGTGCTCTCCTCCTGGATGGGACTGCATGCCCTGCTCGCCCATGACGGGCAGGCGAGAGCGATGGGCCAATTTCTGAAGGGCATGCTGGCATACCAGGTGTACGAGAGCGCGGATGGCAAGTACGTCACGCTGGCGGCGCTGGAGGAGAAGTTCTGGCACAACTTCTGCCGGGCGGTTGGACGGGAAGACTGGGAGACCCTGCACGGCGCGTTGATCGCTGACCACCCGGACGTTTACGAGGAAATGAAAGCCCTGTTTTTATCACGGACGCAGGCAGAGTGGAGCGAACTGGGGAGTGAAGTGGACTGCTGCCTGACCGCGGTGGAAGAGATGGACACCTGGAGCGGCAGTGCGTATGTCGCCAGCCGGGAAGTCGCCTTTACCCTGCCGTACGGAACCGATGGAGAGACGCTGCAGGTGCGCGTGGAACGATCCCGCCCGCTGGACGGCATGACGCCTCCTCCGCGCTGCGGGGAAGACACCCGTGACGTGTTGAAAACCAAGCTGAACCTGACGGATGACGAATTGACCCGCTTGGAACAGGAAGGCGTCATCCCGCAGCGTATGCTGTAAAGAAAGGAGCAGACACTGATGGAACACGGACAAGACATGCCGATCCTAACCGACCTGCGGGAGGGCATCTGGACAATTACGCTCAATCGGCCGCGGGTACTGAATGCGCTGACGCTGGAGATGTTTTCACTGCTACAGGAGGCGATCGCACGGGCTGCCGCTGAACCGGCTGTCGAAGTGGTGCTTCTGCGCGGCGCCGGTGGCAACTTCTGCTCGGGGGCCGATTTAAGCATACTGGGAGCGCTGCGTGACCCCGCCCAGGCGGACGAGTCACTGACGGTGATCAACGCGTTTTTGACGCAGCTGCATCACATGCCCAAACCGGTAATCGCCCTGGTCGAAGGGGCGGCAGTAGGGGCGGGCCTCAATCTGGCGCTTCATGCTGACTTTGTCATCGCAGCCCGGGACGCGGTGCTGCAGGAGCCGTTTGTTCAGATCGGCCTGACCACGGATTTCGGCGGCACCTATCTGCTGCCGCGCCTGGTTGGCATGGCCCAGGCCAAGCGTTTGGCTCTGCTCGGTGAAAAAATCTCCGGCAGCGAAGCGGAGCGGATCGGCTTGATCTACAAGGCCGTGGATGCAGCCGAGATCGAGCAGGAGGCGCAGCAGTTGATCAGTGCCCTTCGCCGGCTGCCCCGTCATGCGCTGGCCGTCACCAAAGCGGGTTTGACCGCTTGCCTGGAGAAGAATCTGGAGCAGTCGCTGGCCTGGGAGAAGGAGCAGCAGCCTAAGTTGATCATGCATCCCGCCTTTGAATCGCTGGTACAGGCCAAACGGAAGCGCATGTGAAATAACGCCGAAGCCACGGTGTTTCAGACTGAAGACAAAATGTACTCTGTTATCAATGAGATTCCGCAAGGAAACGTTTCCATAATTGTCAGGCCGGAAGGCCTGCATATTGATCAACCGAAGGTGGAGATAAAGTCGGGCATGGAGTGATGGGCCAGGCGAGCTCCTTTGACGACCTGCTCAGCGGAAAAGCGCAGACGCGGGGAAAAACAGGGGGCACAAGTCTCCCTTCATTGAAATACCCAGATGTTTGCCCCCTGCCCGCGTCGCGTTTTGGAGCGGACGTGATCTACTTCTTTGCTGGTCGTCAAGAGAGTGAGCGGGCCCGATCACCCATGCGCCACAGACTTTGTCTACACACTGAAACGCCGAAGCCACGGCGTTTTTTTCGTCAGGGAAGCGGAATTTTCAGTTCGTGCCGACGGGCACCCGTGTGCGCAATTTCTTCAAACAATATCAAGGTAAGCGGCTGCTTGCTGCCGGGCAGGTTCAGGTTGAGTTCATACGAGCCCCATGACAGGCCGCCGCGGCTGGCGGAGACGAAACTGTTGATCAGGGTGGTAGCCCCGTCCGTGACCACGTAGCGGACATTGCCTTCCAGGACGCGGGCTTGTCCCTTGACGACGTATTGGCTGATGTCGGTCTTGCTGACCGTGACATTGCGGAACGCTTCGTTGCCGTACCCCTGTTGGCTCTTTGACGCTGGCGGAATGCCGGCGGCACCGGCAGCCGGGGGCAGCGCTGAGACGCATACCAGCCAGCAGACGATCACCCACGCACAAAACACGTTCTTTTTCATTGCGGGTTGCCTCCAAACGGGTAAATTTTTTTGTAGCATGGCCTGTTTGTCCCGTTCCTATCCGGTTGAAGCCGGAGCTTGTCAAGAAATCTTTTGGTCCCGGCTACACAACCGCAAGAACGTGTGAACAGCGCAACCAAGTCTAGCGGAAAATATGCTGCAGGTGAGAGAATATCCATTGAGAACGGAAGCCATCTGTGGTAGAGTAAGAAGTGTAAAGATCCTGCGATGTACGTGAGGCCATAAATGTTTCTAACCTTATGAGTGTTTCTAGGGAGACAGAACTTCGCGCCGTATGTCAGGCCCACCTCCCGGCCTGGGACGCATGGGAAGGCAGAAACGCGGACGGGTCACCCACCTGTGTGAGAGCAGGTTACAGAAACATGAGGCCGGACGGCAGAGCGGGGGTTTTTTAAAAATAAAAAGACAAGCTGGACATAGAAGATTCAACCACGAAAAAACCTGGGACGTTATCGTTCCAGGTTTTTTGCGCGATCTGCCGGTCCTGTGGCGATCGAACTCAGTGCCGTACGCCGGAGATGCCTGTCTCCTTCTGATTCTGCTGTTGGTCTCCCCGGCTGACGATGGTCAGTGACTGTTCCAGATCACGGGTGTGCTTGGCGTCGTGAAGAATCTGATACATCTGCAAAAAGTTTGCTTTTTGCCCCTCCGGAATGCCCTTGATCCGGACGGTCATTTCCTGCGGACCGCTCTGCTGATTTCCGGATTGCCCCTGCTGATCCTGTTCAGCAGTCTGGTCACCCAGGAAATCGAGAAACAGGGAGTCGTTATCGTTGTCCTGACTGGATTGGCTCTCCTGGCCACGCTGATTACGCTGATCCTGTTGTTCCTTGTTTTCGCCGCTGTTTTGATCCGGTACAAACAGAACGTTAAACTCGTTCAAATCTGTCTGGATGATGCCGATGACGTCCATCCCGATCCTCCTTTGCATGTAATGGTAGGGTGTCAGCCGGGGTGCTTGGTGTGATGGACCCCATGTCGCTGCAAATAGTCATGATAAAAGTATTCGGCAATGGAAATGGCAAAGGCCGTCAAAAACAGGCCGGACAGGCGAAAAGGCTGCGCAAACACAGACGCGGCCAGCCAGAACAGGGCAAATACCATCCCGAAATCTGCCGTGCTGGCAAACGTATTGTTGGTCCGTGGCAGAATGAAGGCATCGCCCAGCCCGTAGGCCACCAGGCTGACGACTGCGCTGGTAACCAGCGCAAACGAAAGCGACGTTCCCGACCACAGCAGCCCAGGCACTGCGATGATGCCGTTTACCAAGAGCTTGAGCAGGATGTTCAAGCACGAACCCTCCTTTCATGCTCTTAGTATGAACCTACCTAGTCTCGCTATGCGCCGCGCGGTTGTTCGCCTTCAGCCGGCGAACCAGCGCTTCATCGGGAGTGACGTACAGCGTCCGCTGCTGTTCGTAGATGACGAAACCGGGCTTGGCTCCGCTCGGTTTTTTTACGTATTTGACCAGCGTGTAGTCGACCGGCACCTGGTTGCCGTGTTGCGCCTTGCTGTAATACGCGGCGAGGACGGCCGCTTCCCGCAGGGTTTGTTCCGAGACCTGGCGGGAGCGGATGACGACGTGGGAACCGGGGATATCCTTGGTGTGCAGCCACGTGTCGTAAGGCGCGGCCAGCTTGTTGGTCAGGTAGTCGTTTTGCTTGTTGTTCTTGCCCACGAGAATCTCCGTGCCGTCGCTCGACGTGTAGGCGTCCAGTTCGGGACGGACGTCCTTTTTCTTTTTGTTTGTCCGTTTCTGCCGGCTGCGCACATACCCTTGTTCCGCCAGTTCTTCACGGATTTCTTCCGCTTCCTGCAGGGAGGCGTGCTCCAACTGGACGAGCAGGCCGTCCAGATAGACGATCTCTTCGCGCGCCTGCCGGATTTGTTCTTCCACGATCTGCAGGCTGTTTTTCGCCTTGTTGTAGCGCTTGTAGTAGGCCTGCAAATTTTCGGACGGCGTCTTCAACGGGTCGAGCGGAATGGTCACGGTGCTGCCCGCTTCGTCGTACCAGTTGACCGCCTCCAGGACGGTATCGCCCCGTTTGAGCTGGTGCATGTGGGCGGTGATCAGTTCACCGTACAGCCGGAAAATCTCCGCGTCTTTCGCTTCGGCCAAGGTCTGCTCCAGCTTTTCGATTTTCTTCTCGTTTTTGTTCCGTTCGCTGGTGACGAAGCGGATCAGGTCGTGCACTTTTTGCTTGACCGTGTCCCGCTGTGCCTTGACGGCGTAATACGCCTGCAGGCATTCGCTTGCAGTGGAAAAGGAAGTTGTGGCGGCGTCCGTCAGATGGGTCAGTTCCACCACGTGAAACTGTGTTTTCTCCCGGCTTTCCGCGATCATCGGCGCATACCGGTGCTGTCTGACCGCTTCCATCACGGATGCAAAGGCGTGCCACATCGCTTCCCGCGTCGGCAGGCCCGCTCGGTGGACAATCTCTTTGGCCAACAAGGGACTGATCCCGGTGAAAGCGTCCACCAACTGCCGGTCCAAGCGACCGCCATTCCAGTTGATCGCCGTGATGAACGCCTGTTCTGTCACGGCTAGCGGGTCCCGCTTCTCCTGGCTGGGCGGGGAGACGTAGGGACGGCCGGGCAGAACCTGCCGGTATTGGCTGATCGCCGGGGTCACGTGCACGGCGCTGTCCAGGATGGTGTTGCTGGATGGGTCGAGCAGGATGATGTTGCTGTGCTTGCCCATGATTTCCATGACAATCCGCCGCCGCGCCGTGTCGCCCAGTTCGTCGCGGGTGCGGATATCAATGTGCACGATCCGCTCCATGTCCACCTGTTCGATTGCCTCGATCAGGCCGCCTTCGCAGTGCTTGCGCAGCAGCATGCAAAACATCGGGGCTTCCTGCGGATTGGTAAACTCCTCAGTCGTCACATGCAGCCGGGGATAGGTGGGGTTGGCGGAAAGCAGCAGCTTCACCGTCTCCCCCTGTGCCCGAATCTGCATGACAATATCGCTGTGATGGGGCTGATGGATTTTGGCGATCCGTCCGCCCGCCAGTTTTTGCAATTCCCGCACGACCGCACGGGTCACGATTCCGTCAAATGCCACAAGTGCTCACCTCACGTGTGCAGCAATCCTGCACGTATCCACGATTCGTCTGTCTAAAAAGTGTCAGTGACAGTGTATCACAAAGCGCACCACGGCGGAATCGACTTGTCCCTGCGGCGTTGGTTGACACTGCAGAGAGTTGTCTCCTATAATAAATTAACGATTTTACGTCTATGGAAGTGAGAACCATGGTCCGAAGCATGACCGGGTACGGCCGAAGTGTAGGGATGTACGGTTCGCTGCAGCTCACTGTGGAGATTCGCGCGGTGAACCATCGTTTCTGCGAAATCCTTGTTCGCTTGCCCAAGACCTGGGGCATGCTTGAGGAGCCGGTGCGCAAGCTTGTGGGCCAATTCGTCCGGCGCGGCCGCGTCGATGTGGCCGTCACCGTGGACGCAGGCGGCCTGACGGGGCAGGGAATTGCCATTGACTGGGCCGTTGCAGAGCACTATGTGTCGGCGGCGCAGGAGATGAACGAACGCTTTTCGCTACATACACCGTTAACCGCCAAAGACTTGCTGCTCCTGCCCGGTGTGGTGCAAACCCGGGACGCGGCGGAAGCAGACGCCGAGCAGGCGTCCGAGTGGCTGCTTGCGGCGTGTCGGGAAGCGGCGGAAGACCTGCTGTCCATGAAGCGAAAGGAAGGGCTGAAGCTTCAGGCGGATCTGGAACAGCGACTTGCCCGGATTTCCGTCTGGACAGAGGAAATCGGACAAATGGCGCCGCTGGTCGTCGACGAATACCGCAGCCGTCTGCATCAACGCATGGCCGAATGGGCCGAAACTGCTCCGTTTGAACTGGACGCGCAGCGCCTTGCACAGGAAGCGGCCTTTTTGGCCGAGCGTTCCGACATCAGTGAAGAGGTGACCCGTCTGACGAGCCACTGCTCTCAGTTTGCGGAACTGTTGGGCAGGGAAGAAGCGGTCGGGCGCAAGCTGGACTTTCTGCTGCAGGAGATGAACCGGGAAGCAAACACGATTGCTTCCAAGGCCAATCATCTGCCCATCCAGCGATTGGCCGTCGAGATCAAGACGGAACTGGAAAAAATGAGAGAGCAGGTTCAGAACATCGAGTAGCGATGAAAGGATGGACGGGGCCGTCATGGCAATCAAACTGATCAATATCGGGTTTGGCAACATCGTCAACGCCAACCGCATCATATCCATCGTCAGTCCCGAATCAGCGCCGATCAAGCGGATCATCCAGGAAGCGCGCGATCGCAACATGCTGGTGGACGCGACGTACGGAAGGCGCACGCGGGCGGTCATCATCACGGACAGCGATCATGTCATTCTGTCTGCGGTCCAGCCGGAAACCGTGGCGCAGCGACTGACGACAAAAGATGACGAATCGGACGAATAGGCAGGAGTGAAGACATACGATGGACGATCGCGGTCTCCTTTTGGTTCTTTCGGGGCCGTCTGGCGTCGGCAAGGGAACGGTCTGCAAAGCGCTTCGCGAGCGCATGCCGGATCTGGTCTATTCCGTTTCCGCAACCACGCGGGCGCCGCGGGCCGGAGAAGTGGAAGGGGTTAACTACTTTTTCAAATCAAAGGAAGAGTTCCGCCGGATGATCGAGCAGGATGAACTCCTGGAATGGGCGGAATACGTTGGCAATTACTACGGTACACCGCGCCAGTTTGTGGTGGATATGCTGGAACAAGGGCGCGACGTGATTCTGGAAATCGAGGTGCAGGGTGCCCTGCAGGTGAAGAAAAAATTTCCTCAGGGGGTTTTCCTGTTTCTCGCGCCACCTGATCTGGCCGAACTGGAAAACCGGATCGTCGGACGGGGAACGGAGACGGAAGAGACAATCCGTCACCGCATGGAGATGGCTCGTCAGGAGATCGAACTGATGGATCAGTACGACTACGTGGTGGTCAACGACATGATCGAATGCGCTTGCGAACGCATCCAGTCGATCATCACCGCCGAGCACTTGAAAAAGGAACGCCAAATTCACAAGTATCGCAAATGGCTTGAGGAGGTTACATAATCCATGCTGTATCCATCGATTGACAAACTGACCGAAAAAGTGGAAAGCAAATACACCCTGGTCACCATCGCGTCCAAACGGGCTCGCCAGCTTCGCGAAAACAGCCCCGTACAGGTGGAAAAACCGCAGTCCAAAAAGTTCGTCGGCCTGGCGCTGGAAGAGCTGATCGCCGACCAGGTCATTTACGAATACACCGACGTCCGCAAATAAAAGCGGCTTTGTCACCGCGTTATTGCTTTCAAACAACCTCACGCAGGTTGTTTTTTTTCGCAGCAAGGACCGGTCTTTCGTCGTGATGGACACAACCACGCCGGTCTTGCCGTTGGGCAGACTGACTAAAAAGGGAGGACACCCAAACATGCTTCCTCTGCAAGGAAAACAAATCGTGCTGGGCGTATCGGGAGGTATCGCCGCGTACAAGGCGGCGGCGCTGACCAGCAAGCTGACCCAGGCGGGTGCGCAGGTACACGTCATCCTGACAGCGAGCGCCATGCAGTTTGTGCAGCCGCTCACCTTTCAGGCGCTTTCCCACCAGCAGGTGTACACCGACATGTTCCAGGAGCCGGACCCCGCGGTGATCAGCCACATCCAATTGGCCGATCGGGCCGATCTGGTGCTGATCGCCCCCGCGACGGCCAACGTCATCGGCAAACTGGCCAACGGCATCGCCGACGACATGCTGACGACGACCGTTCTTGCGACCAAAGCGCCGGTGATGCTGGCGCCGGCGATGAACGTCAACATGTACGGCCATCCTGCGGTGACGGCCAACATGCAGCGGCTGGCGGAGTACGGCTGTCGATTCGTCGAGCCGGGTGAAGGCCTGCTGGCGTGCGGCTGGATCGGCAAAGGGCGGCTGGCCGAACCGGAAGAGATCGTCGAAGCGGTCATCCGCTTTTTTTCCGAACAGCAGGAGACTCACCGCGACCTCGCCGGCAAACGCGTGTTGGTGACGGCCGGGCCGACGCGGGAAAAAATCGACCCGGTCCGCTACATCACCAACCACGCCTCCGGCAAAATGGGATATGCCATCGCGGAAGCGGCGCGGGACAGAGGGGCAGACGTGGTGCTGATCAGCGGCCCGACGTCGCTGCCCAAGCCGGCTGGTGTCGAGTTTGTCCCGGTGGAATCGGTGCAGGAGATGTACGACGCGGTCATGCGGCATCTGCCGGAATCCGACATCGTGATCAAGTCGGCGGCGGTGTCCGACTACCGGCCGAAGACGGTCCATGCGCATAAGATGAAAAAAGGAGACGGTCCGCTGGTGCTGGAGCTGGAAAAGGCGCCGGACATCCTGCAGGAAGTGGGCCGGAGGAAGACGGACCAATACGTGGTTGGCTTTGCAGCTGAGACGCAGGACGTGCTGGTCCACGCGAAGTCCAAGCTGGAGCGAAAAAACCTGGACATGATCGTGGCCAATGACGTGTTGATGGAAGGCGCGGGTATGGGCAGTGACACCAACATCGTCACGCTGCTGACGCGGGAAGGGGAGCAGGCAGCGCTGGAAAAGATGAGCAAGCGGGACGTGGCGGACAAACTGTTCGACGCGATCCTGGCCAAAATGGCGCACCGGCCGCTGTCTGACGCGCTATGATTGCCCGCGTCGTGGTGGACGTGCCGGTCAACCGGACCAATCGTCCGTTTGACTACCGGATACCGCCCTGGCTGAGACCGCTGGTGCAGGTCGGCAGCCGCGTTGTCGTGCCGTTTGGCCCCCGGAAGCTGCAGGGGTATGTAGTGGACGTCACCGACCAGCCGGAGGAAGGGACCGGACGGCTTCGGGATGTGGAACAGGTGCTGGACGATACGCCGCCGTTGACCCCTGAATTGATCCGTCTGGGCGAGTGGATGTCCCGCCAGTATTTGTGTCCGTGGGTGACGGCGATGCAGGCGATGATTCCCGCCGTGCTGAAGGGCCGATCGGAAAAGTGGCTAAAGGCCACCGATCTTTTAGATGAGACGGCTTGCGGACAGTCCGCCCTGCTGTGGGACGTGTACCGAAAACGGCAGCTGCCGCTTGCCGAGGCGGAAAAGCGCTTTCCCGACGAGGCGATGCTGGTACCCGGGTGGATTGCAAGCGGTCTTTTGGAGACGGACTACCAGGTGAGGGACCGGATCACCCGCAAACAGCAGTCGTTTGTCCGCTGCCTGCTGGAGGGAGCGGAACTGACTTCCGCGATTGATTCCCTGCCGAAGCGGGCGGAGCAGATGCGGCGGGTGCTGGAGCTGTTTGCCGCGCACGAGGGGCAGTCGTTTTCCGTGCAGACGCTGCGAGAAGAGCTGGGCATTACCCGCTCTCCGTTGAAAAGTCTGGAGCAGCGGGGCTGGGTCGCGATCGAGCAGGTGGAGGTTTACCGCGACCCGTATGCGCAGCGCCGCTTTGCCGGCGGTGAAAAGCCGTCCTTTACTCCGCAGCAGGAGGCGGCACTAAAGCCGATCGGCGATCAGATTGCTGCGGGCGAGTACGGGGCGTTTTTGCTGCACGGGGTGACCGGCAGCGGCAAGACCGAAGTATACCTGGAAGCGATCGAACGGACGCTGGCCGCGGGGCGGGAGGCGATTTTTCTCGTTCCCGAGATCAGCTTGACGCCGCAGATGGTGGAACGGTTCAAGGCGCGGTTCGGCGCCGACGTGGCCGTTCTGCACAGCGCGCTTTCCCAAGGGGAGCGGTACGACGAGTGGCGCAAGATTCTCCGCCGAGAGGTGAAGGTAGTGGTGGGGGCGCGATCGGCCGTCTTTGCCCCGTTTCAAAACGTCGGATTGATCGTGATCGACGAAGAGCACGAAAGTTCCTACAAACAGGAGGAGACGCCGCGCTACCATGCGCGGGAGGTGGCGCTGTGGCGAGCGCGGGAAAACAACGCCGTAGTGGTGATGGGCAGTGCCACACCTTCCCTGGAGACGTACGCGTTGGCTGCGCGCGGCCGGTACACGCTCCTGGAGATGCCGGAGCGGGTCGGCAGCCGGCCGCTGCCGCGCGTTCACGTCGTCGACATGCGGGAAGAACTGCGCGCGATGAACCGTTCGATGTTCAGCCGTCTGCTGTACGAAATGATCGGCGACAGATTGGCCAAACAGGAGCAGATGGTGCTGTTTTTGAACCGACGCGGCTTTTCCACCTTTGTCATGTGCCGCACCTGCGGCTATACGCTCCGCTGCGTGCACTGCGACATTTCGCTGACGTACCACAAGACCAACCATACCGCCCGCTGCCACTACTGCGGCTACACGATCGTTCAGCCCGCCCGCTGCCCGGAGTGCCAAAGCGAGCACATCCGCTTTTTCGGGACGGGCACACAAAAAGTGGAGGCGGAGCTGGCCCGGCTGTTCCCGGGCATCCGCGTCATCCGCATGGACGTGGACACCACCTCCCGCAAAGGGGCGCACGAGGAGCTTCTGCACAAGTTTCGCACCGGGCAGGGGGACGTGCTGCTGGGCACGCAAATGATTGCCAAGGGGCTTGATTTTCCCCGCGTGACGCTGGTCGGCGTCATCGCAGCGGACACGTCGCTGCATCTGCCCGATTTCCGTGCAGCGGAAAAGACCTTCCAACTGCTGACCCAGGTGGGCGGACGGGCCGGTCGGCACGAACTGGAAGGTGATGTCATCATCCAGACCTACACGCCGGAGCACTACAGCATCGTTCATGCCACCCGGCACGACTACCCGTCGTTTTACCGCGAGGAGATGATGCAGCGCAGACGGACCGGCTATCCGCCGTACTACCGGCTGGTGCTGATTACCTTTTCGCATGAAGAGGTGCCTGTGGTCATCCGGGCGGCTCACAGCGTGGCTGATTTTCTCCGGCCGCGGCTGGCGGAGACGACGATTCTGCTGGGGCCGGTGGCGTCGCCAATTCCGCGCATCAAGGATAGATTTCGGTTCCAGATCATGTTAAAATATCGGGATGAACCTCGGCTGTCTGACCTGTTGGCCCAGGCCGTGGACGTTTTTGAAGAAGGGAACAAACAGCAGAAGGTGCTGATGACGATCGACGTCGATCCGCACGTACTGCTTTAGGGAGGATAACAACCAATGGCTATTCGCACAATCGTCAAACACCCAGATCCGATCCTGCGGGAAAAAGCGGCAGTGGTCACCAAATTCAACGCCAACCTGCACAAGCTGCTGGACGACATGGCGGAGACCATGTACGACGCAGACGGTGTCGGCCTGGCAGCGCCCCAGGTGGGCGTCTCGAAGCGCGTCATCGTCATGGACTGCGGGGAAGGCCTGATCGAGGTGGTCAATCCGGAGATTATCGCCTATGAAGGGGAGCAGTTTGACTACCCGGAAGGTTGTCTCAGCATCCCCGGTCTGCGCGGCGATGTGCGCCGTCACAAATGGATCAAGCTGAGAGGACAGGACCGGTACGGCAACGTGTTTGAAATGGAAGCAGACGACCTCTTGTCCCGCTGCGCCCAGCACGAAATCGACCATCTCAACGGCATCCTGTTCATCGATATCGCCGACCGGGTCTATCCGATCAGCCAGGAAGAGGAAGGGGAATAGACCGTTTTGAAAGACGTGCGCATACTGTTTATGGGAACGCCCGACTTTGCCGTCCCCAGCCTGGAGGCGCTGGCGGCGAAAGGGTACCAGGTGGTCGCTGCCGTGACGCAGCCTGACCGGCCTGTGGGGCGCAAGCGGGTGCTGACCCCGCCGCCGGTAAAGGAAGCGGCGCTGCGCATCGGTATTCCGGTGCTGCAGCCGGAGAAGATCAAGGCTGAAGAGGCGCTGGCAGAGGTGCTTGCGCTGGAGCCCGATCTGATCGTCACAGCGGCGTACGGCCAGATTTTGCCGAAACGTTTGCTGGATGCGCCCCGCTACGGTTGCATTAACGTACACGCCTCGCTTTTGCCCAAGTACCGGGGCGGCGCGCCGATCCACAAAGCGATCATGGAAGGAGAAACCGAGTCGGGCGTGACGATCATGTACATGGTGGAAGCACTGGACGCGGGTGACATGCTCTCCCGCGTGGTCGTGCCAATTGACGAACGGGATACGGCCGGCATGCTGTTTGACAAGCTGGCGGCGTCCGGCGCCAAATTGTTGGTGGAAACCGTGCCGAAGCTGTTGGCTGGAGAAATTGTGCCTGAGCCGCAGGATCACGAGGCTGCGACGTATGCGCCTACGCTCAAACGGGAGGATGAGCGGGTCGACTGGAGCCGGGATGCGCGGCAGGTGTACAACCAGGTGCGCGGCCTCAACCCCTGGCCTGTCGCCTTTACCACCTATGGCGGAAAGGTGTGGAAGCTCTGGTGGGTGGAGATGCAGGCGGAGGACGGTCAGTTGGCTAAGCCCGGCACGATTGTCGCCCGGGAAGAGGACGGGCTGATCGTGGCCTGCGGCAGCGGCGCGGTAAAGATTACGGAACTGCAGCCGGAAGGAAAGAAACGGATGAGCGCGCGCGACTTTTTGCGCGGCGCCGGCAGCGGCATTGAAATCGGCACAAAGGTAGGAGAATAGCACGTGGCACACAAGGGAGCGCGCGAAATCGCCCTGGACGTCTTGAACAGGGTGGAGCAACACAAGTCGTACAGCAATCTGGAGTTGAAGCACGTCCTGGAGCGCGGGGAGCTGCGCGCCCCCGATGCCGGATTGGTGACGGAGCTGGTTTACGGCACGATTCAGCGGCGGCTGACGCTGGACGAGGTGCTCGCCAACTTTGTCCGCGGCAAAAAGCTGCAGCTTTGGGTGCGCAACCTGCTGCGGCTCAGCCTGTACCAGATTCGCTACCTGGACCGGATACCGGCGCGGGCTGCAGTGCACGAAGCAGTGGAGATCGCCAAGCGGAGAGGGCACCAGGGGATCGCGTCAATGGTAAACGGCGTGCTGCGCAACGTGCTGCGGCAGCCTGACGTGTGGGAGCGCCTGCCGGAGGGAGACGCAGCGCGCCGGCTGGCGGTCGAAGAGTCTCACCCGGAATGGCTGGTGCGCCGCTGGATCGCGGCGTACGGTGAAGCAGCGACGCGCGCCATCTGTGCGAGCAACAACCGCCCCCCACATGCATCCGTTCGCGTCAATACGCTGAAACTGACGCGGGACGAACTGTTGGAGCGGCTGCGTGAGGAGTATCCGGACGCTGCCCCGTCTCCGCTCAGCCCGCACGGTATCCTGTTTCCCGGCGGGCATGCGGCGGGGACCCGCTGGTTCCGCGAAGGCTATTTCACCGTGCAGGATGAAAGCTCCATGCTCGTCGCACCGGCGCTGGCCGTCCAGCCGGGCATGCGGGTGCTGGATGCCTGCGCCGCTCCGGGCGGAAAGACGACGCATCTGGCAGAGCTGATGCAAAACAAAGGCGAGATCGTGGCGAGCGACGTCCATCCGCACAAGCGGGAGTTGATTGCGGAAAACGCCGACAGGCTGGGCATCTCGATTATTACGCCGATCACGAGCGACGCGCTTGATTTGCCGGACAGGGGGCTGGGCGCGTTCGACCGGATACTCCTGGACGCGCCGTGTTCCGGATTTGGCGTAATCCGGCGCAAGCCCGACCTGAAGTGGAACAAAACCCCGGACGACGTGGCGGCGATCGCCGACCTGCAGTACCGGCTGCTGGAACGGGTGGCAGGAATGCTGGCGCCAGGCGGTCTTTTGGTGTACAGCACCTGCACGATCGAACCGGAGGAAAACCAGTCGGTGGTGCGCCGGTTTGTGGCCGAGCATCCGGAATTCGCGCTCGACGAAGCGCTGGCACAGGACCTGCCGGAGGCGGCGCGGGAAAAGCTGGATGGCCATGCGGGATACGTGCAGGTGTTGCCGCATCACTTTGACAGCGACGGATTTTTTATCGCCCGTCTGAAACGAAAAAAGTAGCGGAAAAGGGGTGGCACTCCGTCAGCGGATGTCGCTCCTTTGCTGTTGTTTGCGTCCTTGCCGTTTGGTTTACACTAGGAAAAGCGACGCATCTTGCGCGGTTGGCCTCATTTCCTGTTTGATGCGGCGCGCAATGCAAGGTACAATGATACAATGATGATTTCTCGCTATGCGACTACTTGAGGATGTGAACATAAAATGCCATTTTCATCGTATACGGGCGAAAAACCGTTCATTTACAGCCTGACCCAGGACGAGTTGAAAACGTGGCTCGTCGAGGCGGGAGACAAGGCGTTTCGCGCCCAGCAGATTTTTGACTGGCTGTACGTCAAGCGTGTCCGCTCGTTTGACGAGATGACCAACCTGTCCAAAGATCTGCGGCAAAAGCTGAGCGAAACCTTCCGCATCGATCCGCTGCAAGAAATTACGCGCCAGGTGTCACAGGACGGTACCGTCAAGTTCCTGTTCCAACTGGTGGACGGCCATGCGATCGAGACGGTGATCATGCGGCACAACTACGGCAACAGCGTCTGCGTCACCACTCAGGTGGGCTGCCGCATCGGCTGTACGTTTTGCGCCTCCACTCTGGGCGGTCTGAAGCGCAATCTGGACGCCGGCGAGATCGTCGCCCAGGTGCTGATGGCCCAGCGGAAGCTGGACGAAGAAGGAGAGCGCGCCAGCCACGTCGTCGTCATGGGCATTGGCGAGCCGTTCGAGAATTTTGACAACCTGATCGCCTTCCTGCGGATTATCAACGACAACCGCGGACTGAACATCGGGGCCCGTCACATCACCGTATCAACCAGCGGCATCGTGCCCAAGATCTACGAATTTGCGGACAAGGGAGGTCAGGTGAATCTGGCCATCTCCCTGCATGCCCCGAATACGGAACTGCGCTCCAAGCTCATGCCGATCAACCGGGGCTTTCCGCTGGAGAAACTGCTGGAGGCCTGCCGCTACTACATTGCCAAGACAGGCCGCCGCATCAGTTTTGAGTACGGTTTGTTCGGAGGGAAAAACGACCAGCCCGAGCACGCGGAAGAACTGGCCGACCTGATCGGCGACATGCTCTGCCACGTCAACCTGATCCCGGTCAACTACGTGCCGGAACGCGATTACGTGCGTACCCCGCGCAACGAAATCTTCCGCTTCAAACGCATTTTGGAGGAGCGAGGGATCAATGTGACGATCCGCCGCGAGCACGGCAGCGACATTGCAGCTGCATGCGGCCAGCTCCGGGCTCAATACGCAAAGGAAACCGCGGGGTGATCTCATGGAAATTGCGATGAAATCACATGTCGGCCGCGTCCGTCAGGTCAACGAGGACTACTTTGCCTGCATCGCCGACCTGAACGGGCGCGTGCTGGCCGTGGTCGCCGACGGCATGGGCGGCCACCAGGCTGGAGATATTGCCAGCCGTCTCGCCGTTGAGCGAATTGTAAAAGAACTGCGTCATCTGGAAGGCGAACTGAGCGATGAAGACGCTCGCGAGCGCTTGATGGACGCGCTCCTCATGGCCAACGAGGAAGTGTACCAATACGCCCAGGAGCATCCGGAGTGCAGCGGCATGGGGACGACGATCGTGGCCGCGCTGTTGGGAGAGACCGGAGGCGTGACGGCGCACATCGGCGACAGCCGCCTGTATCATTTCAACGCGGATGGTCTGCAGTTGAAGACGGAAGACCACTCGCTCGTGCACGAACTGATGAAAAGCGGCCAAATCACCGCCGAGGAAGCCTCGGTTCATCCTCAGCGCAACGTGTTGATGCGCGCCCTCGGCACCGAGCCGGATGTGCGCATCGATCTGGGGCAGTTCAACTGGTCGGAGGGCGACGTGGTGTTGCTGTGCTCTGACGGGTTGAGCAACAAAGTAGATCATTCGGTGATGGTGGAGTGGTTGAAGCGTCCCGTATCGCTGCAGGCACAGGTGGACGGTCTGGTCGAACACGCGCTGGACGCTGGCGGCGAGGACAACATCACATTGGTAGCCGTTCGCAACAAACCCAAGCCCGTCACCGGCAATAGAGAGGGGTGAGCGAGATGGAAGGTCAACGACTGGGGGGACGATACCAACTGGAAGCCCGCATCGGCGGGGGTGGAATGGCTATTGTATACAAGGCGAAGGATCTGGTCCTGAACCGTCAGGTAGCGGTGAAAGTGCTGCGGTCACAGTTCGGAACGGACGAAGATTTCGTCACCCGTTTCCGGCGGGAAGCGCAGGCCGTAGCCAGCTTGTCTCACCCCAATGTGGTCGGCGTGTACGACGTGGGACAGGACGGGGACACCCACTACATGGTGATGGAGTACGTGGAAGGCTCGACGCTGAAAGATCTGATCAACCGCCACGGAGCGCTTCCGGTGGAAGAGGCCGTGCGGATTGCTGCGGAAATTTGCGACGCGCTGGACCACGCCCACCAAAACCAGATCATCCACCGCGATATCAAGCCGCACAACATTCTGATCGGGAAAAACGGACGGGTGAAGGTGACCGACTTTGGCATCGCCCGTGCGGTGACGTCCACCACCATCACGCACACCAACGCCGTGCTCGGTTCGGTCCACTACTTTTCGCCGGAGCAGGCGCGCGGTGGCGTGACGGCGGAAAAGTCGGACATTTACTCACTGGGCATTGTGCTCTACGAAATGGTTACCGGCCAACTGCCGTTTTCCGGCGATTCACCGATTTCCGTCGCTTTGAAGCATTTGCAGGAACCCCTGCCCGAACCGCGTCAGGTCAATCCGAACATTCCGCAAAGCGTGGAAAACGTAATTCTCAAAGCGCTGGTCAAGGACCCGCAAATGCGCTACGCTTCCGCACGGGAAATGATGGAGGACCTGAAGACCTGCCTTCTGCCGGAGCGGCTTAACGAGGAGAAGATTCAGTTCCCGGTAGACGACGAGCAGACGAAGGTGTATCCGGCCATTACACCGGAGATGCTGGAAGCCCAGGGACGTCAGGGGCAGGCCGGGCAGCAGGAGGAGGAAAGCCCGCAGCCGCGCCGATGGTGGGTCAAACCAGCGATGTGGGTCGGGGCAATCGGCTTGTTCATGGTTCTGGCCTTTCTCGGGTTCAACCTGGTGGTAAACCTCTTCCCGTCTGTGCCCGAAGTGCAGGTGCCGCACGTGGAGGGGACGCACCGCACACTGGCAGAGGAGCGCATCCGCGAGTTCAAACTGGTTCCCAAGGTGGTCTACGAGGAGAACGACAGCGTCGAGAAGGACATCGTGATCCGGCAGGACCCGGCGCCGCCGATGCGGTTAAAGGAAAACGGCATTGTGACGATTTACGTCAGCAAAGGACAGGAAGCCGTAGAGATGCCCAATCTCGCCAACCTTAGCCGGGAGGATGCGGAAAAGGCTTTGAGGGATAAAGGGTTTGCCATTACGGACAATACCTTTGTGGAAAAAGAGGACGACAAGGTGCCGGCCGGCCATGTGATCGACCAGTCCCCGGCGGCGGGCGAGAAGGTCGTTCCCAACAAGACGGACGTGCGGGTGGAGATCAGCTCGGGACCGCCGCAGGTAACCATTCCGGACGTGCGCGGCTATAACCTGGAACAGGCCCAGATCGAGCTGTTCAAGAAGGGACTTCTGGTCGACCAGCAAAACATCAGGTATGAACCGGCCTATACGGACAAACAGGGCATTGTCATCGGCATGCCTTCGCCGTACGAGCCGAATACCCGGGTGACAAAGGGTACGGCGATTCCGCTGATCGTCAGCAACGGTCAATATCCGGCGGAAGCCCGGTTCGCCTCCCAGCCGATCTACATGGAAGTGCTGGACGGCGAGGGCGAAGTGTCGGTCAGGATTACGGTGAACGACGCGCGCGGCGACAATCAGATTGTCATCGATGAGAAGATCACCGAGAGCAAGGGTTATGACGTGCCGGTAGTGCTGTCGCCGCAGAAAAACGCCGTAATCCGAGTGTACCGCAACGGAATACCGGATTATCAGAAAATCACCATCACCTACGACAGTGTGCCATAAGCAGTTGGGGGGACATGGATGCCAGAAGGACGGATCGTGAAAGCATTAAGCGGATTCTACTACGTGGCCGACGGGGATCGCGTCTACCAGTGCCGGGCCCGGGGACTGTTCAAGAAAAAAGGGGCGAAAGTACATCCGCTCGTCGGCGACTGGGTCGTGTACGACGTCATCAGCGACAGCGAGGGGTACGTGATGGAAGTGGGCGAACGGACGAGCGAGCTGGTTCGCCCGCCCATTGCCAACGTCGATCAGGCTGTGCTCGTCTTTTCCATGGCAGAGCCGGCGTTTAGCCCGTTTTTGCTGGATAAGTTTCTCGTGCATACGGAGCACGCCGGGATCGATGCGGTGATCGTGCTGTCCAAATCGGACATCGCGGCGGACGACGACGTGGAAGCGGTCGTGCGCAAATACGAGAAGATCGGCTACCGCGTCATCCCCACGTCCACCGTGGACATGCGCGGTGTCGAGGCGCTCCGCGAAGCGCTGCGCGACTCCATCTCCGTCTTTGCCGGCCAGTCGGGCGTGGGCAAATCCTCGCTGATCAACGCCTTGTTTCCCGGCATCAGCCTGCAGACTGGCGACGTCAGCCAGAAACTGGGGCGCGGCCGGCATACGACCCGCCACGTGGAGCTGATCTCGCTGCCTGGCGGGGGGTATGTGGCGGACACCCCAGGTTTCAGTTCCCTGGAGTTTATCGGCATCGACGAGCTCGACCTGGCGGAGGCTTTCCGCGACTTCGGCGAACTCAGTGCCTCGTGCAAGTTTCGCGGCTGTCTGCACGTAAGCGAACCCGGCTGCGCCGTCCTCGCGGCACTAGATGCGGGTGAACTGGACACCGAGCGCTACCAGCACTACAAGCAATTTCGCGAGGAACTGAAAGAATACCAACGGAGGAACAAGCCATGGTAAAAATTGCACCCTCTATTCTGTCCGCTGACTTTGCCCGCCTGGGCGAAGAGATTCGGGACGTCGAACGGGGCGGCGCCGACTGGATTCACGTCGACGTGATGGACGGCCGCTTTGTTCCCAACATCACGATCGGACCGCTGATCGTGGAGGCGATTCGCCCCGTGACCAAGCTGCCGCTGGACGTGCATCTGATGATTGAAGAGCCGGACCGCTATATTCCGCAGTTTGCCAAGAGCGGCGCGGACTGGATCACTGTTCACCAGGAGGCATGTCGCCATCTGCACCGCACGCTGTACCTGATCAAGGAACAGGGGGTAAAGGCAGGGGTTGTGCTCAACCCGGCCACCCCGCTGGTGACCATCGAATCGGTGCTGGAAGATCTGGATATGGTGCTGCTGATGACCGTCAACCCCGGTTTTGGCGGCCAGAAGTTCATTCACAGCGTCGTGCCGAAAATCAAAGAACTGCGCCGGATGCTCGACGAGCGCGGACTGAATCATGTTGAAATTGAAGTAGACGGCGGTGTCAACGCGCAGACTGCCCGCCTCTGCGAGGAAGCGGGGGCCACGGTGCTTGTCGCCGGAAGCGCCGTCTTCAATCAGGCGGACCGCGCACAAGCCATCGCGGCGATTCGCGGCTGACCCATAACAGCAAAAAAGCCATCCTCTTTGTGAGGATGGCTTTTGACGTTGTTGGCTACTGGCCAATGATTACCCGTTCTTTTGGATAATGGTAGCGAATCTGCCGCTCGTCCTTTTTCAGCAGGAGCAGCAGGCTGATGATTCCGATCCGGCCGATTAGCATCGTGATGATCAGAATCACCCTGCCGGACGTGCTCAGTTCGGATGTAATCCCCATGGACATCCCCGTCGTTCCGAACGCCGAGCACACTTCAAAGAAGACCTGCTGGATGGGCTGCCCCTCGATCCAGACGAGCAGGACGATTGCGGCAAAGACCAGGCTGACGGCCACAAAGAAGACGAGGAAGGAGCGCATGATGTCGTCTTCCTCCAGCTCCCGGCCAAACACCTTGACGTCTTTCCGACCGCGCATGTAGGCGATGACCGTGGCGATCATGACAAAAAACGTGGTCGTCCGAATCCCGCCCCCCACACTGTTGGGAGAGGCCCCGATGAACATCAGGGCAGACAGCATGACCAGTGTGGGTGTGGACAGCACGCTGACATCCATCGTCGTCAGACCGGCGCTGCGTGTGGACAGCGATTGAAACAGCGCAAAAAAGAGCGATTCGTCCCAGCTTTTGTGCGCCAGGAATCCGTCCCATTCAAACAGCAGGAAAAACAGGGCGCCCGCCACGCTCAGGATCAGGTACGTCAGCGTGGTGATCTTGGTAAACAGCGAAAAGGCAAACCGCCGGTTGAGCCGCCGATGCGCGATGTAGTCCTTTACCTCGACCAGCACGGGAAAGCCGATCGCCCCCAGCACCATCAAGACCATGTGGATCAGCTGGAATACGTAGTCGTGGGAAAAGCCGATCAGCGAGTTTCCGTAGATGTCAAACCCGGCGTTGGTGAAGGCGCTGACCGACACAAAAAAACCGTGAAAATAGGCCGTATACCAATCGGCGTGGTACCCTGCCGCCAGGAAGTAGCTGCCCAGCATGATGGTTCCAGCCAGCTCGATGAAGATGGCGAGCAGGAGGATGCTGCGCATCAGGGAAACGAGTCCGGCAAGCGTAGGGCGGTTGTGGTCGGTCGCGATCCATTTGCGCTGTTCCAGCCCGATTCGCTGCCGCAGAACCAGCCAGAAAAACGTTCCCAGCGTCATGATGCCAATGCCGCCGATCTGAAAAAGCAGCGTGAGCAGGAGAAGCCCCCACTGATTAAACACCTCGTGAATCGCGATCACCGTCAGGCCCGTCACGCTGATGGCACTTGACGCAGTAAACAGCGAGTCGAGAAACGTAAGCCGGGCACCCGGCTGGTGAAAGATCGGCAGCATCAACAGCAGGGTGGAAATCAGCACGGCACTCAGGTAAAAGGATACGATAATTTGTACGGAACTAAAGCGACGTCGTTTGTCGGTCACAGCCAAAGCAACTGCCTCCCGTAAAACATCATACGGACTATCATAGCGAATGGAATGGCGGATCGCAATGCCCAAAAGAGGGCGGGGGCAGCGATGATTTCGTCCCGCCCCTGCCGTGCCGGATCACACCCCTTCTGTCGCTGACGAGCAGAAAAATTGCCAATGACTGGCTGAGATCCCGTAAGTCAGGCGGTCATTACAAGGTGGTGAACAAACGCAGCAGCAGCGCGATCCGCTGCGGAATCGCATCAATTACGATGTGTTCGTGAGGGGCGTGGGCGCCGTCGCCGACAGGTCCCAGTCCGTCCAGCACGGGCGTGCCGACCGCTGCCGCCACATTGCCGTCGCTGGTGCCGCCGACGCCGGTCTCGGTCAGGTCCAGACCCTCCAGGGCAGCCAACGAACGGGCGTGAAGAAAGAGGCGTTCCGTCTCGCTGGTCCGTTCCATCGGCAGTTTGCTGATGCTCCCCTCTACGTCCAATTCGGCGCCGGGCAAGACGGGGGAAAGCGAACGCATCAGTCGGCTGATTCGTTCCGCTTCCATCGACGTGCTGACGCGTACGTCCACGACCGCTTCCGCACAGTCCGGTACGACATTGGAGGCAATCCCGCCCTTGATCGTGCCTACAGACAGCGTCGTGCCCGCGGTGTAATCGGTCCAGGACTGGACGGTAAGGACGTGATGAGCCAACTCGGCGATGGCGTTGACGCCTGAGGCGTGGTCGTTGCCGGCGTGGGCCGCCCGTCCTTTTGCCCTCAATACGAAATTGCCGCCGCCTTTGCGGCTGGTTTTCAACGACCCGTCTCCCGCCGCAGGCTCCAGCACCAGCACGCATTTGCTCCGCTTCGCTTCCTCTTTGATCAGCGCCTCCGATGACGGGCTGCCGACCTCTTCATCCGTGTTCCAGAAAAAGACCAGTTTGCTTTCCAGCGGCAGGTGTTCTTCAATGATCGCGCGCAGGGCAAAATAGCCGAACACGATGCCCGCCTTCATGTCGTACGTACCAGGGCCCCACGCTTTGCCATCCTCGATGCGCCACGGCTCCCGGCTGAGTGTGCCGATCTCCTTGACCGTGTCATAATGGCCGAGCACGAGCACCTGCTCGCGGCCGCTTCCGTATTCCACACGCAGTTGGCTGCCGTATTCGCGCTGCGGAATCGCCTCAACCCGGCAGCCCAGCTTGCGAAAACGGTCCGAGATGTATGCCCCGAGCTTGTCGACCGCCGCCTTGTCGTGCGTGGGCGACTCCATTTCCACGTAGGTGCGCAGTTCTTCCAGCACATCCGGCAGCAGCCGTCGAAAATATTCAGTCCAATTCCTGTTCATACACGCCCTCCTCGCAACAGTTTCCACCTGCATGATACATCGCAGGGGAGAATTGTGCCAGAGCGGGCGGCTTTTTCAAGAAAAGCGGCGGGACGTCCGACCGCGGCGCAATGCGGTATCACGCCGCCTGTTGTTGTCTGATAAATAAAATTTAGTTGAAATTGTTTCGGTAATGATTAAAATAAGCATTATGATGAATAAATATAAGTTGTCGGAGAAGCAGCCGGCAGCTTGCACTTCCGCAGCCAACGATTTATGGCAAGCGAAGGTACTTTACTCACATCATATCTAGGGGGTATATCAATGAAAAAGACGTCCTTGTTTTCGCTCGCCGTCTCCACGCTGCTGGCGGTAACGGTACTGGCTGGATGTGGCACCGGCGCACAGCCTGCAGGGGAACAGCCGGCCGGACAAGCTTCCTCCGGTGAAGGAAAAACGCTGATCATGGCTACCTCGGCCGACTACAAGCCGTATGAATTCCACGACCTGTCCAGCGGCCAGGATGAGATCGTCGGCTTTGACATTGACATCGCCAAGCACATCGCCAAAGAGCTGGGCTACGAGGTGCAAATCGTCGACATGAACTTTGACGGGTTGATTCCCGCACTGCAAAGCAACCGCGCCGACTTCGTCATGGCGGGCATGACGCCGACGCCGGAACGGCAGAAAAACGTGGACTTTTCCATCATCTACTACGACGCCAAGAACACGATTGTCGCCAAGCAGGAGAGCAAACTGACCAAGCCGGAGCAGCTGGCAGGCAAAAAAGTGGCCGTGCAGACCGGTTCCATCCAGGAAGAAGCGGCAAAGGAACTGGCCAAGACAATTCAGGGAATGGAAATTGTCTCGCTGAACAAGACCGGCGAAATCGTCGAAGAGGTGAAAACGGGCCGCGTCGATGCTGCGATCCTGGAGGACACCGTGGCCAAAGGCTACATCGACGCCAATCCGGGACTCCAGTTCACCACGATAAATGAAGCCGAAAACAACGGTTCTGCGGTGGCCTTCCCGAAAGGTTCTCCGTACGTGGAGGATTTCAACAAGGTGCTTAAACAAATGCAGGAAAACGGTGAGATGGACAAGCTGATCAAGAAGTGGTTCGGCCAATAACCGGGCCCTGACAAGGAGTAGAAAACGGGCATGTTTGATTTTCAACAGATTGTGCCCTATATCCCGTTTATCTTGAACGGGGTAAAGGTCACCTTACAGGTAACGCTCCTCGCGGTGGTGCTGGGGTTTATTTGGGGCTCGATTCTGGCGCTGATCAAGATTTCCAACGTTCGCATACTAAAATGGCTGGCGGTCGCCTACACCTCGGTGTTTCGCGGCACGCCGCTGATTTTGCAGTTGACGTTCGTCTATTTTGCGACACCGCAGATATTCGGCTATAACATTTCGAAGTTCGAGGCAGCCGTGCTCACCTTTACGCTCAACTCCGGCGCGTACATTTCAGAGACGATCCGCGCAGGGATTATGGCTGTCGACAAGGGGCAGTGGGAGGCTGCCAAGGCGCTTGGCGTGCCGTACCGGCAGATGATGATCGACATCATTCTGCCGCAGGCGCTGAAAAACATCCTGCCTGCCCTGGTGAACGAAACGATCGCGTTGTTGAAGGAATCGGCGCTGGTCTCCACGATCGGGCTGGCCGATATCATGCAGAACGCCAACATTGTGAAGGGAACAATCTTCCGCTACTTCGAGCCGTACCTGATTGCCGGTGCGCTGTACTACGTAATGGTCATGCTGCTCACCTGGCTTGCGCACGGTCTGGAGAGGAGGCTCAGACGCAGTGATTAAGATTCAAAACGTAAGCAAGTCGTTCGGATCGCTTGACGTCCTGCACGACATCTCCACCGAGATCGGCCGCGGCGACGTGGTGGCGATCATCGGTCCGTCAGGGTCGGGGAAATCGACGCTGCTGCGCTGCATCAATCTGCTGGAGACCCCGACAAAGGGCAGCATCTTCATCGACGGGGACGAGATTACCGCCCCCAAAGCGGACGTGATGAAGATTCGGCAAAAAATCGGCATGGTGTTTCAGCACTTTTACCTCTTCCCGCACATGACCGTGCTGGACAACCTGACGTACGCGCCGGTCAAGGTGAAGGGCGTGACCAAGGAGGCAGCCGAAGCCAAGGCCCGGGAACTGCTGGCCCGCGTCGGCCTCTCCGACAAGGCTGACGTCTTTCCGGCGCGGCTGTCCGGCGGGCAGAAGCAGCGCGTGGCCATCGCCCGGTCACTGGCAATGGAGCCGGAGATCATGCTGTTTGACGAACCTACCTCGGCACTCGACCCGGAGATGGTCAAGGAGGTGCTGGAGGTTATGAAAGGGTTGGCAGAGTCCGGCATGACGATGGCGATCGTCACGCACGAGATGAACTTCGCCCGGGAAGTAGCCGACCGTATCTGTTTCCTCGACGGGGGACGGCTGGTGGAGGAGGCGCCACCGGAGGAGTTTTTCACCAGTCCGCGCAGCGAGCGGGCCAAACAGTTTTTGGAAAAAATGCTGTGAGGACGCAGTCCTGAGCAAAATCGTGTATACGACATTGCCATCGCTTGCGGGCAACGCAGCAGGGCACACCATGAGGCAAGGAATGAAGCCGCGGATAGTTCCGCGGCTTTTTTTCTCTTCATTTTGACAGACAGGACAGCTTCCGTTAGAATGAGCACAGCCGCTCTTTGGCTGTCGTTCTTATCATTGGTATTTCGGGTAAAGGAGTGAATGCGCATGGCTCGACAACGACTGCTCGTCATGCTGGAAATGGCAATGATGGCAGCGCTTGCGGTTGTGTTCAGCGAAATCAAGGTGTTTGAAATGCCGCAGGGAGGGTCCGTCTCCCTGGTGATGGTGCCGATCGCCCTCATCGCGGTGCGGCGCGGAATTCTGCCGGGCGTGGTCACCGGTTTGATCGTCGGGCTGCTGCAGCTGCTGCTGGGGGGCACGATTGTTGCGCCCATTCAGGTGCTGCTCGACTACCCGCTGGCGTTTGCCGCCCTGGGACTGTCCGGCATGATCCCGCTGTCCGGTCTGCAGGGGACGTCGCGACGGATTGCGGTGCTGTGGAGCGCCCTGTTCGTCGGCGTGATCGGACGGTTTGTCTGCCACTTTATCTCCGGCGTCGTCTGGTTCGGTCAATACGCGCCGGAGGGGATGCCGGTCGCGCTCTACTCGTTCGTCTACAACATCACCTACTTGCTGCCGGAAATGATCATTGCCGGCATCGTGCTGACGGTGGTGCTGACCAGCGCGCCGCACCTGCTGTTCTCGGCTGGGGGACGGAAGCGCATCGCGTAGCGGGACGCAAAAGATTCAGACAGGGGGCGGCTGCCGTCTCGGCAGGCGGCGTGCCGCACCCATTTTCTCGTCTACGGGGAAAATGGGGTCATATCAGCGGAGCCATCCGCATATGGTATTCAGGCAGCAGCACGTTGCCTGAATTTTTTATTAGTCGACACCGGGAGACGCATGTTTGCCCCGCGGTGGAATATAATGTAATATGCACGTTTGAACAATACACCTGAAGGAGGTGCGGCAGTAAATGGGATTGCGCTCCTTTCGCCTGCGACAGGGGGGCGCCTTGCGACGTGTTCTCGGGGTTGCGTTGGCTGTCGGAGGGATCACCATTTTTCTGTACACGGCACCTCCGTGGGTTTGGTATACCCTGTTGGGATTGGGCCTCGTGGGAGCTGGCTGGTATCTGTATCACGTGAAGTAATTTCGGTAAGGAGGGGTACGCATGCGGTTTTACACCATCAAGTTGCCGAAGTTCTTGGGTGGCATGATTCGCGCCGTCATTGAGGCGTTCAACCGGAAAAAGTGACGGCGGCATCGCTGTGCACAACATCTGATCCCGCCCTCGGAAGAAGCCGGTCTTCCCGGGGAAGCTGTTCTCATGCAGGGGAGACCGGAAGCGGGCGCGCGTGGCGGTACGTCAGCCGTTTCCGGGATGTTTCGCAAAGCGATCGAGGCGCGAGCAGGCAGCGCCCCGTGTTCAGGGGAAGGAAAAACAGCAGGGAAAATGCAAAAAAGCACCTCGCGGGTGCTTTTTTTCGCGTTGTCTCGAATCGCGTTACACGCGGGTAACGAGACCGGATTTCAGCGCTCGGGTGCTGACGTAAACGCGCTTCGGTTTACCATCTACGAGAATGCGCACTTTTTGAACGTTAACACCCCATTTGCGGCGAGTAGCACGCATGGAGTGGGAGCGAGCGTTTCCAGCTTTGCCAGACTTGCCAGTTACAAAGCAACGACGTGCCATTGCGATCCACCTCCCTTAGCTGCATATAAACGGGATACCCGGTGTGAGAAATACAAACACTTGCTTATAGTAGCACACCCCCCTGTCAATTGCAATACTTGACATGGAAATGCCCGTTTTCCGCTTTTCCCCGGAGTGTCCGTCAAAACGCTTCATTTCTCGCTTTTCATGGTGTAGAATTGGGAAGAGCATGGTAATACGTGCCTGACTAGAACGGTGACGCCGTTAAAAGGAGGAGTCCTTGCATGACAGTGGAATTGAGCACACCTCTGGGGAAAGTGAACGTTGCAGAAGAAGTGATTGCGCGGATTGCCGGGGGCGCCGCCATGGAAGTGTTCGGCCTCGTCGGCATGGCTTCCCGGAAGGCGCTGAAAGATGGTATTGCCGAACTGTTGGGGCGGGACAATCTGAGCAAGGGCGTCGTTGTCCACAACCAGAACGGTGAAGTGGTATTGGACATGCATATCATCGTCAGCTACGGCGTGAAGATTTCCGAAGTGGCCGGGAACGTGCAGCGGCGCGTACGGTACACGCTGGAACAGTTGGTTGGCGTCGATTTGGCTGCGATAAATATCTATGTACAGGGAGTACGTACAGACAGGGATACGTAAGGAGGAACATCAGTTGGTACATACGCGTCTCGATGGCGTGCTGTTTAGCCGGATGGTTCATTTCGGGGCCAGGCTGCTGTCAAGCAACGCCAAAGTGGTGGATGGATTAAACGTCTTTCCGGTGCCGGACGGCGATACGGGGACTAACATGAATTTGACACTCATGTCAGGAGTGGAGGAACTGTCGCGCCGGGAATCGGTGTCGATCGGAGAGGCGGCCGCCGCTCTGGCGAGAGGGCTTTTGATGGGCGCTCGGGGGAACTCCGGGGTCATTCTGTCCCAGCTGTTCCGCGGATTCAGCAAAGCGGTCAGCGGTAAGGACGTGATCAGCGCCCGACAATTCGCCGAGGCGTTGAAAGCCGGGGTTGATTCCGCCTATCAGGCAGTCATGAAGCCGGTGGAAGGGACCATTTTGACCGTTGCCCGCGAGGCAGCGGAGAAAGCCGTTTACACGGCGCGCGCCACAGACGACGTATTGGTGGTCATGGAAAAAACCTACGAACAGGCGCAGGCTGCACTGCTGCGCACACCGGACATGCTGCCGGTACTAAAGGAAGTAGGAGTTGTCGACTCGGGGGGACAAGGGCTGCTGTTTGTTTACGAGGGATTCCTTCGCGCCCTGCGCGGCGAGACGTCGGACGAGCGTGCGGCAGAGGCGAAGCAATCCGCAGCCAAGGTCGATCTGGACGAACTGGTGCACGAGCAGCACAGCGCGCAGGTGCACCTGAAAACAGAGGACATCACCTACGGCTATTGCACGGAGTTCATGATCCGGCTGGTCAACAGCACGGAACCAAACAAAAAGCCGTTTTCGGAAACGGTTTTTCGCCATCATCTGGACCAGATGGGCGATTCCTTGCTGGTCATCTCTGACGACGAACTGGTCAAGGTACATATACACGCCGAACACCCGGGCAGCGTGCTGGAGTACGCCCAGCAGTTTGGCAGCCTGCATCGGATCAAGATCGAAAACATGCGGGAACAGCACGCCAACATCCTCCGTGAAGAGGAGAAAAAGGGGAGTGAGGGGAAAGCCCAGCCAATGGAACCGCTTCCTTACGGTCTGATTGCCGTCGCCGCCGGAGGCGGTATTGCCGAGATATACCGCAGCATGGGCGTTCATGTCGTGGTCGAAGGCGGTCAGACGATGAACCCCAGCACGGAAGACTTCGTCAAGGCAGTGGAAGGATTGGACGCCAAGCAGGTGATCATCCTGCCAAACAACAGCAATATCGTCATGGCCGCCCAGCAGGCTGCCGCGCTGGCGGATAAGCCGGTGACCGTGATTCCGAGCAAGAGCATTCCCCAAGGGATGGCCGCACTGGTGGCGTTCAACGCGGGAGCAGACCTGGAAACCAACACCCAGGCGATGACGGCCGCCATCGGCCAGGTCAAGACCGGGCTGGTCACGCGCGCCGTGCGCGACACCCGGATGGGCGATGTGGAGATCAAGGAAGGCGATTTTATCGGCATCGCCGAAAAGGAAATCGTCACCGCCGGCACCGATCTGCTGGAGAGCGCCAAGGCGCTTTTGAACTGTCTCGTTGACGAAGAGACGGGCATCGTCACCATTTTTCTGGGCGAAGGAGTTGAGGAGGAGCAGGCTGAAGCACTTCAGGAGGTGCTGGCTGAAGCACATCCGGACGTGGAAGTGGAAATCCTCGCTGGCGGCCAGCCGCTCTATCCGTTCATCTTTTCCGTGGAATAAGCGCAGCCGTGTGCTGTGAGAGGAGTTTTGCGCAACATGTCTATTGTGATTTTGACCGACAGTGCATCGGACATCGATCAATCGCTGCGCGAGTCTCTCGGGATCGTGTCCGTGCCGCTCAAGGTGATGTTTGGCGAGGAGACCTACACGGACGGGGTCACCATTACCGCTTCCGCTTTTTACGATAAGCTGAAACAGTCCGAGACGCTGCCGACCACATCGCAGCCGTCGCCGCTCGATTTCGCGGAGGCGTACAGGGCGATCATCGACCAGCACGGCAAAGACGTCCAGATTATCGCCATCATGCTGTCCGGCGCAATGTCCGGCACGTACCAGTCCGCGCTGATTGCCCGGTCGATGCTGGAGGAACAGGTGGACATCACGGTGATCGATTCCCGCAAGGCGTCGTTTGTCTACGGCATGATCTGTGTGGAAGCGGCTCGGGCGGCCCGGGAAGGGAAGACCAAGCAGCAGATCCTGGACATGATCGATCACTTTTTACATGAAGTCCGGGTCTACTTCATCGTTGACACGTTGGAGTACCTGCAAAAAGGCGGCCGGATCGGCAAGGCGTCGGCGCTGATCGGCTCGCTGTTAAACATCAAGCCAATCCTCACGCTGGACGAGGCGGGATACGTCGCTCCGTTTGACAAGGTGAGGGGAACGAAAAAGGCGCTGGCACGCGTCTTGGAGGCGCTGAAGGAGTACGCCGGCGACGATCCGGTCAAGATGGCCGTACTGCACAGTGCGATTCCCGACGATGCGGCGGACCTGTTGGCGCGGGTCAAGCAGGAGTTTAACGTGGCCGAAGCCTACCTGCAGCAAATCGGCCCGATCGTCGGCACGCACGCGGGACCGGGTCTGTTAGGCGTCATGATGATAAAAGCGTAAAGGTGACAGCCTCCCTGAACGATACAGGGAGGTTTTTCACTTTTCATTTATGTAGCGCTTTCAAAAGTGGTACGATACAATGAGAGTGTAGCTTGCATATGTGACCCCTTGCCATTCAGGAGGAGAACCGGGTGAAATACAAAAGCGTGTTTGACATCATCGGTCCGATCATGGTCGGGCCATCAAGTTCCCATACAGCCGGCGCGGCGCGCATCGGCCGAGTGGCCCGGAGGCTGTTCGGCCGGCAGCCGAAGCGGGCAGAGATCACCTTTTACGGCTCGTTTGCCAAGACGTACAAGGGACACGGCTCAGACGTGGCTACGGTAGCCGGCATTCTCGACTTCGAGACGTCCGACCTGCGTCTGAAGGACTCGCTTCGCATCGCCAAAGACATGGGCGTCGACGTACAGCTGAAGACGTCCGACGAGCTGACCGGCCATCCCAACACCTCCCGCATCCGGTTGGCCGACGACGATCAGGAAATCGAAGTAGTCGGCGTTTCCATCGGCGGCGGTAAAATCGAAGTCTCGGAGATTAATGGCTTTTCTTTTCAGCTTGGCTTTGACACCCCGACCTTGATGGTGCTCCATGAGGATCGTTTCGGCATGATTGCCGGTGTGGCCAGGGTGCTGACGCAGCACCGCATCAACGTGGGCCATATGGAAGTCTCCCGGCACGACCGCGGCTCGCGCGCCCTGATGGCGATCGAAACCGACGCGGTGGTATCGCCACAGGTGCTGGACGAGATCAGGCAGATTCCCCACATCTTAGACGTTTCCCTGCTTTCGCTTGGCTGAAGCAGGATGAAGAGGAGTGAACCCAACAACATGTTTCGCAACGTGGCCGAACTAGTGGAATTGACGGAAACCCAAGGGAAAAAGATCTCCCAGGTGATGATCGAGGCGGAAATGGAAGTCTCCCAGCGCAGCCGGGAAGAGATCATGCACGACATGTACACCAATCTGGACGTGATGGAAAAGGCAGTGCGGCGCGGCTTGACAGAAGATATCCGCTCCCACAGCGGGTTGACCGGCGGCGACGCCAAGAAGCTGCAGGAATACATGAAAACCAAGCCGTTTCTTTCCGGCCCGACGCTTTTGAATGCGGTGTCGATGTCGGTGGCCGTAAACGAAGTAAACGCGGCGATGGGCACGATCGTGGCGACGCCGACCGCTGGGGCGTGCGGGATTGTGCCGGGAACGCTGTTTGCCGTCTCTGACCGACTGAAGCCGAGCCGCGAAGAAATGGTCAATTTCCTGTTTACGGCAGGCGCGATCGGCTACTGCATCGCCAACAACGCCTTCATTTCCGGCGCCGCCGGCGGCTGCCAGGCGGAGGTAGGATCGGCAACGGCGATGGCGGCGGCAGCAATCGTGGAAATGGCGGGCGGCACACCGGAGCAGTCGGCTCAGGCTGTCGCGATCGCGCTCAAAAACATGCTCGGTCTGGTGTGTGACCCCGTGGCCGGACTGGTGGAGGTTCCCTGTGTCAAGCGCAATGCGATGGGAGCAGCCATCGCGACTGTGGCGGCGGACATGGCATTGGCCGGGATCAAGAGCGTCGTACCCACGGATGAGGTGATCGAAGCGATGTACCGTATCGGCTGTTCCATGCCGACTGCGCTGAAGGAGACGGCGCAGGGCGGTCTGGCTGCCACTCAAACGGGCCGGCAAATCGAAGCCAAGATTTTCGGTGTGCGGTTGGATGCAAAATGACGGATGTGTATCAAACGCCCGTCTCGCTTCTGCACGGGGTAGGCGAGGAACGGGCAAAAGCACTGGCCGGATTGGGCATACACAGCGTGGGTGACCTGCTGGAGTATTTCCCTTCCCGCTATGAAGATTACCGCGTGCGCGACGTGACAGAAGCAAAGGACGGGGAGAGGGTGACGCTGCAGGGGACGGTGTACGGCGAACCCTCTGTTCGTTTTTACGGCAAGCGAAAGTCTCGCATCGCTGTCAAACTGGTCATCGACAAAGTGGTGGTGACTGCGGTCTGGTTCAACCAGACGTTTGTCAAAAAACGACTGTCTCCCGGAAAGGAGATTCTTGTTACCGGCAAATGGGACAGGCACAAGCTGCAGATCACGGTGAGCGAAATGACAGAGGCGGATTCCGACCGGGCGCAAAAGCGGGGCGAGCTGGCACCGATCTACCCGCTTGGCGGCGACGTCACGCATTCGCTCCTGCGCAGGGCGATCCAGCAGGCGCTGAAGCAGTACGGGACCGAGATTCCCGAGATTCTGCCCGCCGACATCGTCGCCCGCTACCGTCTCATGCCGCGCGCAGAGGCGTTTCACGCGATCCACTTTCCGAGGAGTGCGGAGGACGGACGGCAAGCGCGTCGTCGGATCATGTTTGAAGAACTTTTTTTATTTCAGTTGAAAATGCAGGCGCTGCGGCGCATCACCCGACAGCAGACGGAGGGCAGGGCGCTGGACGTGCCGATTGACGACGTGCGCCAGTTTGTCGCCTCACTGCCGTTTTCGCTGACCGATGCACAGAAGCGGGTCGTCCGGGAGATTCTTGCTGACATGCGCTCCCCCTACGCGATGAATCGGCTGTTGCAGGGAGATGTCGGCTCGGGGAAAACGGTGGTGGCCGCCATCGCCTTGTTTGCCGCTGTCAAGGCGGGGTATCAGGGAGCGCTGATGGTGCCGACGGAGATTCTCGCCGAGCAGCATCTGCAGTCGCTCACGAGCCTGCTTTCTCCGCACGGCATCCAGGTGGCGCTATTGTCCGGTTCGCTTGGGACCAGGCGGCGGCGTGATGTGATTTCCGCCTTGCAGATGGGCTTGATCGACGTAATCGTGGGCACGCACGCGTTGATTCAGGAAGACGTCTTTTTCCGCAACCTGGGGCTGGTCATCACCGACGAGCAGCACCGCTTCGGCGTGGAGCAGCGGCGTATCCTGCGCAGCAAGGGCTTGTCCCCGGATGTGCTCTTCATGACCGCCACGCCCATCCCGCGGACCCTGGCGATCACGGCCTTTGGCGATATGGACGTCTCCACGATCGACCAGATGCCGGCCGGCCGCAAGCCGATCGAAACCACCTGGCGCAAGCACGAGCAGTTTCACCTCGTGCTGGAACAGATGCGCGGCGAGCTGCGCAAGGGACGGCAGGCGTACGTGATCTGCCCGCTGATCGAAGAATCGGAAAAGCTGGACGTGCAAAACGCGATTGACGTTCACGCCCAACTCACGCAGTATTTTCCCGAATACCGCATCGGCCTGATGCACGGCCGCCTGCCGGCAAAGGAAAAAGACGCCGTGATGCAGGCGTTTCTCGCCGGTGAGTACGCTGTGCTTGTCTCCACGACAGTGGTGGAGGTAGGGGTAAACGTACCCAACGCCACCTTTATGGTCGTCTACGACGCGGAGCGCTTTGGCCTCGCTCAACTGCACCAGCTTCGCGGACGTGTCGGCCGCGGCTCCGAGCAGTCCTACTGCGTCCTGATCGCCGATCCCAAGTCGGAGATCGGCAAAGAGCGGATGCGCGTCATGTGCGAAACCACGGACGGCTTTGAGCTGTCCCGGCGCGACTTGGAACTGCGCGGCCCCGGCGACTTTTTCGGTACCAAACAGAGCGGCTTGCCGGAATTCAAGGTGGCCGATCTGTTGAGCGACTACAAGGCGCTGGAAGTGGCCCGTCAGGAAACGGCTCGCCTGGTGGAGGACGAGCAGTTCTGGCAGGACGACCGGTACGCGTGGCTGCGCGGCTACTTGAAGCGCGAGGGCGTGCTGGATGGAATCGTGTTCGATTAAATCAGAGCCTTGCAGCAACAACCCACCTGCAAACGGACAGGTGGGTTGTGCAATTGGCCCGTGGCTGTCCAGTTTCTGCGGCGTTCACTGGGGAAGTGCGCCGCTCGCATCAGCCTGCCCTCGGCAGGCTTTTCTCTCTTTTGATCGGCAGATTTACGGACCCGTGGAAGCTGCCTCTGCCTCTTGGCGCATGACGGTGACTGTGTAGCTGACGGCCTGGCCGCCCGGCGGGGTGACTGCAATTACGAACGTGGTGTCGGCGGTATCCAGCGGAATTTCCACGGACGGTTGTTCGTCGGAAAGCGACACGTCATTTACGATAACGGTCGTCTCTGGAGAAATGGCAGCCGTCAAATTGATAGCGCTTACATCATGTTCAACGCTTAGTGTGTAGTGGGTGATGTCGGGAGAGAAACCGGGACGTAACTTACCCTCATTGAACGTCAGCCCGAGGAGTCCGGCATGCACAGGCTGCTCGTCGCCGGGGCTGTCATCCTGAGGTGCGCCGTCGTCAGGGCTGTCATCCTGGGGTGCCCCGTTATCGGGAATGTCATCCTGAGGTGCCCCGTCATCGGGAATGTCATCCTGGGGTGCCCCGTCGTCAGGGCTGTCATCCTGAGGTGCCCCGTCATCGGGAATGTCATCCTGTGGAGCCCCGTCATCGGGAATGTCATCCTGGGGTGCGCCGTCGTCAGGGCTGTCATCCTGAGGTGCCCCGTTGTCAGGGCTGTCATCCTGAGGTGCCCCGTTGTCGGGGATGTCACCCTGACTCGGCGTGTCAGCTCCAGGCTCTTGCGGCGGTACCGCCGGTGTCTCCTCCGGCGGGTCGTATGCAGACAGCGGTTCCTGCACGTCGTACGCTTTTGCCCAGTAGTATCCGGGTGCGATGATCCGCCGCACGAAAAAGTCTACCAGCCAATCAGCCGGGACCGCTTCGGAGGTGGCCGATCCGATGCCGTTCTCATCCGTCACGATGTCCACAAACCTTCCGGCTCCGTATGCGAACCGGCCGTGGACATTAGCGGACGGGATCGGCTCGTTGGTCTCCATGTCGACGACTCGCAGACTGACCTTGGCGCTGGTGCCGGTATGGGTGATCTCCAAGCCGCGCACGATCATCGGCGCGAGCGGCGTGTCACCGGTGACGGCCGACGTTTCGTCCGAGACGGGGCCGCGATTGCCCCTCACGTCGACAGCGGCCACCCTGTAGAAATAGGTGGTGTTGGGCAGGAGCCCTGTATCGGAGAAGAGGAGGCCTCGCGTACTGCCTGCCAGGTTGGACTCGTCAGGTTCAAAACCGCTCTCGGTGCTGCGGTATACGTAGTATTCCTCCACTTCCGTATTGTCAAAGGCGCGGCCAAAGGTGATGTCGATCCGTTGATGGTCTACCGCGGTGGCGGTCGGTTCGACGCTTACGGCAGAAGGAGGGGTGTCGTCGTCCGGCGGCTCCCACGTAATCCGGTCCGGCCCCCAGTCGGAGGGGAGCTGGCGCAGCGAATCGTAGTGGTGCATGGCGATGCCGGCAAAAGCCGGATCGCTCCCGACAGCCTCGTACACTTTGTCCAGTTCCCTTTCCATATACGTGCGGCCTTCTTCACGGAAAGTGATCGTCTCGGGATCGCCGCCGTCGGCAATGTCCAGTGTCTCTACACCGATCACGACGGACCCGGGCTTGCCGATGGCATTGGCGTAGGACAGTTCTCCCAGCGCTGACTGAATGATGCCGGCCGATCCTTCGGCTGTGTCCCGGTAGTCCATGATGGCAATGTAGTCGCTGATGTCCTGGACGTGCTCGGACAGCCATGTCGTCGTTCCCCTCCAGGGGATGTCCCGCGCTTGGTCGGCCGTATCAAACCATCTGGGGATTACGGTGCCAAACGGCAGGTTGATCCCGGCAGCGTCTCTTCGCTGAATCATTTTGGCGAGACCATCCAGGTACTGGATTTGGACGGAAGGCTGGTCGGTTTTGAAATCGGGCAGAAGGTATGGCTCAATGTCCACGTTGACACCGTCAAATCGTTCGTCGGGAGCAGAGGAGAGGTTGTAGTTGATCACGCCTTCCATCGCGCGGACGGCGAACTCGTGGTAGCGGCTGTAAGCGCCCAGGTAGGGCGGGATCGTTCCGCCTGCGATGGTCGCGTGCACCTTGTATCCTTTGGAGTGGGCCCAGGAGATGAACGCCCGCACCTTGTCCGGATCTTCCTGCATCACATGCTTTCCGTGCAGTTGGTCGATGCCGAGGTAAAACGTCGTGACGGGGTCCGAGTCGAAGGTGGCCGTGTCCTGTGCCAGGGCGTCCAGCACCTCCTTGGAGCCGTCGTTGTAAAACAGGTTGTACGACGCCTTTTCCCAGATCCACATGGCCCTATCCTGCGGTTCTAACGTAACGGGTTCGGGTTGGGCGCAGCCAAGGCGGACGTATGTGGTCAGGCTGGTGCCGACATTTCCCCGGCTGTCACGCGCCCGTGCTTCGATCCAGCTGGTGTTGGAAGCCCCGGCCGGCGGATTCCAAAGGTACTTGTAACGGCCTTTTGAGCCGTCTGCCTTGGCCTTCAGCCATTTTCCTCCGTTGATTCTCACTTCCACGGATGAGATCGGGTTTTTTGCCTTCACGGAGATTTGGATCATCACTGGCCCGTTCACATGTGTGCCATCTGCAGGGCTGTTGATGGTGACGACCGGTTTGTTGGCCTCGGGGTTATTCACGTACAATGTGACAAATGGCGACCAGACCCCGTAGCGGGTCCTCGCGTCCCAGCCTCTCACGGCGATCTCGATCGGGCCGTCGTACGGGCTGGTGTCGAGGTCGTAGTACCACGTGCCGGAACCGTCTCCGTCAGGATCGTTCATGTAAACGTCTTCCAGTGTCTCGGCATTGATCACGAGCTTTAGCTCGTACGATCGTGATAGGTAAGGGTGCGTCCTCGCCTGCGCGGGTGGCGCATCGTGTGGAACCCCTTTTCCCCCACGTCACACCGTGCGTGCGGCTTTCACCGCACACGGCGTTCCGCCATGTTCTCCCCAGCGGAGTGCATGGCTATGCCCCTTCGCTCCACAGGCATTACCCTGCTTCCTCGCTACTACGGGCTGCTGTCCTTCGGATTCAACGGCCATTTCCTGCCGTTTCGAAGCATCGCGGTTTGCCCCGCTTGGCATCTTCGTCCGAAGTTCCGACGTTCCCTGTACCCTAGCCTTGCATCTGCTGCCGTAGCCCTCCTCTCTGACCCGTCAGCCGTTCGCCCGCCCGCAGTCGGAGGACGGGGGAACTCCATTCCCTTACCGGAGTGGAACAGAAGGAACGAGGACGAAATTCCTTCCGCGACTGCCCCGCGGTAATGCGGGGAGGAGGGGACCGCGATATCCCCGCCGGACGGGTCGTTCTTCCGAGGATTCGTGCCAACGCCGAAGCGTTCTCCTGGGCATAGCAGCTTTATGGCCCCCCGGCATCTTTTACCTAAGCAAAGACGCCGCACTTCACCGAGCTTCATACGCGTCCGCGGCAAATCGGCCGCGCATGTCGGAGGATTAGGCAGGAATGCCGACTTTCATTCCGGGCGGGCACTTCCCCCGCCGAATCGGGTACAGAGTTAGACTCCCTAAATCGGGGAGCCCCCTGGTTTTGCCACCTATTTCTAAGTGGATTGTTCAGGAACGTCGCGCACCGTCCACGTATGTGCCGGACACCCGGATCGTTCCTCCCATGATTTGTTCTTTGTTCTCGTGCGAGTCGATCGTGATTGAGGCTTCGGCATGAGCGGGAGGAGGAGCGCTAAAAACGGGAAACAAGGCCAACAGCGAAACGAGAAAAAAACGGGCGAAAGGAGGCAAGCCTGCGGTCAACCTGATGTGTCGCATCGTCATGTCAACTCCTTTCTGGATGTACTGCGCGACCAAGGACGGGCCAAAGCCTTGATCGTTTACAACATTGTAATGTTTCCAAACGATTTTCAGTACGGCTTTTCACGTCTCTTTTGCGAGTGAAATTCCCGTTTGTCTCGTTTGTCCGGCAAGGAGCGAAGGGCGGATGATGGTCTACAGGTCACGGCCGCTTAGAATGCGTGGTCAGCAGGGGAAATGACGGACGGCTGCTTCCCGGCGTCAGTCCCTGTACTCGGATGAAAGCATCGACAGGACGAGCAGTGACTCGTACCGTTCGCCGGTTTTCAGGCATTCCCGCAGTTTGCCTTCGATGACAAATCCTTCGGACAGGTACAGGTTCAGGGCCCGTTGGTTTGCCTCTTTCACGTCCAGCCAAAGGCGGTGAGCCTGCTGTTCCTCAAACGCCCAGCGCTTGACCTGCCGCAGGACCTGGCGGCCGTATCCTTTCCCTTTCGCGGAGATCGTAATGCGCATCAGCTCGATGCTGCCGTGCGGGTTGGTCAGCCCGGCGATGATAACGTAGCCGACCGCTCTGCCGGTCTCCGTTTCCTCCACGATCAGGTGGCGGATGTCTGGATGGGCGAGGGCCTGCCGATGCCGTTCCTCCGTCCATGGGAGGAGAAACGGGCGATTTTCCGCCGCGTGTTCGGTCTCGTACACAAACGGTATGTCGGCCGGACGGGTTGGCCGAAGCTGAATGCTCATGGGCGATGCTCCTTTCTGATCGGTCGGGTTTCCACCGGCTTGCCGCAGCGTGGGGGCATTCGAGATCGGACCCGCATGCCGGATCGTGTCGCCTGGGGCGAAGGGTTCCGTCCCGCGCCGCCCGCCGCCTGCTCCTGGCGCCCCTTTTACAGCCGAGTGGACCGAAGCTGTCCTCTTGGCTTCCTGCTTATCGGGATTCTCTGCCCGTCGCCGTCCTCCCTGCCGTTCGGCAGTTAGTGGGGGAAAAATTACCAGCGCCTTTTTTGCATGCAGGGAGTATAAAAGCGAACGTGTGTTTGTTATACTAAGAACAGAAGATAGGAACAAATGTTCTTGTTGGGGGATGAACATCATGACCAAGGACCGGATCATCTTCCTGGCTGACATGCAGAGCTTTTACGCCAGTATTGAAAAGGCGGCCCAGCCACAGCTGCGGGACAAACCGATCGTCGTGGCCGGCGATCCCGAACGGCGCAGCGGTGTGGTTTTGGCCGCCTGTCCCATTGCCAAGTCATACGGCGTCACCACGGCAGAGGCGCTGTGGCAGGCACAGCAAAAGTGCCGGCATCTGGTGGTCGTTCGTCCGCGGATGGAGACGTACCTGCGCGTCTCCGTGCAGATTACCCGCATCTTTGAGTCGTTTACCGATCTGGTGGAGCCGTATTCCATCGACGAGCAGTTTCTGGACGTGACAGGAAGCGTCCGGCTGTTCGGTGACCCCTGGCGGATCGCCGAGGAAATCCGCCGCCGCGTCCGGCTGGAGACCGGGATTAACGCCCGGATCGGCATCGGGGAGAACAAGGTGCTGGCCAAGATGGCCTGTGACAACTTCGCCAAAAAACGGGAAGAGGGGATCTTTTGGCTGAAGCGGGAAGAGCTGGCCGACACGCTTTGGAAGCTGCCGATCGAAAAGCTGTTCGGGGTGGGCTCGCGGATGAAGCGTCACTTTCACCGCATGGGCATCTACCAGATCGGGCAGCTCGCCCGCATGTCTCCGGCAGTGCTCGCCCGCCGCTGGGGCGTAAACGGCGAGGTGCTCTGGCGCACGGCTCACGGTCTGGACAATTCGCCGGTGTCGCCTCAGACCCACGAGACGCAAAAGGGCATCGGCCATCACATGACGCTGCCGCGCGACTATCACACCGCAGCCGAGATCAAGGTGGTGCTTCTGGAGTTGTGCGAGGAGGTATGCCGCCGGGCGCGGAGCAAGCGGCTGATGGGATCGGTCGTCTCGGTCGGATGCCGCGGGGCCGATTTTGATGCTTCTGCCGGCTTTGGGCGGCAGTTGAAGCTGCCGGAGCCGACCCATGACGCGATGACGCTGTACGAAGCGGCCTGCCGCCTGTTCGACCGGCACTGGACGCAGACGCCGGTGCGCAGCGTCGGTGTCAGCCTGGATCAATTGGTGCCTGACAATGTAGTGCAGCTCAACCTGTTTACCGACACACACAGGCAGCGTTCGCTCGCCCGGGCCATGGACGACATCCGCGCCCGCTACGGACAGGATGCCATTTTGCGGGCGGTTTCCCTGCTGGGAGCGGGGCAGGCGCGGGAGCGTGCCCGCAAGATCGGGGGACACTACAAGTGATGGAGCGGGACGGGCAGGCGGCAAAGGGAGAGCAGGAGCTGTTGCGCCTGTACATCCTGTTCGGGCTGCTGTTTCGCGCGGTCATGGCGGATTGGGAGCGGATGCGGCAGGTTCCCTTGAAGCTGTCGTACCACTGGCTTTTCGAGGAACTGTCCCGCTGGGCGGAGCGGCAGCATCACAGACTGCGCCGCCATTTGCGGCAGCGGGGATGCGTCCTGCTGAGCGCCCGCCGGGAGCAAGGCGTCTACGTGGTGCAGTACCGGCTGCGCGGGTACGTGCGGGAAGCGGTCTACTTCATTGAGGTGCTGCGCGCCGAATGCCAGGAATTGGTCCGGCTGTGGATCATGCAGCAGCACGTCCTCCGCCAGGACCCGGGCGCGATGGGGCCGGAGCGTCATGCGCGGCAGATCGGCCGCGAAGAAGAAGGAGAGAAGGCAACATGAAGGAAAAACGCGTGTCGAAGAAGGACAATTTGTTTGCGGCCAGCCGCTTTGTGCTGCCCGAGCATCGGGAGATGTACCTGCGGATCAAGGCCGAAGAGCGGCGCTACATCCCCCCGGAATTGGACGAAGAACAGCTGGCGGCCGTCAGCGAGCAGATCTGGAAAGCGTTCCAGACGGGGGACGTCGTGAGCCTGAGCTACTACGACGGCGAAGCGGCCCGCCGCCTGAGCGGCCGGGTGGTTCACATCGATCCGGCCAGCCGGCAGTTGAAGCTGAAGAGCGGGGAGAAGACGCTGCGGATTCCGTTTGCCCGCCTGCTGGACGCCGAACTGACAGCAATCTCCTGAGCAGAAGGGGCAGGGTCGGCAAGCAGACGGGCCGTTTTGGCGCGAGTTGGCACGGACATCCAGAAAAAGGCAAGCGGCAAAAAACAGCGTGGCACGGTGAAATGCCGTGCGCGGTGGTGACGTGCTGTTCCTGCGACAGCAGGCGGGGAAAATCAGCATTTTTTCGCTGTTTTTTGCGCGAAATGCTTTTTGCCAGAACGGGATGTTTCAGAGTATCGTAAGGATATCTTTCCGATCAAGACCTGAGGTACGTTAAAGGAGATTGTACATGTTGGCAAAAGAAATGGGTGTCATTTTTACCAGGCACGCGGAGCAGATGACCGCCAAACGCTGGACGGAGTTCATTCAGCAGCTGGAAAACAAGGGACTGTACGTGGTCATCGAAACGGACACGAACGGGCGGGTCATGAGCCCGTTTGGCGGATTGATGCCGATGCCGTGCAAGGACGAGACGCTCCATATCCTGACGGAAGAAGAACTGCAGCAGCGGGGCCTGCCGCGCGGCCATCACATTATCACCAAACCCAAGGCCAAGCACGTCACCACCTAGCGGACAGATCGCACGCCGCTGCACAGAGACGAATACGCACACGCAAACCTTTCTCATCCCGGGAGCGGGACGACGAAAGGTTTTTTGTTTGCGCCGCGGTGGGAGGGACCGACAAACGCCCGGATGCATACGGTGGTAAGAGAAAAAAAGCGCCCGCCGGGCACGTGCGGAGCAAACAAGCTCGCCCTGTCACCGGCAGAGGCAGCGGGAAGCAAAAGGAGGAGTCTCATGGAGCCCAGCAATGCGCTTCGCAAAATGCAGGAAGTGCAGTTTGCGCTCGTCGAGCTGCAATTGTATCTGGACGTGAACCCCGGAGACCAGCGCGCCGTTCATCAATACAACTGCTTGTCCAAAGAGCTGATCGCCTTGAAAGCGGAGTATGAAACGAAGTGCGGCCCGCTGATGCAGTACGGTTTTTCGTCTTCCCCCAGCCGCTGGGTGTGGAACGCCACGCCGTGGCCGTGGGAAATCGAGTATTGAGGTGAACAGCGATGTGGATTTATGAAAAGAAGCTGGAAATCCCCGTCCGCGTCAGCAGGCCGGACCTGCAAATGGCCAAATTTCTGATCACCCAGTACGGCGGACCGGACGGAGAACTGTCTGCGGCGCTCCGCTACCTGAACCAGCGCTACACGATGCCGAACGAGCGGGCCAAGGCGCTGCTGACGGACATCGGCACGGAAGAACTGGGGCACATGGAAGTGATCGCCACGCTGATCCACAAGCTGGTCAAAGATGCCACGCCGGAGCAGATGAGGGCAGCCGGGTTGGGATCGATGTACGCCGAACACGAAAAGGCGCTGTTCTATACGGATGCCAACGGTAATCCCTGGACGGCGGCGTACATCCAGGCCAAGGGCGACCCGATCGCCGATCTGGCGGAGGACATCGCCGCCGAGGAAAAGGCCCGCGCTACCTACCAGTGGCTGATTAACTTAACGGACGACCCGGATGTGATCCAGGTCTTAAAATACCTGCGCGAGCGGGAAGTGGTCCACTCCCAACGCTTTCGCGAAGTGCTGTGCATCGTGGAAGAAGAGTACAAGACGAAAAAGTATTTTTGACGAAGGAGGGATGCGCGCATGAAGAAGGAACAAGTCCGCCAAGCCGCCGCCAAAGGCAGGCCGCATCCGCTCACCCGGGCAGGCCACTTTCCTCCGCGGGTCGGCTTTTTCCCGCAGGTGACGGGCAGCTATCCGCCCGTAAATTTGCCTCCGGTCAAACCGTATCCGCCCGATCCGTACATGGACCAGTTTTCGCTGCCGGAAGCGCTGGCAGCGGGCACGCTGTTTCGGTGGCTGTATGATTCGTATGAGAATCCGTACCGGAAGTAGGATAGCGTTTGGGCATAATGAAGAGCCATCCACGTTTAGGAAGCGGATGGCTTTTTGCATTTGCGGGGACGATTGAAGGACTGTGATACGCGCGTAAGCGGCTACTTGACCAAGAGATGTGAATTGTTTTTCAGGTTCTCGATCAAGCGCTGCAGCTCTTCAATCATTCTGTTGTGATAATCATTGTCGGATTCGTTGTTCCATTTCTTGTGTTCGGCTTTCAGCTTGTTGATGATGTTCAGTCTCACGAGTTCTTCCTCATACCCATCGCGTAAAAAATCAAAGAAAAATTCATCAACGGATAATCCCAGTTCGTCCATCATTCCTTCGATCAGCGGCGATCGGTCTTGCAGGTAGCTGTTTTTGATGTCCTCAATGTGCTGGATGATCTCTTTTTCAGAAGGATACAAGTGGTGTTCCAGCGCATATTTCCTGAGCAAATGTTTCTCAATTACCTTATCCATCGCCTGCTCAGGTGTTAGGGTAACGCCAAAAGCCTGGGAATAGGCGGTATATCTGGCGATTTTATCGTTTAATTCCTCCTGGGTGATGGTCATGTCCGCATTCTTCTGAAGAAAAGCATTAAAGGGGAGGGAGGCTCTGTCCATCTTTACTGTTTCGGTGTATATCTGCGCAAATTTTTGCCCTCTCTCAAATTCATCGGGATCCTTTTTTGCCCATGTATGAGAAAGGGTGCCTGCACTTAAGACAAGAACCGTTAACGATGCGACTGCGATTCGTGTCATCTTCATCGGTTACACCTCTTATGGCCACAAAAATCCTTTCCAAATTATACCACAATGTGAATTCTGGATGGGAGGCAATCCTTCAGCGAGCCGACGGAAAAACCGCCGGCTCTTTTTTGCGTGTGGGCGGACCCCAGGCGTTTGCCCGCGTCTCGACATTGACCGTGTCATGCCTGTTCTGACAGTCCGGGGCCGGGTAGACAAGAGCCAAATTTGCGCGGCAAGCGGTATGCGTCCAAGTGTCCGTCTGCCGTCAGCATACTATTTAGCAAGCGTTTTGCAGCAGCATGCTGTTTGTCAGCCATGACGGGCAGAGGCTTCAGCCATGAAGTGATTGTGCATGTATAGAAAGGGGGTACCGCGACCATGAACATACTGGTGACAGGCGCCGCCGGCTTCGTCGGTTCCCATCTGTGCGAACGGCTGCTGCAGATGGAGGGAACGGAAGTGGTGGGCCTCGATGTGTTTGTCAATCCGTCGCTCGCTCCTGTCAAACAGAGAAATATCGCCGCGCTCGTCAAAAATCCGCGCTTTCGGTTTATCCAGGAAGACCTGCTCCAGGCTGATCTCCCCGCTCTGCTGCAAGGAGTAGACGTGGTGTATCATCTGGCTGGCATGCCTGGTGTTCGCTCCAGTTGGGGCAGCGATTTTCAGTTGTATGTTACGCACAATATTCTGGCTACCCAGCGGCTGTTGGAGGCGGCCCGCGTCAGTAAGCTGGATCGGTTCATCTATGTTTCCACCTCGTCCGTCTACGGTGAAAAGACCGGACGGGTCCCGGAAGACGCTCCGCCTGTACCGCTTTCCCCATACGGTGTCAGCAAGCTGGCCGGCGAGCATTTATGCCATGTCTATCGGCTCTGCTACGGGGTGCCGATTGTGATATTGCGGTATTTTACCGTGTATGGCCCGCGCCAGCGTTCTGACATGGCGTTCCATTTGTTTATCCACAGCCTGATGAAACACGAGCCGATTACGGTGTTTGGAGACGGTCGGCAGACCCGCGATTTTACGTACGTTGCCGACTGTGTGGAGGCCACGGCTGCAGCGCTGACGGCAAACGGAGTGATCGGCGAGACGATCAACATCGGCGGTTTGGAACGTGCCTCCGTGCTGGACGTCATCGCCATGCTGGAGCGGTTGACAGGAGAGAAAGCGATACTCCGTTTCACGGGAAATCTCCACGGGGAGCCGAGACACACGTGGGCAGACATCTCGAAAGCGGAGCGACTGCTGGGGTACCGGCCTGTTGTTCCCTTGGAAGAGGGACTGGCCCGGCAAATCGCCGCCATCCGTTCCACGCTCTCTGATTGATTGCAGCAATCAGCCCTGGCCGAATCAGTGGATTGTCCCCCCCATCGGACAGGAAGAAAAATTCCGCTTTGCAAAGTGGATATCTGCTCAAACCGACCAGCAGACAGGTTCATATAGTGATACAAGTCAAAGGGGAATCCGATGACTATACGCAAAAATGACACTTGATGGTGGGAGGTCAAAGGCAGATGTCACAAGAAACCTGGTTGGAGCATCTGAGCGAAACGCTGCGGGACGAAAACGGGATCGAGGAATTGGAGGTTGAAATCGAATACGCGGACGGCAACAAAAAGAAACTGATCTACTCGTCCGGCCAAGACCCGATCCTGGAAGAAGAACTGAACGAGGAAGACGACGAAGAAACGGATAGCGTCGTCGCGCAAGCAGATGCAGATGAAGAGGACGACGAAGACGAGGCAGAATCCGAAAAAGGCGATGACGACGAGGAAGAAGACGAAGAAGAAGACGAAGAAGAAGACGCGGAAGTAGACGCAGACGAGTCCGATGAAGACGAAGATGAAGATGAAGACGAAGACGAGACAGAAGAAGACGACGAGACGGAAGAAGAAGACGAAACAGAAGACGAAGAAGACGAGGAAGAAGACGCGGAAGTAGACGCAGATGAGTCCGATGAAGACGAGGAAGAAGACGAAGAAGAAGACGAGGAAGAAGACGAGGACGACTAAAAACAGCATCAACATGCAACGCGTCGAGACGATGCGCCGGGCAGGCGCATCGATTTTTCTTGTTCCGGTGCGGATGAGGGGGCCGTTGGCACGATTTCTCAAGTGCGGATAGATATTTGTCCGTTACGTGATCCTTTCGCTGCGAATACCTTATAAAAGGTTTACGAAAGATTTACACCGATTTACAAAACGTACATCGGAGGGAGACAATGGACCAATACGTTATCAAGCCGTGGGATAACCCAGAGGCAACAGGAAACAAACCTGTTAATTGGGATTTGCAAGTGCCACCGGAGATCGACGCGCTGGCGGAACAAGTGATGACTCACTACGACATGTCTGTCAGCGAGCGCACGTTGATCACATCGAAACCTGACAAGGGTGGTGCGATTTGGCGAATCCAGACCAACAAGGGACCGCGCAGCCTGAAGCTGCTGCACCGTGCTCCGGCGAGGAGCTTGTTTAGTGTCGGGGCGCAAGCGTACATTCGCCAACAGGGGGGCAGAGTTCCCGAGCTCATCCCGGCAAAGGACGGCAAACTGTTTGTTGAAAGTGGCGGAAAACTCTGGATCGTCACCGAATGGGTGGAACCCCTCACGCCGGCGACCAAAATTGACCTCGCTGGAGCCCAGCAATTGTGCTACGGATTGGGTGAGTTTCATCGCTACTCCAAGGGGTACGTCCCTCCGCAAGGGGCGAAGAACGCGTCGCGGCTGCACAAATGGCCCAACTACTACAGGAAGGTGGCCAAAAAGATCGGGTGGCTGCGCGAAGTTGCCAAAGTGTACAACGACATTCCTGCCAGCCAAGCGATACTCTCCGTAGTCGACGAGTTTGAGCGGCAGGCCTGGGATGCGCTGCAAAAGCTGAACGAGTCTCCCTACCGACACATGGTGGCGATGGGCGAACCGTATTGGGGACTGGTTCACCAGGATTACGGATGGTCAAACGGACAGATGGGGCCAGGCGGTCTGTGGGTGATCGACCTGGATGGGGTCGCGTACGATCTCCCTTTTCGCGACCTGCGCAAGTTGATTACGAGCACGATGGATGACATGGGCGTCTGGGATATTACCTGGATGCGCGGAATGATCGAGGCGTACCACGAGGCAAATCCGCTCAGTGCGGAAAGTTTCGACGTCCTGCTGATTGACATGGCCCTCCCCAACGAGTTTTACAAGCATCTCAAAGAAATATTTTACGATCCGGTGACGTTTTTGAGCACGGGAGGAGTGGAAGCTATCCAGCAGCGGATTGTCGCCGCGGACCAGTCCAAGTGGCAGGCGCTGGCGGAACTGGCCAAGGACAGAGCCAAATACAAGGCAGAGAATTACGAACAGTTGGCGGCGCTGCGCCAACCGAGCCGGCCGGCCAGGGAAAGTGTTCCGGATGCAGACAAATGGGTTCTGCAGCAGCCGGCACAAGCAGAGATGCAGCCAGAATCGGCTATGGAAGGCAAACGGGATATGGCTGCTGTGCCTGAACCGCTCGCACAAGGAAAACAGCGTGCGGCAGAAGAGCCTGCAGTTGCTACGAAGCAAGGAAAACAACGTGCGGCAGAAGAGCCTGCAGTTGCTACGAAGCAAGGAAAACAACGTGCGGCAGAAGAGCCTGCAGTTGCTACGAAGCAAGGAAAACAACGTGCGGCAGAAGAGCCTGCAGTTGCTATGAAGCAAGGAAAACGGCGTGCGGCAGAAGAGCCTGCAGTCGCGACAAAGGTAAAGGAACCAGTCGGTGCTGCGCCATCCGAAGCGGAAGCGAAGGAGCCCGCCGTCTCATTGGTGCCTGTCGTGCGGGATAAAGTGCGGATAAAACTCAAAGCCGCAGACGCCAAACGCGTCTACCGCAAGCGTGTTCGCGTTGTGAAACGAGATGAGAGCCGCCCGCAGAAAAAACGTAAGCCTGTGAAAGCGGTGAGGAGCGTGAGCCGGCGCAAACCGGAGAAGGCTCGGACGACGAAGCGCAAATCGGTCCAGACGCCTCGGACGACGATCACGCGCAAACTGACACAGTCTGCTTCGCAGGCAGCGAAGCGCAGAGCGAAGCAAAAAAGCAAAACCGGCGTCGTCAAGCTGAAAAAGTTGGCGCGCCGAGCGGCTTCCACGGTGAAGGTCAAACGAAAACAGCAGAAGTCATCCGCATCGGCAAAAAGAACGGTCAAAGTCAAAAAGAAAGCGGTCAAAAACTGAAAACGCCTCTTCGGCCAAACATCGACCACTTGAATTAAGGCGGCCGCAGCTGCCGTCCAAAAGCCGTACGGCTGCAGGCAAGACAGACGGGCCGCCAGCTTGAACCAAGCGGCGAGATGGGAAAGGAGAATTCGGATGAAGGGGTTACTGATCTGTACGGAAAAATTGCCCGTACCGCCAATCCGGGGCGGTGCCATTCAAACCTATATTGCCGGTATCGTCAATATACTTGGCAAGCACCACAACGTAACGGTATTGGGGACGTCCGATCCCTCGCTTCCGCAAGAAGAAACAAGGGAGAATGTTCGGTACGTGCGTGTCAACGGACAGGGCGTCTTTGAGCTGTACGCGAAAGAAGTGGTCCAGTATCTGCGCAACAATTCGTACGACATCATTCACGTATTCAACCGACCGCGCCTGGTTCCGCTGATTCGGGAAGTGTGTCCCCGCGCGCGGATCATTTTAAGCATGCATAACGATATGTTTGATCCAGCCAAAATTGAACCTGACGTCGCTATCAAGGCGATCGAAGAAACGGAGCGGATCATCACCATCAGCAATTACGTCGGCAAGGTGATCTGCGAGTTGTATCCGCAGGCGGCGTCCAAGGTGCGCACCATCTATTCGGGTGTAAATCTGGACGTGTTCGTGCCGTGGGAACGGTCGCAGACGGCCAAGCAAATTCGCAACCAGCTCCGCTCGGAGTACAAACTGAACGGAAAGCAGGTCATCTTGTTCGTCGGACGGCTCACTCCGAAGAAAGGGGCCGACGTCCTGGTCAGGGCGATGAACGAACTGTCGCGCCGCCATTCCGACATTGCGCTCGTCCTGGTCGGGGGTTCCTGGTACAGCGTGGACAAAGTGAGCGATTACGTGGCTTACGTCCGTGCTCTGGCTGCGCGTTCTCCCGTTCCGGTCATCACGACGGGATACGTGCCGGCCGAACAGATTCACCACTGGTTTTGGGCCGGCGATATTTTCGTCTGTCCCTCGCAGTGGGAGGAGCCGCTCGCCCGCGTCCACTATGAAGCGATGGCCGCTGGACTGCCGTTTGTCACGACGCAGCGAGGCGGTAATCCAGAGGTGATCATCAACGGCAACGGCCTGTTGGTCGAACAGCCGGAAAATCCGCAGGCATTTGCCGAAAAGCTGCACACGCTGCTCTCCAACCGCGATTTGCAGCGGAGAATGGGCAACGCCGGCCGGCGTTTGGCCGAGGAACGATTCACGTGGAGCCGGGTGGCAAAGGAAGTGCTGCAGGTCTGGAACGGATAGCACCCGTTCATTCGTTCGCCTTGTAAGATGACAGGCCAAAAAGCGCGTCCGTTTGGGAAGCAGACAGGGAGGATATGACCGGTACGTGCCGGAATACGCCTCCCTGTTTCTTTTTTCAGCGGAGCGTGATCCGTTGCGAAACAGGCTTGTCCACCTGTGGAAAGCAGACACGCCATGGGAGACGATCGGGAAAAACGAAGACCGGCCCAGGCGCGGAACGTGCACGCGACGGCGAAACGATCCAGGGATTTGCCCGAGCCGGCAGGCAGACTCGTCTGCTCCCCACAGACGTTCAGGAGGTCGGGATGACGGCCACGATCCGATTCATGGGAATAATCACACTGCCAGGGACAGCTTCTTCGCTGGGCGCAGGCTTCAATTCGATGATGCCGTCTTCCACGCGAACCAGGTTCCCGAACCGGTAACGGCGACTTTGCGCTCCCCAATCGACGGACAGGATGACTTCAACGGCTTTTTGGTTTTTCATGCAGCGTTCCAGTTCCTTTCGCAGGCTGTTCATGCTGATCGCATCCGCCGTCTCCGGAGAGTCGACATCTACTTTGACGACAGGAGCCGGGATGATGGCAGGCGGGGGTGCGTCCACACGAACCTCGGGTGCCGTGACGTTCACCTGTGGGGTCGGAGTGGTGACATTCACCCGCGGCGGTCGGACATATACGCGCAGCGTCTTGTCATTTTTCTTTATGCGCCGCGTTGTTCTAACAGTGAGAGAACGGGAGCGGGATGCGGAACGGGCTATCCTCTTTTTTGCTGCTTTGGCCGCTTTCATTACTGACACCTCCATCTGTGCATGGTGTAGTATATGCACGGCGGGAATGCAGGAATTGGACAAATATCCAGCAGGTGAAAAAATGAGCCAGTCCTGGAGGAACTCGACACATTTTTCCAAACATAGAGGAATTTTTTAAAAACGTAGGAAATTCGTGTATAATGGTCGGGGAATCGCTAATACATAGGTGGAGGTCTCGTGCATGAATTACTCGCAGTTTAAACCGATGGGAGTGGGAAGCCTGCTGGATCGGAGCTTTTCTCTCTATCGGCATCACTTTGTTCAATTTTTTCTATTGACGTTGCTGCTACTTGGACCATGTCTCCTGATGCAGGAGGTATTAATGACAGATTTTGACAGCGTGCCTCTGGTGAAGAGCGATGAAGAATCGTCGACTTTTTGGGAAATCTGGCAAAACCGCCTGGTTGAGCCCGACCCCGCCCTGAACGACAACGTGGGGGATAACGTGGGGCTCCTGCTGTTGAACCTGCTTGTCATTGTGCCGCTGACGTTGCTGTTTGCCTATCCGCTGACTCTCTCGGCGACACTGCTGATGACCAGAGCGGGGGTGACAGGGGAGACGATCAGCATGAAAGCGGCGCTGAAGCAGGCGCTGAGCCGGGTGTGGCCGCTCGCCGGCAGCACGTTTGTATTTGGACTGTTCATTTCAGGCATCCTGGTTATTTTGACTGTGCTTTTTATGGTGGTCGGCATCAGCATCGTAGGCATGGCGACCGTGGATGACAGCGATCTTTCACCGCTCGCCCTCATCGGTTGGCTAATCGGCGGGTACATCGCACTGATTATCACAGTCGTGCTTGTATCGAGCTTTTTTGTGATTCGTTGGGGGTTTTACCTGCCGGTAGTGTTGCTGGATCATGAAGGGCTTGGTATTGGAAGGAGCTGGAAGATAACAAAGGGCAACTTCTGGCGCCTGGCAGCGCTGTACCTGGTGATGACGGTGATCTACACCATCTTCTCTGGCGGCATTTCCGCCTTGTCGCTCGTCGTTTTTGGCACGTCCATCCTGAGCAAGCTGATCCAGGTGCTGGTCTCGTGCCTGCTGATGCCGTGGATGATGATTGTCTACGCTCTTTCCTATCTGGATCTGAAGCTGCGTTATGAAGGAACAGACGTGGAGGCGCTGCTGAAGCGGCAGGCTGCGGCGGAGTTGAATGGCAGCCATGATTGATGCGGATCAACTCTCCCGCGACAAGGAGCGGCTGGCGCAGATATTGTCTGCCGATGAGTATGCCGTTCGGGCAGAGGAGGGAAAAAGCTGGCTGGATGTGCTGATGGAGCCCATCGTGGAGATGATCAGCCGCCTGCTGAAGCACGCTGACGTGTCGCCGGGAGCAGTCAGCACACTGTCGGGTGTGATCATCATCGCCGCTCTGATCGGCCTGTTCGTGCTGATCATCTGGCTTATCAGCCGGATGGTGCGGACGGTACAGCGAAAAGCAGTGCCGCTTTCGAGAGGGGAACACATCCGCACGCACGCCGATTGCCTGCGGGAAGCCAAGGAAATGGGACAGCGGGGCGAGTGGCGGGAAGGCATGCGCCTCATGTTCCTGTCCCTGCTCTTGTATCTGCAGGAGCAGTCGTGGATCCGGGTGGAAAAGTGGAAGACCAACTGGGAGTATATGGATGAGCTGCGCGAACGCCAGCCGGCTTTGGAACCGCTGTTTCGCCGCCATGCACACGCCTTTGAACAGGTGTGGTACGGCAGGAAGCGCGTGGAGGAGTCGGTCTTTTGGCAGCATGTGAGCGAGCTGGAACAGCAGTGGAGCGGGGAGGGACAGCATGGGGACCGTCGCTAAATACCGTCTGGCTCTCGCCGCCGCCGTACTGCTGCTAAGCGTGCTGGGCTGGCTGTTCATCAATCCGGCAGCTCCGTCGTATCCGCCGTACGTCTCGTTTTCGCCCCAGCCAACCGGTCTCAAGGCAGTCGCGACGCTGCTGGGGGAAAAGCGAAGCGGCGTCAAAGAGTGGCGCCAAGCGTGGCGCTTTTTGCCGTCGGGCGGCGGTCAGGCGCTGATCGTGGTCGAACCGCTCCAGGTGACGGACATCGAACGGGAGGATATCCTCCGCTGGGTGGAGAGCGGCAACGACCTGATCGTGTTTGAAAAAAATCCGACCGGATGGGAGGAGGCTGACCTGTCGGCCGTTTCCGCGGGGGAGGCAGGAGATGAGGCAAAAAAAGAGAGGCCCATCTACACCTCTATCCCCGGTCAGAGCGGGACCGGGCTGGTGCATGCGCACAAGCGGCTGGACGACACGCCGGGCATGGAGAAGCTTCTCTCCGACGATCTGGGCATCATCGCCGGACGGACGCAGGTGGGGGCTGGCACAGTCACGCTGTTTCTCGTGCCCGAGTGGCTGACGAACGAGCAGGTGATGAACCACTCCCACTTCGAACTGATCTGGCCGTACCTGCAGGGGGACTGGAGCGTCGTCTGGCTGGATGAGTACCATCACGGCTATCGGCAGCAGCCGGGCATGCTCGCCGTCTACCCGGGTTGGTTGGTGGCGGCTCTGGCCCAACTGGGGCTAGTGCTCCTGTTTTGGCTGTGGCGGAAGGGCAAACGATTTGGCCCTGTCTACACCCTGCGGGAATGGACGGTTCGCCGTGGGGATGAAACGCTGCTGGCCGTGGCGAGCTGGTACGAACGGCGCCGCCTGACCCTGGATGCCTTGAAGATCCGGGAGGCGTACCTGCGGCAGGTCATGCAGGAGCGCTGGGGGCTTCACACCCGGGCTTCGTTCAGTGAAATCGCGGCGGCAGCCAGGGCGAGGTGGAGCGAAGCGGAGGCGGCCTCGCTCATCAGTCTGCTCGATCGGATCGAGAGGGCAAAGGCGGAGGGGCGCTGCTCGCTCAAGCAGTTGGTGGCCGAAAGCCGCATGCTGGATGACATGACAGAGCGCGTGGAAAAGGAGTGAATGAGACGTGGAACAATTGCTGCAAGAAATGGAGAAACGCGTGTTGGGACAGCGGCACAACATTCGGTTGCTGCTCGCGGCACTGCTTGCCGGCGGTCACGTGTTGCTGGAAGGGGTGCCCGGGATCGGCAAGACGAAGATGGTCCGCACCCTGGCCGGCTTGATCGGCGGCGAATACAGACGGATTCAGTTTACCCCCGACATGATGCCGAGCGACATCATCGGCAACGTCGTGTTCAACATGCAGCAAAACCGGTTTGAAACGGTGAAGGGACCGGTCTTTGCCAACCTGCTTCTGGCTGACGAGATCAACCGCACGCCCCCCAAGACGCAGGCGGCGCTGCTGGAAGCAATGGAAGAGCGGCAGGTGACGATTCACGGCGTCACCTATCCGCTGCCTGATCCGTTTTTTGTCATCGCGACGCAAAACCCGGTGGAGTACGAAGGCACGTACGCCCTGCCGGAAGCGCAGTTGGACCGGTTTCTGTTCAAACTGCAGGTCACCTATCCGTCGCATGAGCAGGAAACGCAGATTCTCAGGCAGCACGTGCCATTCTTTGCCGAGCCGGCGGAAGGGAGCGAGCCGGTCATCAGCATGGAGGAGATCGTCCGCGAGCGGCGGAAGCTGGCCGACGTGGTGGTGGAAGATTCGATCATCGAGTACATCGCCACACTGATTCGCAAGACGCGGGAGACCAATCGGCTGCTGCTGGGGGCCAGTTCGCGAGCAGGCATTGCCGTCCTGATGGCGAGCAAGGCCTGGGCTGTTTTGGATCAGCGGACGTACGTCACGCCGGATGACGTCAAGACAGTCGCACGGCCGGCTCTGCGCCACCGGCTGATTCTTGCGCCGCAAGTGGAATTGGAGGGGGGAACCAGTGACCACATCATTGATGAGACGCTGGCCGCGATTCCGGTTCCTCGCTAGGTTTTTCTTCGACGACTTCATCTTGCCGACCAGGCGGCTGATTCTCCTGGCGCTGTCCGGCTGCCCGCTGGCGGCGCTGGGATACCTGCTCGGCTGGGGGTATGCCGTGTTCTGGATGGTGAACGGGTTGCTCGTCATCGCGAGCGTAATCGACCTGGCATCGCTTCCCAGGCGCAGGGAGCTGATCGCGGTGCGTGAACTGCCGGAGCAGATTGATCTTGGCCGGGCGCTGCCCGTCTGCATCCGCCTGGAAAACAGGAGCGGCCAACTCGTCTGGTACGAACTGCTCGACGATTTGCCGCTCTCATTTGATCGGCTGGAGCTGCTCGCGGGAGAACTGCCGCCGGGCTCCGTCACGGTCCGCTACGAAACCCGCGCCAGGGAGCGGGGAACGTACACGTTGTCTCATCTGTATCTGCGCTACAGGGGGAGCATCGGATTGTGGCAAAAGCAGGCAAAGCTGTCCTGCAAGCAGTCGGTCAAGGTGTATCCCGATTTGTCCGCCGTGCGCGGGTACCTCAACTCGCTCCAGGAAAGCCTGATCGTCGATGGCAGGAAAGTGATGCGTCGGGCCACGTCGGGTTCGGAGTTTCACGCGATCCGCGACTACGTACCGGATGACGATCCCCGCCACATCAACTGGTCGGCCTCTGCGCGGACGCGCCGCCTGATGACCAACCAGTACCGCCCTGAGCAGGGAAAAGTTGTGACAATTCTCCTGGACTGCGGCCGGATGATGGGCGTGGAGCTGAACGGCCGGACAAAGCTGGACTTGTCGTTGGAAGCGGCGCTGACGCTGGCCGCCGTCGCCCTGCGGCAGGGGGATCAGGTGGCGCTGCTCGCCTTTTCCCATGAAACCAAGGTGTACGTGCCGCCGGGCAGAGGGCTTGCCCACCTGCACACCTTGCTGGACGCGGTCTTTGACCTGCAGAGCGACTTCGTCGAATCCAATCCGCTGCAGGCGCTGGAGTACCTGTTTCGGCAGCAGAAGCGGCGCAGCCTGACGGTGCTGTTTTCCGACATGGAAAACTACCTGCTTGAAGATCAGATGGCTGCGTACCTCAGGCGGTTTCGGCGCAGTCACCTGTTGTTATTGCTCTCCCTGGCCGACCCGCTGCTGCACGCCTGGAACAAGGCGGAGACTGTCAGCAGCCGCCTGGCGTATATCAAGGCCTTGGCCCAGCGCTTCCAGCTTGATCGGAAAGCGTTTCAGCAAAACATGATCGGCGCGGGCATCCAGGTGCTGGACGTCCCGGCCGATCAGCTCACGCTGGCGGTAGTGAACCGCTACTTGGAGATCAAGGCGAGAGAAGCGCTGTGACGCTGCCGCTTCAGCCCGTATATGTACCAGCCGACAATGACGATGAGGGTGAGAATCGCCACCGCGTATTTCGCCTCGAGGGAGAGTGCGGAGGGCGTGATGTACCCTTCGATGATACCGGCGACGACAAACAGCGGCAGCGTTCCGAGCAGCAGTTGGGCCGATTCCTTGGCCGCCTGCAGGAACTGGTATTTGCGGTGGTATGGTCCAGGTACGAGCATGCGGTAGCCCATGTGCAGACCGGCCCCGCCGGCGATGAAAATGGCCGTCAGCTCGATCACGCCGTGCGGCAGGATGTAGGCCCAGAACGCGTAGCTGGCGTTCGCCTGCCAGTAGACCGCGGCCAGCGCTCCGACCAGCAGGCCGTTGAACAGCAGCAGATAGAGCGGCACCAGGCCAAGCGTCACACCGCTGATGAAGGCGAGAATCGCTACCTTGATGTTGTTGAGCATGATCTCCGTGGAGATCAACGGACTGTCAATCGCTGCGTGTCCCTGGCCGAGCTGGCTGGGATCGATCCGTTCGGCCATCCCTTCCGGCAGGACGTAGTAGAGATTCAGCGGATCGGCCATGACGGCGGCAAATCCGGAAACGCCGCCGATCAGAAACAGGACGGCCGCCCAGCCGATAAACGGCAGGCGTTTGCGGATCAACTCCAGCAGGTTGACCCAGAAAAAACGGGAGAGCTGTCCGCCGCTGGTCGACTGCTGCTTGTACGCGATGTTGTGGGCACGGGCCACCAGTCGGTTCAAGTAGCGGGTCACCTCATCGTGCGGGTGATAGGTGCGGATGTAGGCCAAATGGGCAGAGGTCTTTTTGTACAGCAGCGTCAGCCGGTCAATGTCAGCCGCGCCAATCTCCCGCGGCCGCTTGTGAAAACGATCCAGCAGCCGCTCCAGTTCGGCCCAGGTGGATTTGTGGGTGTGCCAAAACGACGTCACATTCACGATGAACCCTCCGTTTGCGTGGTCTATTTACAAATAATAGGAATATGAATGGTACTTACTCGTTTCGGAGAAGGGAGAACGTTTTACCCATGAGTGATCAGAAAAGCATCGACCGCCCATACAGAGAAACGGCCATCGTCACTCCCGAGCACGTACAGCTCCGGTTTCAAACGGCCGGGTTGGGCAGCAGGGCGGCGGCCCAGCTGATTGACACGCTGCTCCTTCTCTTGGTTAATCTTACTGTATTTGTGTTGATTGTCATAGTCGTATTTGGCAGTGAAGAGGAATTTTTCCAGGATGAAAATAGCTACGCCTTGGCTATCCTGCTGATCGTCCTGACTGTGTTGAATTTCGCCTATTTTTTGCTGATGGAGTACTTCCGCGGCGGACAGACGCTGGGAAAGAAGTGGATGGGCCTTCGCGTCATCCAGGAAAACGGCCAGTCGCTGACGTTTTTGTCCGCCGTGATTCGCAACTTGTTCCGCATTATTGACAATCTCCCGGCCGGCTACTTTCTCGGCGGATTGGTCGTGTTTTTTCATCCCCGGGACAAACGGATCGGCGACATGGTGGCCGGAACGATTGTCGTGTTGGAAGACGAGGGGATGCGTCTATCCCGAAGACACAAGAAGCGGAAACTTGCCCGCTGGATGGCGGATGCACCGCCCTTTGTGTTGACCGAACAGCAGAAACAGGCAATCACCCGGGAAGACTGGCAGCTTCTCTCCGCCTATGTTGATCGCCTGATGACCATGGCGGAGGACAGGCGAATGATACTGGCCCTGGAAATCACACGACGGCTGTGCGACAGGTTGGATTGGCCTGACCGGAAGACGGCGATGGCTTTTCCGATCGGATTTTTGCTGCAACTGCACGAGCAGCTTCAACATGAGTGGAAGATTGGGCCGTAATCAGAAAGATCGGAGCGTTCCGATCTTTTTTGCAATGCGGTGTCGCCTGCCGTGATTGTGTTATAATAAAATGTCAACTCATGTCGCACAAGAGGAGGGAGAGCAGATGAGCGACAAGTACGTTACCGCTTCATCGACTTCATCGACCACACTGCGCCTCCCGGAACAGGGGAAGCAGGGAGGAAAGCGCAGGAGAAACGGCCTGTTCACCAGTTTGGTGCGGGCGGTCGCTCCCGGGACGGACGATAAGCGCTCGCTTGTGCCCACAGTCATCGCTGTGCTGTTGTGGCTGGGACTGGCCGGCGTCGGATACGCGTTTGCCGTTCACACGCTGGACAAGCAGCAGCAGTTCGTGACCCAGCGCCTTCAAGAGGTGCAGGCTCAGAACGAGCAGCAGATGAAGCAGGTAGAAGAACAACTGGCGCTCGTCCAAAACGAAATGAAACAGGTGCAGAGCGGATTGGCGACGCTCCAGGAAGATCTGCAGCTGACAGGCGAAACCATCGGCGGCACCAACAAGACCAAACAAGCCCTGCAGGATCGGATCGATCAGCTCAACAAGCAGTTGGGTGAGCTGAAGGCGTCGCTGAAAAAACTGGAGGATGCGGCCCGTGCCTGGTAAGATTCACCGCTTCTTCGCGTTTCTTTTGGCACCGGCGGTGGGGTTCCTGCTGGCGTTTTCCCAGGCCAACCCGGTGGACAAGCTGCCGGTGGAGCAGTTGACGCCGCCGGTGGAGGCGACCGGCAATCAGGTGGCGGCGCTGATGAAGCAGCTCGATGACACAAATGACCAACTGCGCGAGGCGTCATCCATCATGGAAGAGCTTCGCAGCCGGGCGGACAAGGAGAAACGGGAGTACGAGGAACAGCACAAATCAATCAACAACCTGTTGGAGACGAGCAAAACGCAGACGCAAAAGTCAGCCGACGTGCTGGACACGATCTTGTCCAGCATGCTGGGCAATCCGGTCGGGCAGAGCTTTGGCCCCAACTCCATCGTCAAAGTGTATTCCTTGGAAGAAGCCGGATACCGCGGTTACATGGCCAAAGTACGGCTGAAAAACCCCAACGCGCTGCGGATGGTGCTGGCGCATGACGCGGTCAAAAGCAAGGGAGAGACGACCAGCAGCGCCGGCAAACGCACGGGAGCGGTGCTGGCGATCAACGCCGGCGGCTTCATGAAGGATAAAAACGGCTATCTGACCCCGCTTGGGATTACTGTCGTTGACGGCAAGATTCGCACCTTTTCGACGAACACCAATCTGAGCTTCGTCGGATTCAACAAGCAAGGGCGGCTGGTCGGCGGCAAAATCACCTCGCAGCAGCAAATCACCCAGCAGGGGATTTTGCAGGGGGCCAGCTTCCTGCCGACGCTCCTCAAGGACGGCAAGCGCATGCCGATTCCGCGCGAATGGGCCAATGCCCGGCAGCCGCGTACGCTGATCGGCCACTTTGACAACGGCGACCTCTTGCTGATCGTCATCGACGGGCGGCGCAAGGGGTGGAGCAACGGCGTCACGCTGGAAGAAGCGCAGCGCAAACTGCAGGAATTCCACGTGGTGGACGCCTACAATCTGGACGGCGGCGGTTCCAGCGCCTTCTACTACAATGGCAAGATTCTGAACAAGCCTTCCGACGGCAGGGAGCGTCCAGTGGTCAGCAATCTGGTGATCATGCCGTAGCTGGACAGCTCGGCAGCGGATGCCGAAAACAGCCTGATTGAACATCGCTTCGAAGAACAGTCACTCGTCATGCGGGTGGCTTTTTTCGTTGGGTTCAGTCCTTTTGTCCCAGATGCACTCGCGCCTTTCTCACGTTGACCGGGCCTAATATTCAGAAATATAATAATTTTCATAGATCACCGGAGGATGAGGAGGGATTCAATGAAAAAGGCAAAAGTGCTTCTCGCGTCCTTGGCGGCGCTGGTGTCGCTGGCAGCGCCGGTGCAGGCGGCCGTGCCGGGAATTCCTGCAGGTGCGGACGGAGCGACACAGGGCATTGTGGCAGTTTCCCACCCGGCGGCGGCACAGGTGGGCCGGGACATTCTGCAAAAAGGCGGCAATGCAGTGGACGCCGCAGCGGCGATCCAATTTGCCCTCAACGTGGTGGAGCCGCACATGTCGGGGATTGGCGGCGGCGGTTTCATGATGATTTACCTCAAGGATCAGGACAAAATCACGGTCATTGACAGCCGGGAAATGGCTCCTCAGGGAGCAGACGCCCGGATGTTTCTGGATGAAAAGGGTGAGCCAATCCCGTTTGCCGAACGGCACACCAACGGCAAGGCGGTCGGGGTGCCCGGCACGCTGCTCGGTGTGGATAAGGCGCTGACATCATACGGCACGATGTCGCTCGCCGAGGTAATCGAGCCGGCGATCGAGCTGGCAGAGAAGGGCGTTGAGGTAAACGGGGTGACCGCCCGATATATCGCCGCCACGAAGGACAAACTGCTGAAGCACAAGACGGCCGGAGAAGTGTTTGTGCCAGGCGGTACGCCCTTGAAAAAAGGCGATCTGCTGATCCAGCCCGATTTGGCAAAGACCTTCCGACTCATCAAGGAAAAGGGGACGGACGCCTTTTACAAGGGAGAAATCGGTGAGGCACTCGTGCGCGAAGTACAGCGGACCGGCGGTTCCATGACCATGGACGATTTGCAGCGGTACGAGGTCAAGGAACGCGAGCCGGTGCGCGCCAAGTTCCGCGGCTACGAAGTGGTCTCCATGTCTCCCCCCAGCTCCGGCGGATTGACGGTGATCCAGATTCTCAAGCTGATGGAGGGCTTTGACAACAAAAAGGCCGGGTTTGGCTCGGTGGAATACCTGCACAATCTGATCGAGGCCAACCGTCTGGCTTACGCGGACCGGGCCGCGTACATGGCGGACGAAGACTATTACCCCGTGCCCAAACAGGGCCTGATCCACGACGACTACATAAAGGAGCGGCGCTCATTGATCCGGCCGGATGCGGCCAACCCTGAGATTACTGCCGGCGATCCCTGGAAGTACGAAACAGACAAGAAGCCGGTGCCGGCCCTGAATCTGACCGACCCCCAACCCGTCAAGCAGACGACCCACTTTGCCGTGATGGACAAATGGGGCAACCTCGTCTCCTACACGACGACGATCGAAGACGTCTTCGGCAGCGGCATCATGGTCCCCGGATACGGATTTATGCTGAACAACGAGCTGACCGACTTTGACGCCGTGCCGGGCGGAGCCAACCAGGTGGAACCGGGTAAGCGTCCGCGCTCCAGCATGAGCCCGACCATCGTGCTGAAGGACGGCAAGCCGTTCATGGCAGTGGGATCGCCCGGAGGCTCCACGATTATCGCCTCCGTGTCGCAGACCATTTTGAACGTGATCGAGCACGGCATGGAGATCCAGGACGCCATCCTCGCACCGCGCATCTTTACCAGCAGCTATCCCAACGTCACCTGGGAGGCGGGCATCGACCAGGACGTCATCCTCCAACTGATGGCCAAGGGGCACGTGTTCAACGAGCATCCGGAAGACATCGGAAACGTGCAGGCAATCATATACGACTTTGAGACCGGCAAAATGTACGGAGGAGCCGACAACACGCGGGAAGGAACCGTGCTTGGGGTGGACGCGGTGGCGTATACGTCGGCGGAGCCGGAGCCGCTTCCCCCGGTGGAAAAAGGACCGTTCGTGCTGAAAGTGAACGGCCACGTCTACCCGTACACGGCTGACCAGAAGGCGTTGATCAACGGTACCGCGTACGTCGAGGCGAAAAAACTCCTGCTCGGACTGGGCGGCGACCCCTCCCGCTTCCAACAGGACGTCGTCACAGTGGGCGGCAAAGCGTTTCTGCCGGTGAAAAAAGTGGCCGAAGCGCTCGGTTACACGATTAGCTGGGACGCGAAAGAAGCAGCCGTCCTCCTCAAAAAACCGTAAACAGATTATTCCCTTCGAGGCCCTGCCGAACATGGCAGGGTCTTTTGGTTGTTTGCACATGTGGGAAGAAACGGTATGACGTATTGGTCAGGCAGGGGTGTATAATAGGGGAGATTATGCGCGCATCGTCGGCAGGCTGTTTCCCGTTTTGTACGGTTGAGGGAGCAAACCTGGCAAAAAGCGTAACATTTAAGGCTATGATTCCGTCATTCTACATGGTAAGGTAGAACAATACACATGTGTGTGCAAGGAACCAGGAGGTATATCGCATGAAAACACGAAAACCCGCCGGTCTAGCAGTTGCAGCCGTACTCTCCGCCGTGCTGTTGGGAGGATGTGAAGGGCTGCAGCCGACCGCTCCGGCGGACTCGCAGCCGACTTCGACGGATGGGGCTAACGCTCCGTCATCCTCATCGATCAGCCTGGCCGCCGTTCCGGACAGCATGGTGCTGGCACCGGGGGCCAAAAAGACCTTGCCGTACGGGGATGGCGTCACGTATCATTCTTCTGCGCCCGATGTCGTGACAGTCGGTTCCAACGGGGAGCTTTCCGTATCTTCCCAGGCAAAGGCCGGTTCCACAGCGACCGTTACCGTGGAGTATCAGGGCGAACGCAAAGACGTGACGATCACAGTCAAACCCTCTCTCGCTGCGACCGTGACGATGGTGAACGGCATTCCGACCGTTACCAATCCGGACGATTTGGTCGTGGTGGTCAACAAGGAACGGGCCCTGCCCGCCGATTACGTGCCGCCTCGTCTGGTCGAACCCAACGTGCCGTTCACGTTTTCCGGCAAGGCGGAGAAGCGCCTGTTGCGCGAAGAAGCGGCCCGTGCCCTGGAGGAGCTGTTCGCCAAGGCGAAACAGGATGGTATTCAGTTGTACGGTGTCTCCGGTTACCGTTCGTATCAAACGCAAAAGGGACTGTTCGAAGGTTACGTGAAAACGCAGGGAGCTGAGCACGCGAACCGCTACAGCGCCCAGCCGGGGAAAAGCGAGCATCAGACCGGCCTGGCTATCGACGTAGCAGGCACCGATCCCAGCACCTTGCTGGAGGAGCCGTTTGCCGATACCCGTGAAGGCAAATGGCTGGCGGAGCACTGCGCCGAATTCGGGTTCATCATCCGCTATCTGAAAGGGAAAGAAGAAATCACCGGCTACGCCTACGAACCGTGGCATATCCGCTATGTCGGAAAAGAAGTGGCCAAGGAGATCATGTCCTCTGGTGTTACGTTGGAAGAGTACTTCCAGGACAGCGGTCAGGTGCAGGCTCGTTAGGCATCCGATATACTGACAGATTGACGAAGCGGCTTTCCGCCCCGGATAGGGGACGACGGACAGCCGCTTCTTTCGTCGTCGGTTCGTGCGGCTGCCGGAGTGAGACGACCGCCTGGAACGAATCCCGGCGGTTTTTTATTCTGTAAGAAAAAAATGGCCGCTTGTATCTAACTAAATAGAGAGAAAGGAGGGAGAACGCTGGAACAGAACCATCTGTTGACGGACGGTGCCGTACTGAACCAGACCAGGGATGCCGCATTCGAACAACTGATGCAGACGCAGATGGCTCGGGTGTACCGGCTGTGCTGCTGGTTGGTCAACGACCGGACGGCTGCGGAGGACATTACCCAGGAGGTTTTCCTCAAGGTGTACAAGCATCTGTCTGCGTTTCGGGGAGACAGCCGGATTGAGACATGGCTCTATCGGATTGCGGTCAATGAGTCCAAACGGTACCTGCGCTCTGGGGTGTTTCGCAAACGGTTTTCCGCCTCCCAGGCAAACCGTGTAGCGTGCGCCGACATCGAGAAGGAGGTCATGCGGAAGGACGAACAGGCCGCGTTGTCACGGCTGATCGACACGCTGCCGTTTCGGCACAAACAGGTACTCATTCTCCACTACTACGAAGAACTGAGAGTGGAAACGATCGCCGAAATCCTGGGCATTACACCCGGAGCAGTCTACACCCGCCTGCACAGGGCGCGGGAAAAGCTGAAAGCATTGATGCGCAAGGAGGAGGAGCGATGGATTTAGACAAAAGGCTGCGCGAGCTGGCAGCGGCGAAGCGGATGGCATTTCAACCGTCCAGGGCGGACATGGAGCGGATCGAACGGAACATCCGCGAAAGGATCGGACAAAAACAGGGGAGGTTCCGTCGTGCCGCAGTCTCCATCGCGGCCGTGGCGACAGCCTGCGGGGCGGGCGCGTTCCTCCTGACGCCTGTTGTTATGGACTGGCAGCGCGATGCGGGAGGCGGCCGCGTTCCTGTCGTGGAGCCGGCAGACCCATCTGTTGAGGAGCAGTTCCCGTTTGCTGAGGAATTCATCCGATTCCTGAAGTCGTATACCGACCTGGAGCTCACTCAAATCGAGCCGTCGCCATTTGCAGACGTTTTTGCGGCAACGAATCAAGCCGTTCGGCTGACCACCAACCAAGGGAAGCTGGACGTCGTGTTTTTCCCCAATCCGGGGCAAGCGGAAAAGGTGGAGATCGACGAGGATTTTTCCGTGCCGGGCCACATTACCTTAACCTTCACTGGCGCTGAGCTAAAGACGGGCTTTACTCCGATGAAAGCATCGGGGCCGACCTATGTGTACGCGCATGATAAGCTGTTGCTGCTGACGAACAAGAGCGGATTCCTGCATTCGTTCCAAATCAAGTTGTTTCTCCACGACGTGTACCGGGATGTGTTTGAAAGTTTCGGCATCGATCCGGAGGAGTATGAATTCGACCGAGGGATCAAGCAAGGGAAGCAGGCATCTCACCTGTCGGAAAAAGCGTGGAAAGGATTGGATGCAGCCTGGACACAGGTAGCCGTAAACGGAAAGGTCGGCGACATCATCCCTGGCCTGTTTCTTAAACACGATGGCCAGGAAGCGCTGATTGTCTACAAGTCGTCCGATGCGGTCAATCACCTATACCGTTACGCGTGGGAGGAAGAGCGGGGCGAGTGGGTGCTCACGGCACACGGCAGCAAGCAGGGGAAAACCATCCGGAAACGCCCATGACTGACGATTCCCCGTTTCCTTGCCGTCGCTGTCTGGCGGAATCTGGGATACGTGCGGTTTAAGGAACCTGTTCCAAAACGAAACACAGCTCTCCGCGCAATCCGGACGGGAAACGCGGAGAGCCGTGTGCTGTTCGCGACAGTCAATGTCCGCCGCACCGTGAATGCGGCCGAATCAGTGACGGGTCTGGTAGGTTGGCAGGGGTGACGGCTGCTGCTGCAAGGGAATCTGCTGTGTGACTGACTGCTGCAGCTCCCGCTCCATTTGCTCGCACAGCGTGATCGCGTGCTGCATCTGGCGAATCGCCATGTCATGACCTTGCAGAGCCTGCTGAATCATCTGGACCGCCTGCTGCTCGCGAGCAGCCAACTGCTGCAGCGTGGCGGCGTTTTGCTGTTCCTGCTGCAGAAGCTGGCGGTAGGTGGCGCTTGCTTGCATTGTCTGTTGGATCAACTGCTGGATGGTCTGTTTGCACTGAGACAATTCTTGTTGGGCATGGGTGATCGTATGCACGAAAAAACGACCTCCTGATTGTGGGATTGATGCATGCGATTACCCTTTTATGTTGTGCAACATACGGAAAATTATCAGTCGTGTTGGTCAGATGCGCCCGTGACACCGCATGTGTTGTTCTCATGCAAAAACCAGCATCCCGGCTGCACTTACTTGGGCAGGCGGATGCTGTTCAACGGCCAGTAGACCAGTTCCGCCCGGCCGACCACGTGCTCCAGGCTGACGGGGCCGATGACCCGGCTGTCCATGCTGTTGTTCCGGTTGTCGCCCATGACGAAGACGTGGCCGGGGGGGACGGTGATCGGGCCAAAGTCTTCGGTGAGTGTGATGCCGTTCGCTGCCGCTTTCAACTTGTTGGCGGTGAGGTATTCCTCTTGTACAGGCTGGCCGTTGACATACAGCTGATCGTCTTTCGCCTCCACGGTATCACCCGCGACGGCGACGACTCGCTTGATCCAGTTTTCCCCGCTCGCGTCGGGGTGGATGATCACGATTTCGCCTCTTTTCGGCTGCTGCAGGTAATAGATTGCCTTGTTGACGATCACCCGTTCGCGGTCGTGCAGGGTGCTCTCCATGGAACGCCCTTGAACGACGTAAGGGGCCATCACAAACACATAGATAAAGGCGGTCAAGCCGCCAATCAAGACGAACGATTTCAACCAGTCTGCCAATTCCGTTTTCCATTTTGCCTTTGCCGTGCTTTGCGTATGTTCCATATGCCAATCTCCTATGTATCAGGTTTGTCGGGAGGCCGCCGGTTGGTTTCGAAAACAGGAGGCGCTGCCGTATCTATTATTATACATATATTATACATACGATACGGACGGAAACGGAAGTTGTTTCGTGGAAATAGGTGGAAAATAGGCTGTATTTCGCCAATTGTCCGTCACGAATTTGTCACGGAACTCGCCCCTTGCATCGTTTGCCATTTTGCGGTAAGATGTCAATGTAAAAAGTTTTACAGTAAAAATATTAAACGGTAAACGTATTGTCCTACTCACATCCCCTTTTTCAGAGGCCGACTGAATAACGCTTGCGCAGACTGTTAACAGCCGATATATTTTTATAGTAAAAGTATGAATTTTTGAAAAAGGGTGATGATGTGAGCGAAATGTCCCGCGCCGGTAAAATCGAGGAACTGGATCAGGTGTTTGTTGAGTTGGCTCGCTTCTTCATCAGCCATTGGCTGCTGGAAGAAGAAGTAATTAGCCCCAAGCAGTTCATCTTGCTGCGGGTGCTCTATGACAGAGAGCGCAGCACGGTGTCCGAATTGGCCGCTCTCTTGAAGCAGTCGAACAGCGCCACCACCATCGCACTGAATCGACTGGTCAAGTCGGGCTACGTCAATCGGCTCCGTGATGAACAGGACCGGCGGGTCGTCTGGGTTACGCTCTCGGACAAAGCGGTTCCGCTGATGGAGCGATTGTTGTCCAGACGGAGGGAACTCCTCACCAAACTGCTGGAAAACCTGACCGACAGCGAACTGGAACAGTTTACACTCTATCTCCGAAAACTGAAGCAAGGCTTGCAGTAACCTACTTGCCGTATCGGAGCAGCGGGCGGGGGATATTTCACAGGACAGCGTGAACCAACAGAAGATGGGAGTGTACGAAAATGAAAAAATCGACAACACTGTTGATGGGAACCATGGTTCTCGGCGCCACTCTGTTCGCGAACGCTGCTTATGCAAACGAAGCTGTTCAGGCTCACGGTTGGATCAACATGCCGGCAGAGGATCAATGGGTAGTCCAGCCGGGAAACAACGCGACTGTCACCAACCAAAGCGGCTGGATCAACATACCGACAGAGGATCAGTGGGTGGTCCTGCCGGGAAGCAACGCGACTGTCACCAACCAAAGCGGCTGGATCAACATGCCGGTTGAGGATCAGTTCGTAGTTCAGTCGAGCGTTACAGCACAAGTAACCACGCAAAACGGCTGGATTGCCATGCCGGTAGAAGATCAAACGATCATCCTGTCGCCCAAAAGCGAGCAACCCACCGGCGTGGCTCACGGTTGGGTGGCTGCTCCGGTAGAGGACAGCGTGATCGTGGTGAAACCGGCTGCCAGCACCAACGATATCACTCAGGCTCACGGCTGGAGTTGGTCGGTGCCGTATGCGAACAACGACAAGTAAACACGCTCTTGCCCCTAACCCCTTCTCGATGCAGAAGGGGTTTTTTGACGCGCTCGCTTTGGCTAAATGGCAGGGAAGCCGCACACACTACGAATTGACCTAAATCAGGAAGGAGGAACTGACATGGCAGATGAGCGCCAAAATGAATTGGACCGCACTGCTGACACATCGATCAGGACATTTGCGTCAGAGTCCGAAGCAGATGCGGAGCAATCCCAGGAGGTGAACATCACCCAAGAGCAGGTGAGCGATATGTACAAAATGGGGACGATCGACGATGCCCAAGGACTGAACTGATGTCCTGATCTCGACCGTCCCCGCTTGCCTGCCGGGCGGGTACAGCAGACGGCAGGCTTGATCGTCTGATCCATCTCCTCTGATCCGTCTCCATCAAACAGCAACAACCCGGACTGCATATTTGTCCGGGTTGTTTGTTATGTCAAAGCGGCAGTCGTCCTTTCCCCTGATCACAATGCGTACCGCTTACGGCCGGTCGTAGACAGCCCGCTCTTCCGTGGGTATCCGGACGCGCCACAGCAGCCAAAAGTTGGCCAGGGAAAAGACGACGGCGGTCACGACGGCGGAAAAAGTGAGCGGCAGGACGAGCAGTTCAATCGACACCACCAGGTAGTTGGGATGGCGCAGGAAGCGGTACGGGCCGCGCCGCACGGGTTCGCTGCCGGGAAGGATGTAGATGCGCGTGTTCCAGCGTTTTCCCAGGCTGACGATGCACCAGTACCGCAGTCCTTGGGCCAGTGCAAATACGGAAAATGTCCAGGCCCACCACGGCGCGGTCCTGCCCTCATGGAGGAGTCCCTCCGCGAGCAGGCTGACAAGAAACAGCACATGCAGGGTGACGATGTACTTGTAGTGTTCGGCCCCTACTTCCCGTCCGCCCGCGGCGAGGATGTGGCGGGCGTTGCGCCGCGCGAGGGCCAGTTCCAGAAAGCGTTGGGCGACGACGACGGTATAGACGGTGACAAAAAAGCCCACGCTCTGCTCACCTCGCTTCCAACAGGATCAACTCCGAACTGAAGCCAGGTCCGAGGGCGGCCAGCAGTCCCTTTTCGCCCGGCTGCCAGTCCTCTTCCATGCACTTTTCCAGCACAAACAAAACGGTGGGCGACGACATGTTGCCAAAGTCGCGGAGGACGTCCTCGGCCAACCGCGTGGCTTCTGCCGGAATCCCCAACGCCTGCCGGTAGGCGGCCAGCACCTTCGCCCCGCCGGGATGGAAGATAAATCGCTGCACGTCCGGGACAGATACGCCAAACGGTCCGAGAAATCCCTCGACGTTGGCCCGCATCGACTGCCGAACCAGGCTGGGAATGTCGCGGGAAAAAATCACTTTCAGGCCCGGTTCGGTCAGTTCCCAGCCCATGATGTCCAGCGTATCCGGCCATGTTGTCGTGCGTGCCCCCATGAAACAGAGGCGGGGCGGAGCAGACGGCCGCTTCACCTCATCACCTTCCACCAGCACGGCAGCGGCTCCGTCAGCAAACAGGCAGGTGGCGACCAGGTTGCTTTTGGACAGGTCTTGTCGGATAAATGTCAATCCGCACAGTTCTACTGCCACCACCAGGACGCGGCTTCTGGGGTACGCCCGGGCGTATTCAAATGCCCGTGTAAGACCCATCGCCCCGCCGACGCATCCCAGTCCCCACAGCGGCACGCGGGCGATGTCCGGCCGCAGGCCCAAGCGGTTGATTAGATGGGCGTCGATGCTTGGGGTGGCGATGCCCGTGCTGGAGACGAAGATCAGGCAGTCAATCTCCGAAGCCGCCGTGTTGGCCTTGTTCAGGCAGCGCCGGGCGGATTCGGCACCGAGGGAGACGGCATGCTCCACGTACAGCCGGTTTTTTTCAGCAAACCCGTGTTCTGTTGTAAACCAGTCGAGCGGCATGCAGAAGTGGCGCTTGCGAATTTGGCTGTTGGCAAAGACGGCGAGCAGGCGATCAATGTCGGGGAAGGCTTGTTGGAAAAACGCACGGGCGACCGCCATGGAATCGTCCTGAGTGATTACATGTTCAGGAACAGCGGTCGCCGTGGCTTCGATGCGGGGCATCGCAATCCCTTCCTTTTCGTCAGGTAAGTAGTTCCAGTTTTCCCTAAACGCAGTTGTCCGATTCGTGACACACGGGAAAACAAAACGAAAGCGGAAGGGAGCGAGAACAGAATCGCTTGAGCTGCAGGCGGTCGTTGGCGGGAAATCGCCAGCCGCCCTTTATGACGCGGCAATCGGAGGCTTGGAACCGTCAAAAGGAGCCGGCTGCCGCTGGCTCATGGCCCGCTTCACCAGCCGGTACTGGAACAGGCCGGCGACGAGCAGGAGGACGGCGAGCAGGGAAAACCAGTAGGCGCCGCCGATGCTGCGGAACGACACGGCGCCAAGCGACGGGCCGATCGCGCCAGTGATGCTCCAGTTGGCCCCGAAAATGGAAAAGTAACGGCCGCGGTACGCTTCCGGCGCCATGACGGAAATTGCCTTTTGGATTTGCGGGCCGTACAGCATCTCGCCCAGTGTAAAGATGGCCTCCGCCACCACCAGCAGGAAAAAGGTGGGGGCCCAGCCGTAGCCGATGCCGACACAGGCGAGGAGCAGGTAGGCCAGCAGGATGACGCGATGGGCCGGAAAACGTTCGGCAAACTTGGCGATCACGATCTGGCAGCATACGACGAGCAGGCCGTTGATCGTGATCAAGGTGGCAAACACGGTCAGGAAATCATCAAAGCGCGTCCGCAGGTGCTGCGGCAGGATGATCTCCACCTGGGAGTACAGGAGCGAGACCGGAACGGCCGCCAGCGTCATCCACAACAGGGTGGTGTGCTCGTGCAGCCGCAGCTTGGGCGCTTTTGGCTTGTCTGCTTGGCCTTGGCTGCCCTGCTTCCGTTTCTCACGGGGGAGTGTCTCCGGTACTTTCCACACGATCAGCAGCATATAGGTGAAGAGTGCGGCCGAACAAATGCCGAAGACGATTGCCGGGTTGATTTTGTACAGCGTAACCCCGATCAGCGGTCCCGCCGCCGCGCCCAGGTTGAGGGCGGTATGCAGCAGGGCGAACACCTCACTGCGCTTTTCCTCCGGAACTACGTCCGTCACCTGTGCGCTGGCTGCCGGCCAGAACAGGGACGAGCCGATTCCGTTCAGAATGGTTAAAGCCGCAAAGTCATAGAGGGACTCCGCCCAGATGTAACCAGCCATGGAGATCGCTTCGATCGCCAGGGCGGCCACCATCAACGGCTTTCGTCCGTAACGGTCAGCCAATCCTCCAGAATAAAGTCCGGCGATCATGCTGGTCAGCGGCTGCAGACTGGTCACCATGGCCGCCACCACCAGATTGTTGTCCATTCTCTCATATAGATAAAAGGCCAGGAAGGGTCGGAGCATGAATCCGGCAAATGTGGTCAGAATCGTCCCGATTACGCGGATCCAGATGGTCGAGTCATAACGTGCAAAGACGGATTGAAGCCATGCCATGTGGTAAATTCCTCGCTTCTGATAAAAGAATTTTTTAGTAGTATACGAATTTTTTGTGAAATGAAAAAGAAGGTTTACACATATCTGAATACTGAGTTTTTCGTTAATGCCGTTTGCGTGAGCACGGCTTCCATGAGAGGGGTCGCGAACGGAGCGAGCGATACGCGAGTCGGTTTACACGTTGTCCCGACACTGCGCTGACGATTTTTTTCCTTGAACTCACTGGAACAGACAGGTAAAATATTCCTATGAATAAGATAAAAGTCCTATATTTTCCGTGGTTATTTAGGTCTTTTGTATCATATCCAACGCGTTTTTGTGCGAACTACGTCGGAGGGGATATCGTTGGACTTACGTTGGATAGGGTTGGGGATATCCTGCCTGTTTAGCCTGCTGTGGACGGTTGTATACGGACTGCCGTCCCATCAGCTGACGGCCGTACTGGCCGCAGTGGTCGCGGTGATGCAGGCAGCAGCGGGTTACCAGATGGGATTGTATGCCGAGAGACTGAGAGAGGAGGCCAGTCTGGACTCGCTGACAGGTGCTCTTGTCAACCGCCGCTTTTTTGCATTGCTGGAAAAGGAGATAGAGCGGGCCCGCCGCCACGACTATCCGGTTACCTTGCTGTTTATCGACCTGGACAATTTTAAGATATTCAATGACAGCCATGGTCACTTGGCGGGAGACGAGCTGCTGTGCCGCTTTGCCGACATTCTGAAACGCAGCATCCGCGCGCAGGATGCGGTCGGCCGATGGGGCGGCGAGGAGTTTGTCATCATGCTCCCTCATGCGGAAACGCCGCACGGTGTAGCCGTGGGGGAGAGAATCCAGCGCAATGTTCGGGAGGATCTTGGGGGCGTAACGGTCAGCATCGGCATTGCCTCGTTTCCCGCGCACGCGTCCACGGCAACGGAACTGGCGGCGAAGGCAGACACCCTGATGTACGAAGCGAAAAAAAAGAAAGACTGCATTTTGGTAGCGCACCATTGAGGGAAGGAAACATTTGGAGATAATTGAACACCCGCATCCGGAATAGGGCGGGTGTTTTTCGCTTGTCATGCGTCTTTACAAAACCTTTACAATATCTTAATGAAAAAAATACGCGTTTGTCCTTGTTTTTAAATTTACCTTTCGAAAGTTGTTCGGTTATAATCGTTGAGGCGCTATTTTTCCAAAGGAGTGACGACGGAACATATGTGGAAATCCAACAAGGACATCTTCTTTGACCTGTTTGAACAGCAAATCGCCAATGTTCACAAAGGCACCCATCTGTTTTACGAGATGATTGGCAACTATCAGGATGTGGAAGCCAAAGTGAAAGCGATTAAAGCGGTTGAAAAAGAAGGGGATGAAATCGTTCGTCGGATCATGAACGAGCTGAACTCCACGTTCATCACCCCGCTGGAGCGGGAGGACATTCACCAGCTCGCGCATACGATGGACGAAATGATTGACTATATCGACGGGGTAGCGGATCGGATGTACCTCTATCAAGTGCACCAGCCCGATCCTCGCGTTCTGGCTCAGGCCAACATTCTGGTGAAATGCTCGGCCAAACTGATCGAGCTGATTCGCACCCTGCGCAAACTGGATCACAAGGTGGTGTCCCAATACGCTTCCGAGATCAAGGAATTGGAGCATGAGTCCGACTCCAACTACCGGAAAATGGTGTCCGACCTGCTCAACGCACCCGACGCCAATCCGATCGAGGCGATCAAGCTGAAGGAGATTTACGACAAGCTGGAAGACTGTGCGGACTTCGCCGAGGATGTTTCCAACCTGGTAGAAGGGATTGTGCTGAAGAATGCTTAGTCTTTCGCCTGACATAATCATACTCATCCTTGTCGTCATCATGGCGCTCAGCTTTGACTTTATCAACGGCTTTCACGACACGGCCAACGCGATCGCCACGTCCGTGTCCACCCGGGCGCTGAGTCCCCGCACGGCCATTCTGATTGCGTCGGTACTGAACCTGATCGGTGCGCTTACCTATACCGGCGTGGCCAAAACGATCGGGGGAAGCATCGCCGACCCGTTCAAGCTGGAGAACGGTCTGGTCATCGTCCTGGCCGCGCTTACGTCCGCCATTCTGTGGAACCTGATCACCTGGTGGTTCGGGATTCCCAGTTCGTCGTCACACGCCCTGATCGGCGGGGTGGCCGGTGCGGTTGTCGGTGCAGCCGGTTTCGACTCCATTAACATGGCAGGCTTTATCAGCATTGTCCAGGCGCTGATTTTCTCACCGATCGTTGCGTTTGTAGTCGGGTTTGTCATTATCAAGCTGGTCTCCGCACTGGTGGCCAACATGCCGTATCATCGTACGAACAGAGGCTTTCGCTTGTTGCAGGTGCTGTCGGCGTCCTGGCAATCGTTCAGCCACGGGGCCAACGACGCTCAGAAGACCATGGGGATCATCACTTTCGCGTTGATCTCCGGCGGCTTTATGACCTCGGAGACGGGTGAAATCACGATTCCGATCTGGGTGAAAATCTCGGCGGCGATCGCAATGGCGCTTGGCACGTCGTTTGGCGGCTGGCGGATCATTAAAACGATGGGTGGCAAGATCATGAAGATCAAGCCGATCAGCGGCTTCTCCGCCGACTTGTCGTCTGCCCTGATTATTACCATTTTTACCATGCTGAAACTGCCCGTCAGCACGACGCACGTGATCACCTCGTCCATTCTGGGCGTGGGAGCGTCGCAAAAATTCTCCGCAGTAAAGTGGGGATTGGCCGGCCGGATCCTGGTGACATGGGTCATTACATTGCCGGCGACAGGATTGCTCGCAGCTGCCTGTTACGTGGTATTCGACGTCTTTTTGTAACGGAATTGAGGTTCCCGCCTTTCTCTCCTAACGGGGAGAGGGGCTTTTTTGTTTTACGGGGAAAGCGGATCAGGAAGTGCCGGTCAACCGCTCCCAAAAGCCGGGACGCGGTTTGATCTGCACCATCCGGACCGACGTATACGGGATGTAGGTGAGCGAGCCGTCCGCTGCTTCCAGCAGCAGCCCCGCCGTGCCGTAGTCGTGCAGCTTTCCTTCCTCATAAGCAGACAGGCCTGGCCCGATCATGCCCGGAGCGAAGTGAACGCGCACGTTCCGGTCCAGATACGCCTCCAACATGTCGTCATCCATGTGATCCTCCTCCTGTTCCTTTCGTCGTTTTCTTTCAGTTATGCCCACCTTTGCGACAATTCAGACCAGAAAAAAACCACCCGACCCACCGGTCAAGCCCCCGTTGAGCAGTCTCGATTCTTCAAAAAAGGGAAACCCCCTCCCACTGCGGAGGGGGTTACAAGGACGTACTTTGCTCAAACTACACACTTTCCATTTGGGTCAGTATCTCTCGAATCCGCTCGATCTGAATCACCTGAATCACGCCGTTGGAGAATTGGATAAAGCCTTGCTGGCGCCATTTCTGGATGATCTTGTTGACCGTGATCCGGGACGTGCCGATGTATCGGGCGAACGACGTCTGGTTGATGGGAATGTTTTCATTCTCATGAATTTGAATCAATTTCAACAAAAAGTGAGCCATTTGGTGTTCGACCGGGCTGTCCAGATAGGAAATGATTTCGGCGAGGAGTCGTACTTTATAGATATGGGAGTTGGTGAAGATCATCGCCGCATGGGGATGATCCTTGCACACTCTTGACAAGGCTTCATCGGAGAAATGATAGAGAATCGAAGGTGTAGTGGTCACCGCGGTTGTCAAATAGGTTCCTCTGTGAGCCCCGTGTTCCCCTAGCAAGGTCCCGATCGGGACGTAGTCAATGACACGCTCGTGGCCGTTATCGGATAGCAGGCTGATTTTCACCCCGCCCTGCCCAAGGTAATAAAAGCCTCTGCCGTTTTCTCCCTGGCGATACACGAACGTATTCTTTTTCAGTTCCAGTTTTTGTCCATATGATAAGAACGGAGTCCACTTGTAGCGAAGGTTTACCATACGATCACCTTTCCTTCCCAACATCATTCTCTGTGCAACATTGGACAGGGAATGAGCGCCCCAGACTAAACCGTTTTCGCTGTCGGTGCAGACAGATTCAACTTCCGCAACACATCCGGACGCTTGATCACAAATTTGCGCTGCTCGATGTCGATCAGTCCGTCTTCTTTCCACTGTTTCAGGATTTTGTATACGGTGATTCGGGTTAATCCGGTGCAGTGCGCCAGGTCCTGTTGGGTGAGGGGGACTTCATAGTTTTTAAACTCATCGCAGATGTTGAGGAGCAGCGCGGCGATCTGCTCTTCGGAAGAAAGCGCTTTCATATTAATCGCATAAAGAAGAATCCGCATTTTTTGATTGACGGTTTGAGCAAACAGGGGCAGTAATTCCGGCCGCTCCTTCATCAGTTTCGCAAACTGTTCGCAGGAAAAATGATAGACCCCCGAGTCCTTAACGGCGATCGCGGTGGTAAAGTGCGTTTGCCGGTCCATGGTTTGAATCCCGAGCAGTTGGCCAGGCACCACGATGTTCAACAACCGGTCTTTTCCTTTTACCGTGGAGGTGACGATTTTCACCAAGCCCTTGTGAAGGTAATAAAACCCGTCTCCCAGACTTCCCTGGTAGTAAATGACGGATTTTCCTTTCACGAATTGCCTCTTCCCGTACTTCAGAAACGTCTCCCACTTCAGGTCGGTTTCAAAAGGGGATACCATATCGAACACTCCTTTCAATATGGTTGTAAACGATTAACGGCTGTGGTTAGTGGCCGGCTTGGATCTGCGACATCTGCTGCAGCAGGCATGCCTCCTTGGTAACGTCTTGAATGGCGGAAGCCAGTTCCATAATCCCTTCTGTCTGTGCCTTTGCGAGATTTTTTGATGCAAGCACCATTTGTGAAAGAGAGGTGATCTCCTCCTGCAGCGAAGAAAGGCGCTTGGAGATTTCCTTTGCCAAACCGCCGGACGTCGAAGCCAAACGACGCATTTCTCCCGCAACGATCGCAAAGCCTCTGCCCTGCTCCCCTGCACGGGCGGCTTCAATCGAGGCGTTCAACCCGAGTATGCCCGACTGCTTGGCGATGTCTGAAATTGATTTCAATACGGAAAAGGTTGTTTCTACTTGCTGCAGCATTCCGGTCATGACCTGATGAAGCTTCTCGCTGTGTGACGACAACGTCTCAGCGCTTGACTGCATCACCACGGACTGGGCGGAAACCTCTTCCACAATGGCCGACAGGTGTTCGGCAATCTGTACTAGCTTATTTTGGCGATCCAGACTGACTCCGAAGACGAGCGCACCGGAAATCCTGCCGTCTTCCTCAATCGGCAGTCCGTCGGCAATGTAAGCGATTTCGTACACCGAGGAATCCATCAGCTTTGTCATCGGTCTTCCCTGCTTGATAATCGTATTGGCCAGACTGCCTTTCTTGATTGGATCATGCGGCGATAATCCGAATTGCAAGGTCTTTACGGGCAGGTAGGTTAAAAATTTCTCCCTATCCGTGATCCCGAGCGTAAAATCATCTTCAAAGCACAAAACCATCCTGTGCATGATGGAAGATACGTGCACGACACTTTCCAGCATGATCATACCCTTCAAGCTCCTATGTTTCATAAATCTAAATTTTCAGAAACTATCAGCACAATTATAAATGGGCGAAGAGCATATGTACAACGTAATCATTCTCGTCGCGAAAAAAAGTCTGAAAAAATGTTAACTGGTTTACAACCGGCGTGACGGAAGGGTTCGAAAAAGGGATTGGAACGTTAAGCGATTTACACAGGGAGGTCCTCCCTTTTAGTACAATCAGTTCACGACAATTTTAAATATTTAAACAATTATCAGGGGGAGGATATGATGAAAGGGAATCTGCAAATGGATGCGCCCGTTCTCGATCCGTCGTCGAAACCGGCAACCAGGACAATGCCAGCCATCACGCTGCTCGTTGTTGTCATCTGTTGGTTCAGCATGCTGGCAGACGGGTATGATCTCGGCATCTACGGCGCTGTGCTGCCTTCGTTGATGGAGTACAAGGATTGGTCGCTGTCTCCGGCGAAAGCGGGCGCCATTGGAAGCTATGCGCTGGTCGGCATGTTGGTGGGAGCCATCTGTGTCGGAACTGTCACGGACATGATCGGGCGCAAAAAGACATTGGCTTTTTGCGTATCGTTGTTTTCCATCATGATGGGGTTTGCCGCGATGGCACCCTCGCCTGACATGTTCGGTTTGTTTCGTTTTCTTGGAGGTATCGCGCTGGGCGGCGTGATTCCCACGGCGTCCGCCCTCACCATCGAGTATTCGCCGGTGGAACGGCGGTCGTTGATGTACGCCGTGATGTACACAGGGTACCCGGTCGGCGGTCTGCTCGGTGCGCTGCTGTCGATGTATTTCCTGCAGGATTTCGGATGGCGGTTCTTGTTCTGGCTCGGCGCCGTCCCGATTCTCCTCGTGCCGTTCATTCTCACGTATTTGCCCGAATCGATCAGCTTCCTGCTGGCGAAGAACAGACGCGAAGAGGCGGAGCAAATTGCCGCCCGGTACAACATTCCGCTTGATACCATCGGAGCGTACCAACCGGATCAAGCGAACGAGGGAAAGGGTAAATTCGCCTCGGTCGCCGCGCTGTTCGCCAAACAAAACATCCGCGCGACCATCTGTTTCTGGATCGCCTTTTTCATGGGCCTGCTGATGATTTACGGGTTGAGCACATGGCTGCCGAAAATGATGAAGGAGGCCGGGTACCCGCTCGGATCCAGTCTGGGATTCCTGTTCATGCTGAACCTGTCGGCTGCGGTGGGCGCGCTGTTGGCGGGCAGGGCGGCAGACCGGTGGGGATCGCAGAAGATCATCAGCATCTCCTACCTCCTCGCTGGGGTCTCGATGGCCCTCTTGAGTGTAAAATCGTCGATGCCGGTGGTGTACGCCCTGGTCGGCCTCGCCGGTTTCGGGACGATCGGTACCACGTTGATCATGAACGCCTACATTTCCAAGTACTTCTCCGCAGATAACCGGGCGACCGCGCTGGGATGGGCGATCGGGTTCGGTCGGATCGGGGCGATTTCCGGCCCGGTGCTGATCGGATTGTTCATGTCCTGGAACATGGGGCCCTCCTGGAACTTCTATACCTTTGCCATCGCGGGAATCATCGCTTCGGTCATGGTGCTGTTTATTCCGAAGCACCGCGACGGGAACATCTAACCAACGCGTGGGAGGCTGTCGATACTATCGGCAGCCTTTTTTTCTGACGTCACTTCAAAAATCGGGTGAAAACGTTAACCGCACTACAATTTTCAAAATTGTTCAATATTATAATGCAATCACAAGACAGGAACTCATCCTAACCAAGAAAGTAGGGAGGAATTACCATGGGAATCCGAACAGGTGCCCAGTACATCAACGGATTGAAATCCCGGCAGCCGGAGATTTGGCTGTCCGGACGAAAAGTGACCCATGTATGCGACGAGGTTGTGTTCCAGCAGCCAATACGTGAAATCGCAAAGCTGTACGATATGCAGCACGATCCGGAGTACCAGGACAAGATTACGCACATCTGTACAGAAACCGGGGAACGGGTGAACAATGCGTTTCTGGTCCCGAAAACCCACGAGGATTTGCAGGCTCGCCGGGCGCTGTTTGAAGCGTATGCCAAAGCCACGTTCGGCTTGATGGGCAGAACTCCGGATTTTCTCAATGTTGTGCTTACATCGTTGTTCAGCAACGCTTCCTTTTTGGAAAAATACAATCCGCAGTGGGCGGAAAATATCCGCGCGTATTACCGGTACATCCGTGACAACGATTTGTTCTTGACGCACGCGATTATCAACCCGCAAAACGATCGCAGCAAGTCATCGCATGAACAGCAGGATCCCTTTATCCATTTGGGCACGGTGAAGGAAACGCCGCAAGGACTGATCGTCCGAGGCGCGAAAATGCTCGCCACCCTGGCGCCGATCACGGATGAAGTGATCATCTACACGTTCCCGGGATTCAAGCCCGGCGATGAGCGCTACGCGCTTGCCTTTGCCGTTCCGATTGACACGCCGGGACTGCGCATTCTCTGCCGTGAACCGATGCAGGACGGAACCCGCTCGCTGTTTGACCATCCGCTGGCGTCACGCTTTGAAGAAATGGATGCGGTGCTGGTCTTCCACGATGTATTGGTGCCGTGGGACCGGGTCTTCCTGTACAACAACGTGGAAGCGGCCAACCTGCTGTATCCGAAAACGGGTATCGCGCAGCAGCCGGCGCATCAAACCGGAGTACGCGGGCTGATCAAACTGCAGTTTGCCACGGAAGTAGCGGTCCGTCTGGCCGACTCCATCGGCGTGGATGTCTACCTGAATGTCCAGAACGACCTGGGTGAGTTGATCCAGGCGGTGGAATCGATCAGGGCGCTGTTGCGGATCGCCGAACAGGAGTGCGACGTATTGCCGTCCGGCGAAATCATGCCGGGATGGGTGCCGCTGGAAACGATACGCGGACTGCTGCCGAAGATGTACCCGCGCGCCGTGGAAGTGCTGCAAATCATCGGAGCAGGCGGTCTGCTGATGTCTCCGACGGGGGCCGATTTTGCCAATCCGGAATTGGTGGAAGACATGGAGAAGTATTTCGCCGGTCGAGCGGGTGTCTCCGGGAAGGAACGCGTCCGTTTGTTCAAGCTGGCCTGGGATCTGTGCGGAGAAGCGTTCGGTCAGCGGCTTCTGCAATACGAACGCTACTATACCGGCGATCCGATCCGCAAGCGGGCGATCTTTTTCAACAATTACAAACGGGAGCGCTCGTTTGACCTGGTCGATGACGCGTTGAGCGTGCTTGATCTTAATGAACCGGTCGTGAAAGCGTGAGGAACGGACGGCGCTTCGGACAAAGGAGGAAACGGGATGAAGCTGTTAGGCATATCAGGAACGATTGTGGGGGCAAAAACGCGCATACTCGTGGAAAAGGTTCTCGAGGAAGCGAAGAAGCTGGACCCTGAGCTGGAAGTGGAACTGCTGGATATGAAGCAGTACGATGTCCAGTTCTGTGACGGGCGTGACCCGTCCACCTACACCGGTGACACGAAAACGGTGATCGACATCGTCTCTTCCGCTGATTTCTACATCATCGGCACGCCGATCTTTCAGGGATCGATCACCGGGGTGCTGAAGAACCTGTTCGACCTGGTGCATCCGCAGGCGCTTCGCCATAAAGTGATGGGTTTTGTCGCCAACGGGGGCACGTATCAGCATTATCTGGTGATTGAAAATCAGCTGAAACCCATCGCCGGATACTTCCGGGCGTACGTCGCACCCGGCTATGTGTACGCGCATGCCGACCACTTCAACCGGCAGAATGAACTGGTGGACGAAGACGTGCTGCAGCGGATCAGGAATCTGGCCGAAGAAGTGGTCCATATGCAAAAAGCGTTAAAAGCCGGTGATATTCATGCCTATTCTTGAGATCAAGCTGCTGGAGGGACGAGATCAAGAGGTGAAGGAGCGTTTGATTGCCGATGTAACGAAAACGGTCTCCGAAACCCTGCAGGTCGCACCCGAACGGGTCAGGATCATCCTTTACGAGATTCCGTTGAACCATTGGGCGATTGGCGGAAAGACGGTGAAAGAAAACCAAGAGGAAAAGGAGCGATTGACATGAGTACGACGAGCATGTTCGCACCGATCAATTTGTGGAAATTTATCGAGGAAAACAAGGACCAGCTGAAACCTCCGGTCAACAACAAGGTGATCTGGAAAGACGCGGAGCTGATGGTGATGGTGCTGGGCGGACCGAACAAACGGCGTGACTTCCACGTCGATCCCTCCGAAGAAATTTTCTATCAGCTGAAGGGAGATTGTTATGTAGAGATCATCAACCAGGAAGGCAAACGCGAAGTGATTACCGTGCGGGAAGGAGAAATGTTCCTGCTTCCGGCCAATGTTCCGCACTCGCCGCACCGGGTGGCCGATACCATCGGCATTGTCATCGAGCGAAACAGGGCCCAGGGAGAGCTGGAGGACTTCGTCTGGTTCTGCGATCAATGCGACCATGAAATGCACCGCGTCACCGTTCAGCTGACCAATATCGAAACGCAGGTAAAGCAAGCGATCGAAGGATTCAACGGCAGCCTGGAGCTGCGGACTTGCAAAAACTGCGGATACGTCATGCCGCCGGAAGCGAGCGAATGGAAATGCGAGTAGATTTTCATACCCACATCATCCCGGAAGACCTGCCGAACTTCGCCGAAACATTCAAGGGAGAGCGCTGGCCTGTCCTGCACCGGACATGCGCATGCGGAGCCAATATCCTGGTCGGGGGAAAGGTGTTCCGCGAAGTGACCGACCAGGTATGGGACCCTGCGAAGCGGCTCCAGGATATGGACCGGGAAAAGGTGGACATCCAGGTGCTGTCTCCGATTCCAGTCACATTCTCCTATTGGGCGCCCGCTGAAGAAGCGGAAGTGATGGCCCGCATCCAAAACGATTTCATTGCGCAAACCGTGAAACAGCATCCCGACCGGTTTATCGGCCTGGGAACGGTTCCTCTGCAGAACACGGCCGTCGCCATCCGTGAAATGGATCGCTGCGTTCACGAACTGGGCCTGAAAGGGATCGAAATCGGTACCAACGTGAACGGAAACAATCTGGATGACCCTGCATTCCTGGAATTTTTCGAGATGTGCGAGAAGTGGGACGTGCCGCTGTTTGTCCACCCGTGGGAGACGTTGGGCAGAGAGCGGATGCCTCGCCACAATCTCATGTACACCGTGGGGATGCCGAGCGAGACGGCCCTCGCTGCAGCCAGCCTGATCCTTGGCGGCGTGATCGAGAAATTCCCTCGCCTGCGGATTTGTTTGGCCCACGGCGGGGGATCATTCCCTTACATTCTTCCCCGGCTGGACCAGGGCTGGAAGGTATGGCCCCATCTCCGGCTGCTGGAACAGCCGCCCAGCCATTACGCCAAGAATTTCTATTTTGATTCGTTGGTCTATGATCCGGCGAACATCCAGTACATGATTGACCGCTTTGGCTATGAGCGGATCCTAATGGGCTCCGATTACCCGTTCCTGCTGCGGGAAATTCCCCCGGGCGAAGTCATTGACCAGATGCTGACGGTTACGGAAGAACAGAAGCGGGCGATGCTCGGGGAAAACGCGCTTCGCTTCCTGAATATGAGCCAGGTGAAGGTGAGGTAACGATGACGATACATGCGGCGACACCCGAACAACGATTGCAGGATCTGGGCCTGACGCTGCCTGCGCCGCGGCAGGCGGCGGGAAATTACGTGGGCTGCGTTCGCACCGGCAATCTCCTGTTTCTGGCCGGTCAAGGGACGGACGAGTACCGCGGCAAACTGGGCGAAGACGTCACGGTGGAAGTAGGCTATCTGGCGGCAAGACAGTGCATGCTGAATCTCCTGGCGGTCGTCAAACGGGAGATCGGCGAATTGAGCAAAGTGAAACGGATTGTCAAACTCCTGGGCTTTGTCAACAGCGCTCCTGATTTTACGGATCAACCCAAGGTGATGAACGGCGCCTCCGATTTGCTGGTGCAGATTTTCGGAGAGAAAGGCAAACACGCCCGTTCTGCGGTAGGCATGGCGCAGCTTCCGCACAACAACGCGGTCGAAGTAGAGATGATCGTGGAAATTGAGGAGTAGGGGGGATTCCGATGAGCCAGACTGCACAGGAAAGAGAAAGAAAGTTGAAGGACGCCAAGCTGTTCATCAACGGCGAATACACCGACGCCATCTCCGGCGAGACGTTCGACACGCTCAACCCGGCGACCAATGTCAAGCTTGCTTCGGTGGCCAATGCCGGCGAGGAAGATGTGAACAAGGCGATTGAAGTGGCGCAGCGCACCTTTGAAAGCGGCGTCTGGAGCGATATGCCTGTCGAAGAACGGGCGAAGATTCTCTGCAAAATGTCCGATCTCGTCATGGAACGGGTGAACGATTTGGCCTGGGTGGAAACGCTCGATGTCGGCAAGCCGATCAAGGAGAGCCGCGGTTTTGACATTCCCAGAGCCGCCTGGAACCTGCGCTTTTTTGCAGAGATGGCCAAATACCTGATTCATGAAAACTACGAGATGCGCAAATTCATGTCGTACACGAAATACGCTCCAGCAGGGGTGACCAGCCTGATCATTCCGTGGAATCTGCCGTTCATGCAGATGACCTGGAAAGCTTCCGCGGCCCTGGCAGCCGGCAATACCGTGGTGGTCAAGCCGGCCTCCTATACTCCCCTGAGCGCCGTGATGCTGGGGGAAATCGCCAATGAGGCAGGCCTGCCCCCGGGTGTGTTGAACATCGTGACCGGCCCGGGAGGAACCGTCGGCACGGCGATGACCACGCATCCCTACGTGCGCCGGATTTCGTTTGTCGGTGAGACGACGACAGGCAAGACGGTCATGAAAAACGCCGCTTCCCAACTGATTCCGGTCTCTCTCGAACTGGGAGGAAAGTCGGCAAACATCGTGTTTGAAGACGCCGATCTCGATGAAGCGGTGACGGGGTCCATCGAAGCGATTTACCGCAACCAGGGTGAAATTTGCCTGGCCGGGTCGCGGCTGCTGGTGCAGGAAAGCATTTACGACCGGTTCCTCGACAAATTCGTGAAGGCGGTGCAGCAGATCAAGGTGGGCGATCCGCTCGACCCGGAGACGGATATGGGGGCGCTCGTATCGCGCAGCCACCTGAAAACGGTCGATGACTACGTGCAGATCGGTCTGGCCGAAGGCGCCAAGCTTGCTTACGGCGGCAAGCGAATCACCAGCCTGGGTGACGGAAACTTTTACGAGCCGACCGTCTTTTATGACGTAGACAATAAAATGCGGGTGGCCCAGGAGGAAATTTTCGGTCCGGTTGTCGTCGTCATTCCGTTCAAAACGGAGGAAGAAGCGATTCGCATCGCCAATGACTCCATCTACGGATTGGCCGGGGTGGTCTGGACGAACGACCTGAGACGTGCCCACCGCGTAGCCGCTCAGGTGCAGTCCGGCCTGCTGTGGATCAACTGCTGGTATGTGCGCGACCTGCGCACGCCGTTCGGCGGGGCAAAAGCGAGCGGCATCGGCCGTGAAGGCGGGCGGCACAGCTTCGAATTCTATACGGAAGCAAAGACAGTTACCATGAAACTATGAAATTGGAACGCAGGGAGGTAGCGTCGTTGGACTTGGCAAAAATCACGAAATTTGCCGACCATTTGGCAGAGGCGGAACGAAGCGGTCGCGGGGTAGAGCCGTTAACGGCCCTGGACCCCAATTTGACGACAGAAGAAGCGTACCGCGTGCAGCTGCACACGATTGAGCGAAAGGTGAAGGCCGGCGACGTCGTTGTCGGAAAGAAAATCGGGTTGACTTCGTTAGCCATGCAGACACTGCTTGGGGTCGACCAGCCTGATTACGGTCATTTGCTGGCGGGCATGGCCGTTGAAAACGGAGGGGAGATTCCGTTTCAGCGCGTGATCCAGCCCAAGGTGGAAGGGGAAATTGCCTTCGTGTTAAAGCGCGACTTGCAGGGGCCGCGCGTTACCGCATCAGATGTGCTGCAGGTGACCGATTATCTCCTCCCTGCTCTGGAAATCGTGGACAGCCGGATCGCGGATTGGAAAATCAAGCTGCAGGATACGGTCGCGGACAATGCCTCCTCCGGTTTGTACGTGCTGGGCGGACGCCCCGTGAAGCCGGATCAAATCGACCTCGCACTGGCTGGCATGGCCCTGTACAAAAACGGCGAGTTGGTCAATACCGGTGTAGGAGCAGCGGCGTTGGGCAACCCTGCGAACTGCGTGGCATGGCTAGCCAACAAGCTGTTTGAGTTTGGGATAACGCTGAAAGCCGGGGAAGTGATTCTCTCCGGCGCCCTGTCTGCGGCGGTCAATGCGGCCCCCGGAGACTGTTTCAGCGCGCGAATCGCCCATCTCGGGGAAGTAGGAGTGAGATTTCATGTCTAACGTAAAGGTTGCCATTCTCGGCTCCGGAAACATCGGTACCGATTTGATGATGAAGCTGGGCAGGTCAAGCAAGCTGGAGCTTACCGCGATGATCGGCATCGATCCCGACTCGGAGGGACTGCGCATGGCGAAGCAGCGCGGTTATGAAGTGTTTGACGGCGGACTGAAGCAGTTTTTGGAAAACAGTCCGGAGCTTGCCGATATCGTGTTTGACGCCACGTCTGCGAAAGCGCATATTCGTCACGCCAAGGCTCTTCGGGAAGCGGGCAAGCTTGCCATCGACCTGACTCCGGCCGCAGTCGGCCCATATGTCGTTCCGGCCGTAAATCTCGGTTCCCACCTGCACGAAACAAACATCAATCTGATTACGTGCGGTGGCCAGGCGACGATTCCGATCGTTCATGCGATTAACCGCGTGAGCCCGGTCAACTACGCTGAGATTGTCGCCACCATTTCCAGCAAAAGCGCCGGTCCGGGCACCCGCGCCAACATCGACGAATTTACGGAAACCACCGCCCACGGCATCGAAGCCATTGGCGGCGCGAAGAAAGGCAAGGCGATTATCATCCTGAACCCCGCTGAGCCGCCGATTTTGATGAGGAACACGGTGTATGCGCTGGTTGACGAAGAAACGCTGGATGAACAGGCGATTGCTGCATCCATTGAGCAAACCGCAGGCTATATTCAATCGTACGTACCCGGATACCGTCTCCGTACCGAGCCCATTTTCGACGGCAACAAAGTCACCGTCTTTTTGGAAGTGGAAGGGGCCGGCGATTACCTGCCCACCTACTCCGGCAATTTGGACATCATGACAGCGACGGCGGTGAAAGTGGCGGAGGAATTTGCCGCGCACCACGTGAAGGCAGCATCCGTCTGAAACTGGAAAGGAGACGAAACAGATGAGTGGTAAACGGGATATTCTCATCACGGAAGTGGCGCTTCGCGACGGCAGCCATGCGATTAACCATCAATTTACCGTGGAACAGGTGGTGAGCGTGGCCCGCGCTTTGGACGAGGCGAATGTTCCCTTCATCGAAGTTTCCCATGGAGACGGTCTGGCCGGTTCTTCCTTGCAGTACGGGCTGTCCCGAACGAATGAGATGGAACTGATCGAGGCGGCAGTTGCCGTCTGCAAACAGGCGACGGTAGGTGTGCTCCTCCTGCCGGGAATCGGCACAATCAAGGATTTGAATGCCGCTGTGAAGCTGGGTGTTGGCATGGCCCGGATCGCGACGCACGTTACCGAAGCCGATATTTCCGCTCAACACATTGCCCGCTCCAAAGAACTTGGCCTCTTCACCGTCGGTTTTTTGATGATGTCTCACATGGCACCTCCGGAAAAACTGGTCGAGCAGGCGAAACTGATGGAGAGCTACGGAGCCGATGCGGTGTATGTGGTTGATTCAGCCGGCGCCCTGCTGCCTCATGAAGTGGCCGAACGAATCAGGGCATTAAAGCAAAGCATCGGCGTTGAGATAGGGTTCCACGCGCACAATAATTTGTCCCTGGCGATGGCCAACACGCTGGCGGCGATTCAGGAAGGGGCAACGCGCATCGACGGCAGTGTCCGCTGTTTGGGGGCCGGCGCGGGCAATACGCAAACGGAAGTACTGGTCGCCGTGCTGGAACGGATGGGCATCGAAACCGGCATTGATCTTTACAAAATGATGGATCTGGCGGAAGAGATCGTTGCGCCCATCCTTCAGGTTCCGCAGGAGATTACCCGGGACAGCCTGGTCCTCGGATACGCAGGCGTGTATTCCAGCTTCCGGCTACATGCGGAGCGTGCCGCGAAGAAGTTCGGAATTGATTCCCGCGATATCCTGATTGAGCTCGGGAAGCGAAAGGCGGTAGGCGGTCAGGAAGACATGATCATTGATGTCGCTGCGGAAATCTTGAAGCAGCGCAGTGCAGCGGGACTGCGATAAGGAGGTGGACAGCTTGCTTGCGGAACATTCCTACAGATCATTGGCGCAAAAGCTGGTCGATGCGGAGTTCAACCGGCAGGAAGAGGTGAAACTTACGGCTGAATATCCAGACTTGTCGGTAGAGGATGCGTACCGGATCCAGGATGAGCTGGTTGCCATCAAGCGCGAGCAGGGCCATCGGGTGATCGCGCTGAAAATGGGCTTTACCAGCCGGGCCAAAATGAAGCAGATGAACGTAAACGAGCCGATCTACGGCCATGTGTTTGATTACATGTCCGTTGACAGCGGCGTCCTGTCTTTCCGTGAATTGATTCATCCGAAAGTGGAAGCCGAAATCGCGTTCATCCTCGGCAGGGATATCGAAGGACCGGGAGTGACGGGCGCTCACGTGTTGGCCGCCACGGAATACGTCGTTCCCGCCCTGGAGATTATCGACAGCCGCTACCTGAATTTTCAGTTCACCCTCCCCGACGTGATCGCGGACAACACGTCCGCTTCCCGTGTGTTCATCGGATCGAGGCAGCGCAGACCGGATGAGCTGGAACTGGATCTGGTCGGAGTTACCCTCTCCATCAACGGGGAATTGAAAGATTTGGGCGCAGGGGCGGCAGTGCTGGGACATCCGGCCCATTCCGTCGCCATGTTGGCCAACATGCTGTCTCGCAGAGGGCGCAAGCTGCACGCCGGTCAACTGATCTTGACCGGCGGCATTACCGGAGCGCAGCCACTTGCTGTCGGCGATGTCGTTTCTGCCAAATGGGACGGACTGGGCTCCATTGAGTTTACCGTCAAGGAATGACCGTAATCTGCTAGATGGCCCCGGTACGCGACCGGGGTCGGCTTATTTTGTTTCAACCGTATCTGTTCCGATCAGTCCAGACACGTCCTTATGGATTTCAACTGCTTTCCGGGCGTCTCAGGGACAAGAGCTGTGGGAACGTTTGGCCGTTGACTGTTTGAAAAGAATGAACCCCTAACGTATTGATCGGTCAACCATAGGGGTTCCAACGTCTACGTTTAAGGGGTTCATACTACACGGATCGGTTTTTTGGGCGTATGTATTCGTCATTTCGGCGTTTGCTCGGAGTGATCGGACGGCTGTCTGCTCGCGCGGGCATACACCAGCATGAGCACAACCCCGACGACGATCAGGCTGAGGCTGACAAGCTGGGCGACGCGCAGCGTTTGGCCGAGCATCAGGCTGTCAGTGCGCATGCCCTCAATAAAGAAGCGGCCGAGCGAGTAGAGGATCATGTAGCTGAACAGCACCTGTCCGTCAAAGCGTTTCAACCGGTACAGCATGACCATCAGGATGGCGAAGACCACGAGGTTCCACAGCGATTCGTACAGAAATGTGGGGTGGTAGTACTGGCCGCCTATGTACATCTGTTCGCGGATAAACGCAGGAAAATGCGACATGAACTCCTCGGTGGCCGGCCCGCCGTGGGCTTCCTGGTTGATGAAGTTGCCCCAGCGGCCGAGCGCCTGTCCCAAAATGACGCTGGGCATCAGCACATCTCCCAGCTTGCGCAGCGGAAGATTGTGCTTGCGGACGTACCAGACACCGGCAAGAAAACCGCCGATCAACCCGCCGTGGATGGCCAATCCGCCCTTCCATACGGCAATGACGTCAAACAGATTGTCTTTGTACTGCTCCCACTCAAAAATAACGTAATACAAACGGGCACAAATAATCGCGGCCGGGATGATCAGCACGACCATGTTCAGCACGTGGTCGGGATCGATCCCGGCCCGTTTGGCGTTGTAGCGGGCCAAATACGTGCCCAGAAAAAACGCCAGCCCCATGATTACGCCGTACCAGTGAATCTTGATGGGGCCGAGCGTCAACGCAATCGGATCAATCATGATGAATTCCTCCTTGCCATCAACCATCTGATGCACAGTATAGCACAACCGGCACAGACAGTTCCATTACAGGGAAGGCAGAAGCAAGGAGGGGCGAGGCCGCGTTCTCAACGTGATCATCTCCGCCTGGCGAGAAAGGCGAGAATCGGGTCCAGGGATGCCCGCCGGTTGGGATCGTGGACCGGCGCGAACAAGTCTCCTCGTTCCTTTAGCCGCTGTGGCACGGTATGGACGGTAAAGTCGGTCGGATGAATCCGGGGCACTTCGTCCCACGTGATCGGAGTGGAGACCGTCGCTTGCGGGCGGGCGCGCGTGGAGTAGGGAGCAGGCAGTGTTTTGCCGCGCCAGTGCTGCAAATAATCAATGTACAACTTGGTTCCCCGGTTTTTCACCAGGCGTTCGATCGTGACCAGGCTGGGGTGTTTTTCCGCCAGATAGGTGGCGACGAATTGACTGACTTGACGGGTTTCGTCAAAGCTGTAGCGACGCTCGATCGGGATGTAGACCTGCAGGCCGCTGGCCCCCGATGTCTTGACGAATGAGGGCAGATTCAACCCGTCCAGCACTTCTTTCAACAGCAGCGCCGTCTCGGCTGCCGGTGCGAACTCGGGGGTGGAAGGGTCCAGGTCGAACACCAGCTCGGTCGGCGTTTCATCATGGGCGAGATGAAATGACACGTGCCACTCCAATGCAGCCTGATTGGCCATCCAGACCAGTGTGGCGGTGTCGTTGCACAGCGGATACCGCGTGTTTTCCCAGCGGCTCGTGGCAATCCAGTCCGGCGCGTACGCGGGCAGGTTTTTCTGGTAAAAATGCTTGTCGCCAACGCCGTGCGGATAGCGGATCACGGTCAACAGGCGGTTTTGGGCGTAGCGCAGCAGGGGAGGCGCCACCTCCAACAGGTAGCGGATATAGTCCCATTTGGTGACATTTGCTTCCGGCCATAGCAGTTTGTGCGGGTTGGTGATGGTCAGTTCCCTGCCTTCGACGCTCAATACGAGATCGGTCGCGGCTGTCGGCATCGCTTTGCTACCCTCTTTCCGGAAAAATGTTCGGGATTGCATCCGATGGTTTGCCACTACTATGCCCCGGTGCATGACGGTTATGCGGGCTAAAGCGGGCTGCATATTTTTCCGGTTCGGCACCCATAATACGGATAGCTTGCCAACGGTTGGTGAATGCGATGGCTAAGAACGGAAAGTCAAGCAAGGAAGAATTGATACATACGATCAATACCTGCAGTTTGACCGAGATGGAAGGGGTTCCTCTTTACCCCACCCTGCAGGAAAATGTGCACGTGTTAAAACAGCTGTTTTCCGACTGCTCCGACTTTGTCATCCGCGAGTTCAACATGAAAAACGGCGTCGCGGCGGTGGCTGTATTCGTCGACGGCCTGGTTGATACGAGAGAGGTCAACCAGGCGCTGGAGGCGTTGATGATCCTGGAGAGCGGCGATCGCGACGTCGATGTGATCCAAAAGAAACTGCTGCCGGTTTCGCAAATCGCCAAGGTAAAGGATTACAAAGAGTTTTTACAGGCCGTGCTGTCGGGAGACACCGGCATCGTGGTGGACGGAAACACGGAGGCGCTCACCATGGGCATGCGCGGCCCGGAAAAGCGCTCCGTCGATGAACCGGAGGGGGAGGCGGTGGTGCGCGGCCCGCGGGAGGGCTTCATCGAAAACATTCGGACCAACACCTCCCTGCTGCGGCGCAGACTCAAGACCCCCCGGTTGAAAATGAAATCGTTGGTGATTGGCAGGGAAACCAATACCAACGTGGCGCTCGCGTACCTGGAGGGGATCGCCGACCCGCAATTGGTGGAAGAAGTGACGCGGCGCATCAGTGTGATCGAAACCGACGGAATTTTGGAGTCGGGCTACATCGAAGAATTGATTCAGGACAACATCTATTCTCCTTTTCCCCAGGTCCAGTATACCGAGCGTCCGGATACGGTGGCGGGAGCACTGTTGGAAGGGCGTGTCGCCATTATGGTCGACGGTACGCCTATGGTGCTGATCGTGCCCACCACGTTCTGGATCATGCTGCAGGCGAACGAAGACTACTACGAACGATTCATGCCGGCAACCCTGATCCGCTGGCTGCGTTATTTGTTCCTGCTCATTTCGCTGCTCACGCCCGCCGCCTATGTAGCCATCACCACGTTTCATCAGCAGATGCTGCCCACCACCCTGCTGCTCAGCATCGCGGCGGCGCGGGAGTCGATCCCGTTTCCGGCGATCGTGGAGGCGCTGATCATGGAAATCTCCTTTGAAGCCCTGCGGGAGGCCGGGGTGCGTCTGCCCAAGACAGTCGGCCAGGCGGTCAGCATCCTGGGGGCGCTTGTCGTGGGACAGGCGGCCGTGGAGGCTGGGATTGTGTCAGCGCCGATGGTGATTGTCGTGTCCATCACAGGGATCGCTTCCTTTACCATACCTCATTTCAACGCTTCCATTGCGCTTAGGATGCTGCGTTTTCCGCTGATGATCGCCGCCTCGATTTTGGGCATATACGGCATTCTCGTCGGCATCGTGCTGATTATGGGACACTTGGCCAACCTGCGTTCGATGGGCGTTCCCTACTTGTCCCCGATCGCGCCGATGTCAGTGAGTGACCTGAAGGACGTGCTGATTCGTGCTCCGTGGCCGTTCATGAAAAAACGGCCCAGCTTTCTCGGCGTGCAGGACGCCCGGCGGATGCGAACCGGCCAAACCGGCCAACAGCAGCGCAAAGGCCAATCCGGGGCTGTTCGCCAAGGCGGAGGCGGGCATGGCGACAAAGGCCGCACCAAAGGAGAGGGATGAACGAATGAGACGGTGGATGAAGGGTTGTGTCGTCGCTCTCTGCGGACTGCTGATGAGCGGATGTTGGGACCGGACGGAAGTGAACGACATTGCCATCGTGATTGCGTTTTCCATCGACAAGGAGGCCAATGGTGAATATCGTTTGTCCGTTCAGGTTCCGCTGGTAAGCAGTTTGGGCGGACCGACCGGTGGCGGAGGAGGTACCAGCGGGGACAATGTCTATTACGTCGACTCGGCCACTGGCAAGACGCTGCGGGAAGCACACAGCCTGATTCAGGCCAGGATGAGCCGGCAGTTGTACTACGCCCACCATCGCGTGATCGTCATTGGGGAGGCGTTGGCCCGAGATGGACTGAGCGAGGTGCTGGATGTGGTGGCCCGTTTCCCTGAGAACCGGCTGACTGCCTACCTGGTGCTGGCCAAGGGGAAGGGGTTTAACATGCTGCAGGTGCAGCCCAGCTTTGAACGCTTCTCCGGTGAGGCGATGCGGGAACTGATCAAAATGGAATCGGTTCCCGTCACCGTCAAGGACATGGCACAGACGCTGAGCACACCTGGTGTGGACCCCTATCTGCCGTACGTGGCGGCCGTCAATTCCCATCCCAAAGGAAAGTCGAAGGAGATTCAAGTACTTGGGGTGGCCCAATTTCTCCGCGACAAGATGGTGGGGGTGTTCAACCAGGAAGCGGCAGGGGGACTGCGGTGGTTTCACCGTCAGTTTACGCCCTTTTCCACAAAGGTTTCCCTGACAGAAAAGGAAACCGTCAACGTCCGGTTCGACAAGGGAAAGGCGGAAATCAAGCCTGTAATCAAGCAGGGCCGTATCCAGTTTATGATCAATGTGGACGCGTCGGCGTCCGTTATCGAAAACTTGACCGATGCCGATCTGGGCAGGGCGGACAACCTGGCTGCGCTGGAGCGAAAACTGTCCAATCATATTACCGAAACAGTAAAGAAGACGTTGGCTCAGATGAAACGGCAGCGGACGGACACCATCGGGCTGGGCCTGGTGTTGGCTCGAGAGTATCCCCGCGAGTGGCGAAGCCATTTGCGGGATAATTGGAACGAGCGCCTTGCGCAGGCGGAATTCCACGTCCGGACCAAAGCCGAGATCACCAATATCGGCCAGACAACAGAGAACATCACAAAGGAAGATCGCCATGAATAGTGTCGCCCTGGTTTTGTACGTGCTCTTGCTGCTAGCGTCCCTGGTCCAGTTTTTCATGAAGCGAAAAAGCATGCCAGTCAAGCAAAGGCGAGTGATGGGTTTCTTTTACCTGCTCACGATCGGGTTGTTCATAGCACTGCAGTTTCAACTCCACGTGATCATGCCAACCAATTACCTGGCCGACGTCTTTTCCGTTGGCCTGCAGCAGTGGATGGAAAACATCTGGTAAGGAGGGCCTGTCATGATCCATAAACAGGTGATCAATCATCGGCAGATTGCCTGGCTGATCGGCAGCGTCCTGATTACGGGGGCGTTGTTCAGCCAGCCGAAAACACTGGCCCAGATCGCCAAGAATGATGCGTGGTTTGCCTTCATCCTCCCGACGTTTTACGCAATACTGGTAGCCCTGGTCTTCGCGAGGCTGTCCCGGGCCTACCCCGGAAAAAACCTGTTTGAAATCATCTTTCTGGCAGGGGGCAGGTGGATCGGTGGCTTCGTAAACGCCCTCGTTCTGTTTTACCTCTGGCTGTTGTTGGTGGCGGACATCAAGGGGGTCAGCTTGTTCCTGCAAGTGATGCTGCTGCCCCGGACGCCGCTTGAAATCATTTTGTTGGTATTCGTCCTGATGCTGGTGTACTACGGCCGAACAAGCACGGAAGTGGCTGCCCGCGTCAATGAAATGTACTTTCCCGTATTTTTTCTCATCACCATCATGCTGTACTTCACACTGAGCAACGAGTATGCGGTTGAACGGCTGGAGCCGGTGCTGGAGAGCAACATCGCGGCCGTCGGTCTCGGTAATCTCCTCCCGTCAGGGGTGTTTGGCAGCATCTTTTTGTTCGGTGCGTTTCTGCATGCCATTTCCCATCCCCGGCTCCTGTATTCCGCAATGAAACACGGGGCGATCATTGCCGGGTTCTCGCTGACGCTGTTGATGGTGGTTCAGTTGGGCGTGATGGGGTATCTGATCACCAGCAGGTTGACTTTCCCTGTTTACGCGCTAGTGCAGCAGATCCACATTACCGACTTCCTGGACCGCGTGGAAGTGATCGTGTTCAGCATCTGGTTTCCGGCCTTTACAATCAAGGCAGTCGTCACCTACATCGCCTTTCTTGTCGGCGTCGGATCGTTCGCCGGCCAGCAACACTACGCCGCCTCCAATGGGCCGTGCGGCTTGTTCATCGTGGTCTCCTCGCTACTGTCGTTTCCCAATACGGATGACGTGCTGCGCTTCTTCAGCTACGGCATACCGGCAATCACGCTTATCTTCCAACTTCCCCTGCTGGCCTTCCTGTTTGCCGCAGCCCTTCTGCGAGAACGGGGAAGCGGACGTGACTCGCATTCCGCCCATACGAGAGAGTATAGGCGCTGTCAGATCTGGGCCTGGATCAACAAACTGGCGTTAGGTGTGTGTCTCGTGTCGATCGTCGGCGGGGCCTTGCTGGAGAATCAGTACAGAGTGGCCGGCCTGATCAGCGGCGTAGCGTACTTTCTTAGCTTTCTGGTGGCGCTGGTGAGCTCCTATCTGGAAATGCAGGCGGTCAATCACCTGAAACACAAGCAGTCGCAGGGGAATGATACAGCCTCTGCGGACCACTAGAAGATCATCTCATCATCTCCCTGTCCAGCCTGCAGGTGTGCGGCGGTACGTCCACGATTGCCTGAATGGATGGCTGGCGAAGTGATCGCCCTTCCGTCCATTCCGCGTACTTGATTTTGGCCGTCAGCGTGGGGGTCACCCAGAATACGCCATGGTGACGATCGGGCCTGTTTACGAAGGGTTTTTCCCGGATAACTGCAGGCATCAGCCTGTCGGTCAGCTCCCGCCACTCCTGGCGGGACAGTTTGCCCGTTCCCGCATGACCGATGTACCAAAACCGGCCCTGCTCATCGTAGAGGCCCAACAGCACCGCGTTGACGACTCCGCCGTTCAAGGTGAAACCGCCAATGGCGGCAATCACATCCCGGTAGTGTTTGATCTTCAGCCACACGGCTTTTTTCGCACCGATGAGATAGGGGGCATCCAGCCGCTTCATGACGATGCCTTCCATGCCGTGCTGCCGGATCACCTCAAACAGGGCGGAACCGTTATCATGGGACGACACCACTTGCACGTGGCTGTTCGGTTCGATTGTTTCGGACAGCAGTTTGAGCCTGTCCTGCAAGGAGCGTTGGTTGATCCATTCCCCGTTTAGGTACAGACAGTCAAAAATCATGTAGGTAACCGGCACAGTCTGCTGCATCCGGGGCACGTTCTGCATGCGGCGAATCCCGTCCCGGCGCATCACTTCATGAAAGGACGGTTTGCCGTCGCTCCCCAGCGCGATCACTTCACCATCCAGGATCACGGAGTCGGCTCGGCAGTACGTTTCAATATCTGCTAGTTCAGGGTAGTGATGGGTGCGCTCGTTTCCCTTTCGATTGAACAGCTGCACGTGTTTGCCGTCATAATAGGTAAGGATGCGAACGCCGTCCCATTTCACCTGGGCAATCCAGCCCGGCTCCTGGGGGATGGTGTCGCTCGCCACTGGCTCCATCGGGATGATCGGTTTCATGTTCCACCTCGTCCAGGTAACGGAATTGGCCGTCAGACGGAAGAAAGGAGCCGTCCGAATCAGCCTCATCAATGATTGTTCCCCATTAGGACGAAGAAGAGGCGATGAGCGGCATCCGTCTCATCGCCTCGGGCTGTTTAGTAGTACGTACTCTCCGTGTACAGGCATTTGCGGCAGGTCATCGAAAGCTGGCCGCGGGCAAAGTCGTGTTCGCATTCGGATTGGAGCTTTGCCAACTGCTGCTTTACCTTCTTCCATTCAGCCTCCAGTCGTTTTGCTTCCGCGAGAAGCTGTTCCGCCTGATTCACGCGATCTCCTCCTCGTCTTGCAGGTGCGCAAGCGGAGCCAGGGAGCGCCGCTTACGTGTAGAGCTGGTTCCCCTGTTTTCGGAAGGCGTTCGCCTGCTTTTTCATCCCTTGTTCCACGGCTTTCTCTACAGTCAGGTTGTTCTGCTGCGCGTACGCGCGGATTTCCTGCGTGATGTTCATGCTGCAAAATTTGGGGCCGCACATCGAGCAGAAGTGCGCTGTTTTCGCCCCTTCCGCCGGGAGTGTCTCGTCGTGGTATTCACGGGCCCGTTCCGGGTCAAGCGACAGGTTGAACTGGTCGTTCCAGCGAAATTCAAACCGCGCTTTGGACAGGGCGTCGTCCCGTTCTTGGGCGCGCGGGTGACCTTTGGCCAGGTCGGCGGCATGTGCGGCAATCTTGTAGGCGATCAGCCCGTTGCGGACGTCTTCCTTGTTCGGCAGGCCAAGGTGCTCCTTGGGCGTCACGTAGCACAGCATCGCCGTGCCAAGCCAGCCGATCATGGCTGCTCCGATCGCGGAGGTGATGTGGTCGTAACCGGGAGCGATGTCAGTGGTAAGCGGCCCCAATGTATAGAAGGGGGCTTCCTGACACACGGTGAGCTGCCGTTCCATGTTCTCACGGATCAGGTGCATCGGCACGTGACCGGGGCCTTCGATCATCACCTGGACATCGTGTTTCCAGGCGATCTTGGTCAGCTCTCCCAGCGTTTCCAACTCGGCAAACTGTGCCTCGTCGTTGGCATCGGCGATGGAACCGGGGCGGAGGCCGTCTCCCAGCGATACGGCGATGTCGTACGTCTTCAGAATTTCGCAAATCTCTTCAAAATGGGTATACAAAAAGTTTTCCTGGTGATGCGCCAGACACCAGGCAGCCATGATGGAACCGCCGCGCGAGACGATGCCGGTCACCCGTTTGGCCGTCAGGGGAATGTAGCGCAGCAGCACGCCGGCGTGGATGGTGAAGTAGTCCACCCCCTGTTCGGCCTGTTCGATCAGCGTGTCGCGGTACACCTCCCAGGACAGCTCCTCCGCCTTGCCGTTCACCTTTTCCAGTGCCTGGTAGATCGGGACGGTGCCGACCGGAACCGGGCTGTTGCGGATGATCCATTCCCGGGTGGTGTGGATGTGTTTGCCCGTAGACAGGTCCATGATCGTGTCTGCCCCCCAGCGGACGGCCCAGATCATTTTTTCCACTTCCTCGCCGATGGAGGAGGTGACGGCGGAGGTGCCGATGTTGGCGTTTACCTTGACGTGAAAATGGCGGCCAATGATCATCGGTTCGCTCTCCGGATGGTTGATGTTGGCAGGGATGATCGCCCGGCCGCTGGCCACTTCCTGACGCACAAATTCCGGCGAGACGCCCTCGCGGATCGCCACAAATTCCATCTCCGGCGTTATGATGCCGCGGCGGGCGTAATGCAGTTGGGTGACGTTTTTCCCCTGGCGGGCGCGCAGCGGCTTCTGTCTTTTGGCGGGAAAGATAGGGACGGATGGTTCCTGCGGGAAGTTCCGGTAGCCGTCGTCCTCCGGCTTGGGCTCGCGGCCCTCGTATTCCTCGGTGTCGCTTCTTTCCGCGATCCAGTTGCGGCGCAGGGCGGGCAGTCCCTTGGTGATGTCGGCGATGTAATCGGGTGCCGTATACTCTCCGCTGGTGTCGTAAACGCGCAGCGGCGGGTTGGGCACTTCGCCGTTCGGGGTAATAGTAGGCTGCTGGGAAATCTCCCGCATCGGCACGCGGATGTCCGGTCTGGAGCCCTGGACGTACGTTTTGCGGCTGCCCGGAAACGGCGGGACGGCCGCTGTGGAGATAAAGGGGAAGGGGGAAGTGGACATGAAAAAAACCTCCTTGTCACGGTTGCACGTGTCGTGAACCCTGCGGGAGGCGGAGAAACTGCGTCACGAAAAAACGCCGCATGAACCCATGCGACGCCAGACGCAGACGAAGAAAGAGCGTGCGCGAACAGACGCACACCGCATTTCTTGGTGTCAACAACATTCCTCCGCTGGCATTACCCAGTTCAGGTTCAACGGTCGACGGCGGATCAGCCATCCTCTCAGCCTGGTTCCCCAAGCTCCCGTGCATATCTGTATTGTTGTACAGCACCAGCTTACCATTTCCAATTCTATCCGGCAAGAGGTTTTGGCAGTGTCCAACTTATTTTCCCTCTGCCTATCATGCTGACCCGGACAAAAACTGTTTCCGTAGACCCACTCGGGAGTCGTCTGGTACGATGAAGGTCGTGTGAGAAGGAATTTTGAGGTGATGCAGGTGGATGTGTACGCGAATCTGAAGCAGGGAGAACGCGGGGTGTGGGTCAGCATCATCGCCTATGTCTGCTGCTCCCTGGTGAAAGTGGGGGTGGCGCTGCTGGCAGGCTCGGAAGCGCTGCTGGCGGACGGACTGAACAACACAACTGACGTGGTCGCGTCCGTCGCCGTACTGATCGGCCTGCGCATCTCTCGCAAACCGCCTGATCACGACCATCCCTATGGCCACTTACGCGCAGAAAGCATCTCAGCTCTTGTCGCATCCTTCATCATGTTGGCGGTCGGGATCGAAGTCCTCAGCCGGGCAATCTCTGCGTTGTTCACCCCGGAGATGAACGCGCCTGACATGCTGGCCGGCTGGACCGCCCTGGCAACCGCTGCCGTCATGTTCGGCGTTTACCGCTACAACCGGCGGCTGGCGCAGGTAACCCAAAGCCAGGGCTTGATGGCTGCGGCAGCAGACAACCGCTCCGATGCGCTGGTCAGCGTCGGCACATTTGTGGGAGTGGCCGGCTCCCAGTTTCAACTGCATTGGCTGGACCCGTTGACAGCGCTCGTGGTGGGCGGGATCATCCTGAGGACGGCGTGGTCCATTTTCCGCGAGGCGGCCCACCGATTAACAGACGGGTTTGACCGCAGCGAACTGGTTGCGCTGCGCTCCACCATCGCCGAAATCCCCGGGGTCAAGGACGTTACAGATATCAAGGCGCGCTACCACGGAAGCAACGTGCTGGTCGATGTCGTGATTCACGTGGACCCCACTCTGAACGTGACGGAGAGCCACACGATCACCGAGGAAATCGAGGCGCGGATGAAGGCCGTTCACAATGTCAAAGCCGTGCACATCCACATAGAACCGGAAGGACAGTCCGAGCACTGACGACACGACAAACCTGTCTTGTGCCCGCAAGGAGGGCATGGGACAGGTATTTTTCATCTTTTTGGCTTTGGTATAATGTGGATGCAACAAGATGTACTCGGCAATCAGGGAGAAAAATTGAAAGGGTTCAGGAGGTTGTGCACCGTGCGGAAACAGGATGCGGCAGGCGTGGAGACAGCGCTGGACAGACTCAGGAAGCGGGCGATGTCTCTGTTTAATATCCCATCGTCGTACCGGCTCATGATCGAAGACGGGGAGCGTCATAAAAAAGGGAACGCCACGTTTCTCTGGGTCAAGCCCGACAGTGAGGAAGGGATTGCGGTCACGTTCAGTTCGGAGGGAAAGCTGCTTGAATTTACGCAGGATGTTCCCGATGAGTGGGATCATCGCCCGGTGCTGCCGGTTGATGAATTACGGCGGCGGGCGGAACAGTTCGTTTCCAGTCACGATCCCAAGGCGCTGGAAGCATTCTCTCACGTGACGGTGACCACAGAAAAAAACGGCATCTGGGTTCACTTTCGCCAGGAGGCGCTGGGATTGCCGCTGCCGCTGTCAGGCTGCCGCGTCAAGGTGCATCGGAGCGGCGCGGTGACCGATTTTACCTATTTCGGCGTGCAGCCGCTGCCGGAAACGCCCGCGCGGTTGGTGGAGGAGGCGGTGTGCGAGCGTTTCCTGGAAAACGACGTAACGCTTACGCTCGTGCTGAAGCTGCTTCCGGAGAGCGTATTCGCTGGCGGGGGAGGAACGTGGCGGCTGGTGTATGAACCGGAGCCGGTCTGCCTGACTTTTTCGGCGGAAACAGGCCCGCAGGCAAAAGCGGCGGCGGACGAAGAGAATGTGAACTGGCTCCCCCTGTCGGCTGAAGCCGTTTCAGCTTGTGAACAAGGCGTCGAATCGCTGGAGGAACTGATCGGGATTGACCCTGTCCACTACGAACGCATTCAGCAGACCGCGTTGTTCGCCGCGGAGAACCAGACGGCTGTGGTTTGGGGCCGTAGCGACCGTGTCTCGCAGGAGCCCGATCGCCAGGAGCGCTCGATTGAGGAGTTTTTCCGCAGGCGGCAGGAAGAACGTGCGGTAATGGCCCGCATTGATGCGAACACGGAACGTTTGATGAGCTTTTGGTGGTGGGAAGAGGAAGCAGGTACGCTCCGCCTGTCCCGTGAGGAGTGTTTGGAGCGGGCCGTTTCCTTCCTGCGGCGGGCGGTGCCGGAACTGCTGCCCCTGCTGGAACTGGCATCGGATGTCCCGGACGAGGGAGGGGACGAGCGCCGCGAACGGGAACATTTTCGGTTTCGCGTCCGAAGAGGCGGCATCCCCTGCGAACCGGGGTTCCTCTTCGTCACGGTTCATTCCTCAACAGGGCGGATCGAACGTTTTTCCGGGCTCGATGCGCCTCCAAACGGCTTGATTCAGGCGCCGATCATTCCCGCCCTGCCGCCTCGAGAAGCCCTGCGTCGTCTCCGGGAGGAAACCGTATTTCGCCTGCAGTGGGAGCGGTGCCGAGATGGCGGCCAGTCCCTCTACCGCCTGCAGTATGCGGCCGTTCACAAGGAGTCGGGACTGCCGGTCCGCCTCGTTGACGCCTGCAGCGGTGAGGTGATTTGCGAAAGGCGGCACGGTTAGAGCGCTTTGGCAAAGGCGCGCTTCAACATCGGCGGCGTCACCATGGTCGTCACAATCACCACAATCAACAGCGCCGTAAACTGGCCGGCCGGCAGCAGCTTTGTCCAGACCGATGGCGGCCAGAATCAGGGCCACCTCCCCGCGCGACACCATGCCGCTGCCGACGGCGAAGGCGGACGGCCGGGAAAAACCGGTAAGACGTGCGCCCGCTCCGGCGCCGACCAGTTTCGTCAGGACGGCGATGACGGAGAGGATGACGATCTGCCACACCTGGCCGCCGATGCCTGCAAACGATACGGACAGCCCGATGCTGACGAAAAAGACGGGCACGAAGATCGCGTAGGCGATCGGTTCCAGCTTGTGTTCCACCGCCTCCTTGAAATCGGTCCGGGAGATGGACCGCCCGGCGGCAAACGCGCCGATAATGCCGGCTACACCCAGGGATTCGGCCAGCCAGGCAAAAAAGAAGCACACGATCAACCCGGCGCTGATTACCGCCTCTTCCACGCGCAATGGGGCCAGCTTTTTCATCACCCAGGGGACAACCTTCCAGCCCAGCAGGATGATGACGGCAAAAAACGCCGCTTTCTTGCCGAGGACGAGAAGCAGCGGCGTTTCCGCGCCGCCGAGAACACTCATCAGGATCGCCAGGGCTGCGACCACCAGAATGTCGTCCACAATCGCCGCGCCGAGAATGGTCGTGCTTTCGCGCGTGTGCAGCTTGCCCAGCTCCTTTATGGTTTGGACCGAGATGCTTACCGATGTGGCCGACAGCAGCAGGCCGAGAAAGACGGCGTTGATTGGCTCCAGGCCAAAAAAACGGGCAGTCAGATAGCTGCCTGCAAACGGCACCAGCATCCCGCCGACGGCAACGGCCACGGAGGCGTTCCGGTTTTTGTGCAAATCGTCCAGATTGGTTTCCAGTCCAGCGAGGAACATGAGAAGCAGGACGCCTACCTGGCTCAGCTCATGCAGCACTTCCGTACGCTCGATTACCCCCAGCACGGCCGGACCAATCAGGATGCCGCTGAGCAGCTTGCCGAGGACGGCCGGCTGCCCCAGGCGCACACTGTACTCGCCGGCCAGCTTGGTCACCAGCAGGATGATGAACACTTGAAGGGAGAAGAGCACGTTCGCTCATCCTTTCTCCAAGGGAATACGGACGGACATGCGGCGGATCAGGACGACTTCGCCTTTTTGCGCCTCAGTTTCTTGGTGGTCGTCGTGGTGGCGCCGGCAGCCGGATCCTGAGAGGGCTCTTTGCCCGCCGCCGTCCTTTTTTTGGCGGGCGCGGCCGGCGTCGGCTCCGGCTCCAGCTTGGCGGGAGCAGACGCGCCGCCGGTTGCGGCGAGACTCTCCTTCAACGCCTGCATCAAATCGATCACGTTGGCGCGTGGAGCCGCCGGAGCGACAGCCACTTCCTCTCCTTTCCGCTTGCTCTCGATCACCGCCTGCAGTTGGCTGCGGTATTCGTCTTTGTACTTGGCCGGATCAAACGGCGTCGTCATGTTGCGGATCAACTCCGCTGCCATCTTCAGCTCGTTGTCAGCCAGCGAGACGTCCGCTTCGGGAAGCGACGGCACCTGTGAGACGGGGCGAACCTCGTCGGGATAAAAGATGGTTTCCAGCATGATGCAGTGTTCGTACAGCCGGACCACCGCCAGACTTTGGCGGTTGCGCATCGTCACGCGGGCAACGGCAATTTTCCCCGTTTCCTCCATCGCTGCCCGGAGCAGGGCGTACGCTTTTTCTCCGGTGTCCTGGGGGGAGAGAAAATAGCTTTTGTCAAAGTAAACCGGGTCGATTTCGTTCAGATCGACAAAATCGAGGATCTCGATCGCTTTCCGCGTTTCCGGGGCAATCGCTTCCAGATCCTCGTCGCGAATGATCACGAAGTTGCCCTTTTCGTATTCAAATCCCCGCACGATCTCCGACGCGTCCACTTCCCGCTGGCAGTGCGGGCACATTTTGGCGTACTTGATCGGCGTGTGGCACTCGCTGTGAAGCTGGCGAAAGCGGATGTCCCGCTCTTCCGTCGCGGTATGCATCCGCACCGGGATATTGACCAGGCCAAAGCTGATCGAACCTTTCCAGACCGTGTGCATGGCAGTCCTCCTGTCAGGGTTTGCTGTCCGTAGTATTTGCACTACGAGTCAGCGAGCGGGAGGAAAATGCAGGTCATTTTACTCGACAAGGCATGCTTTCTTTTTGTACAGTGAAAGCAAAAGGGGGAAGAGCGATGGACGAGCTGAAAAGCATGATCGCGGGATTGGGGCAGCAGTTGAGAGGGCTGGACGAACGGATCGGCGGGCTTGAGCAGCGGATCGGCGGGCTTGAGAAGCGAATGGGCGGGCTTGAGCAGCGAATGGACCGGTTTGAGCACCGCTTGGACATCATCGAAAGCGACGTGCGCGAGATCAAGGACCAGGTGGTGCTGATCAAAGCGCAGGTCGCTCGTAACACGGAGTCGGAGGGCGTTATTCGCGATTTGCAGGAATTGGTGAAAGAGCACGACACGGATATTCGCCTGCTCAAAAAAGCGGTGGCCAACCAGTAACAGCGCCCACCTGTACATCGCGGTGAGCAGGGGAGGTGCACGCCCGGCCATAACAGGAGGAGTGTTATTTCGCATGCTGGAAACCGACCGATTGTTTTTTCGCCCGTATTGTCCGGACGATCTTCCTTTTCTTGCTCGTCTGCTGAAAGACCCGGACGTGGTCCGCTTCATCGGGCACGGCAGGCCGAGAACGGATGAAGAGGTCGCCCGCTTTTACGATTGGGTGCAGCGGTCCTACGCTTCCGGCCTGGGGCTGATGGTGGCGGTGCGGAAACAGGATATGCGGCCCATCGGCCATGCGGGACTGGTGCCGCAGACGGTGGACGGGAAGCCGGAGACAGAGATCGGTTACTGGATGGCGAAGGAATACTGGGGAAACGGCTACGCGTCCGAAGCGGCGGTGGCGTTTCGCGAGTACGGAGCAGCGGCGAAAGGGCTGAGGAGATTGATCTGCCTGATTCAACCGGGAAACGCTGCATCCGCACGAGTTGCCCAAAAGATCGGAATGTTCCGGGAAAAAGAGACTGTCTTCAAGGAGAAACTGGTGCACGTATACGCGTGGGAACAAACCTGACAAACGCTTTACGAAAGGAACATTTCCCAGGCAGCGGAGCATCATCACCCATCCGATTTTCAATACAAAGCCAGCCGTTTCTTACGTACGGCTGGCTCAGCGTGTAGACAAAGTACCAAAGGTACAAGGTCTACACGCTTTTTTGTCGAATAAACATGACATTCAACACTTTGTAGAGGTGGAAGCATGCTGAACAAGCAACAGGCCGAAGGTCGTTATCAGAT
>NZ_SDLF01000029.1:0-23079 GCF_013096935.1 Brevibacillus sp. MCWH | reverse complement strand
CTCTCTCATGCGATAGAGTGCCCTATCCGGTATTAGCGTAAGTTTCCCTACGTTATCCCGGTCTTGCGGGCAGGTTGCCTACGTGTTACTCACCCGTCCGCCGCTAACCTGTCTGGAGCAAGCTCCATTCAGGTCCGCTCGACTTGCATGTATTAGGCACGCCGCCAGCGTTCGTCCTGAGCCAGGATCAAACTCTCCAATAAAGTTGAGTTGAATCGTTAGCTTTCAAAGAAAAGAATTGCTAGGCTCGTTCAACGCGTTCGCTGTTCAGTTTTCAAGGAACATCCATTAATCCCAGTCGCTCAAGCGCGACTTTTTTATTATATCATACTCATCTTCGCTATTGCAAGAAGTTTTTTTATTTTCCTTCTCGCTCAGCGGCGACAAGATTTAATATAACAAAAACCCATTCACTGAGTCAAGGGTTTTTTAAAATTTTTACGTAAGCTTTTTAAGTGGACTTGATTGCTCACAACAGTTTTTAAATATATATGAATTACCACCGCAGGTCAAGAGAAAAAACGAATATCGGTTCCTTTTTTATTTCACACTAGCCGTAGGACGTTTCCGCAAGAAAGGAGGGTGGCGGCATGGCCCCCAAACCAACGTATGAGGAATACGACAATCAGCGTTACAGTGAACTCTCCGTGGTGGAATCGCAGCGCAATGAAATCATCCCCGAAGAGTTTCCCGAAGGTCCGTATGGCGCTGCCACAAATGACAAATTGGGCAAAGCGACCGGATGGGAACCAGGCCAGCATGCGATCTCCAACTTCACTTATGAATATCGCAATTTCCATCAAAACCTCCCGCGTCAAGACGAGAGCGCCCATCCCGTTCACGACGAACCGGGAATGAACGAGGAGCCGCTGTAATCACTCATAATCGTCCGGCACTGCAAAAGAAGACCCCTCCCACTCTGTGAAGGGGTCTTGTTTGGTGTGTTGATACAAATCCTAATCCATGCCGACTGACACGCGTGTCGTCAGCGTGCCGATACCTTCCACTGTCACGGAAATCTCGTCTCCCGGGTGCAGTTCACCCGCTCCCGCAGGCGTACCAGTCAACATTACATCACCCGGAAGCAGCGTCACGACGGAGGATACTGCCTCCAGCAACCGAGGGATGGAGAAGATCATCTGCTTGGTGCTGGAATCCTGCCGCACCTCCCCATTGACGCGGGTCACGATGCGCAAATCGGCGTAATCCAGCTTGGCGGCGATCGCCGGTCCCAATGCACAAATCGAGTCCGTTTCCCCTGTTTTCGTCTGCTGCCCGCCGTGCTGCTGCACACCGGCAACGTCAATCGCACAGGTAAACCCGAGAATGTACTCGTCGGCTTCTTCCGCAGTGATGTGACGCGCCTCTTTTTTAATAACGACAGCCAGTCCCCCTCCAAATTGAAGGGAGTAAGGCCGTCCTGGGAACACAAGCGACTCGTCCGGTCCAGCCAGCTGAACGGAAGGCTTCACAGCAATCGCCGGTTCCGCCGCAGGTTGAATCCCCATCTCTTCCGCGCGGTCCCGGTAGTTGAGACCGATGCTGACCACTTTGCTCGGGGTGCAGGGCGTTTTCAGCACGATCTCGTCAAGCGGCAGTTCCAGACCCGTCATGATGGGCTTGGCCGCTTTCACTTTGTAGATGTCTCCTTCAATCACCCGCACCTTGTTTTCCGATTCCACCATCCAGCCATGCTTGACCTTGCCGTTTCGTTCATAGCGGATGATCATGGGCTTCCCCTCCCTGGATTGATTCCGTCGCTCATATCTGTCTTTTGCCGCTTTAGCTTTAGAACAGGTCGGTTGCCGCTTCCCGCGGCTCCGCCGTAATTTCCTCGATTACGGTGCGGTTTACGGCGTCCTCCACCAACGCCGCCACGTCCAGTTTTTCCTCGAACCGCTCTGCTACATGCGGTTTGGGCCGGGTCACCGGATTTTTCGGCGTAAAAATGGTGCAGCAGTCTTCGTACGGCAAAATGGACAGCTCGTACGTATCAATCCGCCGGGCAATGTCGGTGATCTCTGTCTTGTCCATCCCGATCAGCGGACGCAAAATCGGAATCGAGACGACCTTGTTGATCGTGTTCATGCTCTCCAGCGTCTGGGACGCTACCTGGCCCAGGCTTTCACCGGTCGCCAGCGCCAAGGCACCGGTTCTGGCGGCAACCTGCTCGGCAATCCGCATCATGAATCGGCGCATGATGGTGATCAGGTAGTCTTCCGGACACTTCTCGCGAATGGCCGTCTGAATCTCCGTAAACGGAACGACGTGCAGCCGCACGGTCCCGCCCCAGAGGGCCAGCTTTTGAGCCAGATCGCGGACTTTTTGCAGGGCCCGTTCGCTGGTAAACGGATAGCTGTGGAAGTGAATCGCTTCCAGAGTGACACCCCGCTTCATCATCTTCCAGCCGGCAACCGGGCTGTCAATCCCGCCGGAGAGCAAGAGCAGCACCTTGCCGCCGGAGCCGACCGGCAGACCGCCGGGACCGGGAATCGTCTCACAACTGATATACGTGCCCTCGGCGCGAATCTCAATGTTCACGACTGCTTCCGGTTGGTGAACATCCACCTTGATTTCCGGAATGTTGCGCAAAATATGCGTTCCCACCATGCGGCTTACTTCCATCGACTGTTTCGGGAAACGCTTGTCCGCGCGGCGGGTCTCCACCCGAAACGTTTTCGGCTGCGGCTGCAGATGGCGGATCAGCTCCAACGCCTTCGCCTTGATCGCCTGTTCATCCGGCTCCACCTGAACGGTGGGGCTGATGGAGGAGATGCCGAATACACGGCGCAGCCGCTCCACCACCGCATGGGCGTCCTCTCCGTGCAGTTCCACGTACATGCGGCCGTAGTTGCGGCGCACCTTGATGTTGGCAAACGGGCGCAGCACGCTTTTGACGCTCTGCACCAAGGCTGCTTCAAACAAATCGCGATTCCGGCCTTTCAACGCCAGTTCGCCGTAACGAATCAAAATGACATCGTACTTCATGGTTTGCTCCTTTACATGTTACGCTTTTGCTTTCATATGGGGACGGATGCTGGCGACACACTCAGAAGCGGCAGCAACAAATGCCCGCGCCTCCTCAATGGTGTTCTCCCGTCCCACGCTGATGCGAATGGCCGACAGTGCCCGCTCCCTGTCCTGCAGAGCAGCCATCAATACCCGGCTGGGCTCGTTTGCCTTGGAGGAGCAGGCTGATTTGGTGGAAACGAGGTAGCCTCGTTCCTCCAACGCGTGCAGCAGCACTTCCGCCTTCATCCCGGGAAACGAGACGTTGACGATGTGAGGGGCCGCTCCCTCGCTTGGCGTGTTGACGACGCATCCGGGAATCTCGGCCAATCCCTGCCGCAGCACCTGGGTGATGGACGCCAGCCGGGCGGGTTCTTCCGGCCCCATCTCTTCCAGCAATCGGATTGCTTTGGCCATGCCGGCGATGGCTGGCAGATTCTCCGTTCCGGAGCGGAAACCACCCTCCTGCCCCCCGCCCATCAACAGCGGCTGGAGAATCAATCCCTCCCGTTTGTACAGGATGCCGACGCCACGCGGTCCGTAAAATTTATGGGCCGATACGCTGAGCAGGTCGATGCCCCACTCCTTCAGGCGAATCGGCAGTTTGCCGACGCTTTGCACGGCGTCGACGTGGAACAGAATTTTCGGGTGCTGCTTCAGCAGGGCGCCGATCTCGGCGATGGGCTGCACCGTCCCCAACTCGTTGTTTACGTGCATGACGGAAACGAGAATGGTATCCGGCCGGATCGCCCGTTTCAGGTCTTCCACAGAGACACGACCCGCGCTGTCAACCGGCAAATACGTAACGGAAAAACCGAACTCTTCCAACTGCTTGCATACATCATAGACGGCAGGGTGCTCCACGCTCGTCGTAATGATATGTCTTCCCCGGCTCTGAAACTGCATGGCCACACCTTTGATCGCAGCGTTGTTGCTCTCGGTGCCGCCGGACGTAAAGATGATTTCCGACGGTTTGCACCCGAGGAAACGGGCGGCTACCGCGCGTGCCTGCTTCAGGATGTTCTCTGCTTCGAGCCCTTTTTGATGCAGCGAGGACGGATTCCCATAGTAGGTCTCCATCGCCCGTTTGACCACCTCAACCACCTGCGGATGAGGACGAGTCGTGGCGCTGTTGTCCAAATAAATCACCAGTCCACACCTTCCTGAGGGCTGTTCGCCCAAAGTCTACTTTTCATCATAACACGACAGTTCCGATCAACATATAGCCGGGAGCATACTTCCCCTTATTTTCTCCCACTTTTCGGCGGGGAACAACGCCGGGGAGAAAAAAGCGGCAAAAACCTTCACAAATTGTTCACAAACACAAGCGCTTACATTGGCAGGCGGGCTCTTTACACAGCAATGTCCATTCGTTAGAATAGTCAATAAATTTAGAGAACGAGAAGCGAAGGAGAGAAGCACCATGACAACACGGACAATGGAGATGGAAGAGAAAATCCGCAAAATGGAGGCAGAACTGAGAAGGCTGCGTGCCGAATTGGCGAAGCTGGGCAGCAAGCAGTCTGATGAAACGGTGACGGTCTACCTGAACGAGGTGTACAACGGGTGAACCTTTGCCTTTGCCTTAGCCTTACCTGCCAGCGTGGAAGAAGCACGACTGTTTGTGCCGACTTCCACGCTTTTTTACGCCTTCGCCCCGGTCAATGATTTCCCCTTACCGCCTCACGCTCCGCCAGTATGCGTACCCGATCAGAATCAGCAACCCGACGATCGTCGCGATTACATATGCAAACTTTGCCGCCATCAGAGTACCTCGCTTTAGCTTTTATTCCGTAGTATGCGCATGTGCGGCTGTTCCTTTGCCAAAAAAGCCGTCCCCTATGTAATAAAGGGACGGCCTCGGCCAACGATTTATGCTTTTTAAGTCAGCCTGTATACGGAAGCGAACCGTGATAGACGCCGGAATATACCTCTGTTGCAGGGCCGGTCATGTACACGCGGTTGTCGCTCTCCCGCCATTCGACCACCAAATCCCCGCCCGCCAGATGTACAGTTACAGTCCGGTCGGTCAAGCCGCTGAGGCTGGCAGCCACCGCCGCTGCACACGCTCCCGTGCCGCAGGCGAGCGTCACTCCCGAACCGCGTTCCCAGACGCGGAACAGCACTTCCTGCCGGTTCAGCACCTGAATGAACTCCACATTGGTGCGCTCGGGGAACCACACGTGCCGCTCGATGACCGGTCCGTACTTCACCACGTCCGCTTCGTTCAGCTCATCGACAATCAGCACGGCGTGAGGATTGCCCATCGAGACGGCAGTCATCGTAAACGTGCGGCCGTCGATGGTGAGCGGCTGGCCGATCACTCGTTCCCCCGGCTCTCCGGTCATGGGAATGGCCGACCGGACAAATTGCGGTTCCCCCATGTCAATGGTCACCAGCTCCACCTTGCCGTCGGCGCCCACCGTTACGGACGGAGTGACGATGCCGCCCAGCGTTTCTACGGAAAACGACGTCTTGTCCGTCAATCCGTGGTCGTACACGTATTTGCTCACGCAGCGCAGGCCGTTGCCGCAGTTTTTCGCTTCGCTGCCGTCGTTGTTGAAGACCCGCATGCGAAAGTCAGCCTGCTCCGAGGGCATGATCAGAATCAAACCGTCACTGCCGATGCCAAAGTTGCGGTCGCTGACCCGCCGTGCCAGTTCCGGCAGATCCACGCCCGTCAGCGGTTCGGAAAAACAGTCCACGTATACGTAGTCGTTGCCCAGTCCGTGCATTTTGGTAAATTTCATGGTTCGCCCCTCATTTTTGCTCCGAAATTGTATTTCTCGCTTTATCTTACCACAGAAGCCCTGGACGTGGGGAAGTGGTATACTACCCCTAGCCAATCTGCAGCAGGAGGTGTGCGGCATGGATATGTCCGCGCTGCGCTTCGCACTGGGCACAGTCAATCAGGCGAAACGGACAGCAGTCGCGTTGGCGACAGGAACCGAACCGATCTGTCTGGCGGTGCCGTCCGGCGTCTCCGCCCAGCCGCTTTCCGAGGAAGAGACGATCACAGGGGCGATCAACCGGGCCAAAGCAGTGTTGGACCGGGTCCCGAACGCCGACATCGGCTTGGGGCTGGAAGGGGGCTTGACGTTTGACGATCGGTACACGAATCAATGGTATCTGCTCTCCGTCTGCGCCGCTTGGGACGGCAGGCGGCTTTGCCTGGGCAAGGGACTGTTTTTTCCCATCCCAAACTCGGCGGTGGAACGGATCAAACAGGAAGGCATCGAGCTTCGGACGATCATCGACGAGTGGAGCGGCACCACGGGAACCAATCAGCGCGGCGGCGCTTACGGATTGTTGACGGAAGGACGAATCCGGCGCTCCGAGGTGTTTCGCGACGCCGTCACCGCCGCCGTCACCCCGTTCGTCTCCGCTTTGTACCGATAAGTCCCCAGACGACCGAACCGATCAGACAGGAAAAAACCTCTCCGTCACCGGAGAGGTTTTTTCGACGAGGCGCCACCGTCATCGGGCGATGTAATACGGGTAGATAATCAGCGCGCCAATAATGGCAATCGCCCCTACGATCATCGCCCAGACCCCGAGCGTACGAGCGTTTCGCCGGTACGCCAGGTATCCCAGCACCACGCCAATCGGAGCGACGATATACGGGAGCAGAAACAGCGACAGAATGGACAAGCCCAATCCTGTCCAACCAATCCCGCTGGCTCCGCCGTCTGCCTGCGTGTCGACGTCGTCAGTGGTGCGCGTGTCAGTGGTGCGCGTGTTCCGGACGGGTTCGGCAATTTCCGCGGCCGTTTCCACGTCGTTCCCGTTCAGGGTGGAGTCATCCTGGCGGTTGTCCCCCCGTTTCTCCCCTTCCCGGTCTGCCTGCTGTGTCAGATCGGCTCCTGCCGCGTCCACGTTTTGTTCTCCCAGGTAACGTTCCGTCTGGGAGTAGGGATCATACTGGATGTTCCCTCGGGAACGGGCGGCATTTTCATCCAACACAGCCCCCATCCAGGAGTCGGCGAACTCGGTATCCCGCTGATCGAACATCTCCGTCAGGCCGTTTTCTCCTTCCTTCTGCTCGGCATTCACACGCTCGTCTCGATCGTACGCCATGCCATGCTCAGCCCCTTTTTTCAAAAGGATTGTGATGAAGGAAGTAGCCTTATTCTCTGCCGAGGGTGTACAATTTAAACTGGAGGCGAGAGGATGAAACCAGAGAACCCCCTAACGATTGGCATCGACATTGACGGCACTGTCACGGAGCCGAGCAGCATTGTCCCTCTGATGAATGAAAGCTTTGGCAAACAATTGCGATACGAAGACTGTATTGATTACAATCTGGCCACGGTCTACGGGATCAGCGACGAAATCTTTGCAGACTGGCTGGACAAGCACGGCGAGCGCCTGTACGACGTCGCCCCTGTCCACGGCGCGGCCGACCGGGTGCTGCGCCAGTGGTACAAGCGGCACAAACTGGTGTACATCAGCGCCCGCGAAGCCCGTCATCTGGAGGTCACCACAAAGTGGTTCTCCCGCTATCAGATTCCGTACCACCATATGGATTTGATCGGTTCGCACGACAAGCTGGCCGCCGCCCGAAAGTGGCAGGTGGACCTGTTTTTGGAAGACCGGTTGGAAAACGCGCTGCAGCTGGCTGAGGCCCTCTCCATCCCGGTCTTTTTGTTCGACACTCCGTACAACCAGGGCACGCTCCCCCGTCTGGTGCAACGGGTCACCTCCTGGGAGCAGGTGGACACCCTGGTGGAGCAGCTGGCGCTGGAAAAGGCCAACGCGTAAAGCGGCCACCCGCTCAACGGTGAGAGTGCCGTTCCCGCTGAGACGGCGGCGATGGGACAGAGTGCAGCCTGCAGCACATGGAAAAAAGACGCATCCCCGGCACGGGATACGTCTTTTTTCCTTACTTTTTCTCGTCTTTCTTCGGTTTGAACGTGTGACAACAGGTTTGGGAGGAGTCGTTCACCTGATCCTTGTGCTGGCTGTCGTGTCCGTACTCACCGGCAAACTCTTCCTTAAAATTTGCGTGGGCGTGACTGTCAATTTCCACCATGATCATCTCGGCGGAACAGTTGTTGCCTTCGCTCCAGTATTCGCAGTTGGAAACGCTGCATTTTACGATGGGCATGTGTCTCACCTCCTAGAGGCTATCCTTTACCACGCACATACAGCTTATACCCCCGCAAATTAAGGCTTCCTTGACATCACGCCGTTCGGCAAAACCATGACTGCCGCCTTCCTGGCATGTTTCGCGAAAGGAGACCTGTTTCATGAGCAACCCGCGCATCGTCGTCATTACCGGCGCAGCAGGCGGTCTCGGGCAGGAACTGACGAGACTTCACCTGACAAAAGGAGATACCGTGGTCGCGACCGGCCGATCCATGGACAGTCTGGCAGCGATGCACGAACGTCTGGGTGCGTCCGACCGCCTGTTTCTCCATCAGCTCGACGTCACCGCCAACGAAGCCGTGCAGCATTTTGCCGACTGGGTACAGCTTCGCTTTGGCCGCTGCGACCTTCTCTACAACAACGCAGGCACCGCCGTATTCGTTCCGCTGGCCGAGATGGGCCAAGACCAGCTGGAAACCATTCTGGCTACCAACATCGCCGGTCCGCTGTATGTGATCCGCGCGTTTTTGCCGATGATGCTTGCGGCCCGCTCCGGCCACATCGTAAACATCGCGTCGCTCGCCGGCCAGGTGGCGACGGCAAAAGCGGCCGTGTACGCCGCCAGCAAAGCAGCCGTGATCCGGCTGAGCGAGGGACTGCGCCATGAGTTGGCAGACAGCGGCATCCACGTCACCTGCGCCATGCCCGGACCGATCGACACGCCGTTTTTGCAGCGGGCAGACCAGACAGGCGCGTACCGGGAAAAAGTCCGCCGCTATCTCCTGACGCCGGAGCAGACAGCGGCTCGAATCATCCGGGCTGTGGAAGCAAAGCAGCCGGAAGTGGCCATGCCCCTCCGGCTGCATCTCCTGTCACTGCTCTACACGATGCTGCCCCATGGCGTGAAGCGCCTCCTCGCCCCCCTGCTGAACCGGAAGTAGCTCCGGCTCATCCAGCCGCCGCAGCGCCACATACGCGAGCAGACCGGTCACCACGCAGACGACGGAGGCAGCGCCGAACATTCCCTGCACTCCGCATACGGGGATGAGCCAGCCGGCAGCAGCCGCCCCGGCAGGCATGCCCGTCCCCGTAATCGTGCGGACGCTGGTCAGCACCCGCCCCAGCAGTTCTTCGGGCACGTGTTTTTGCAGATGACTGCGGTACAAGATGTTGTAGGGTGAAAAACTGAGTCCGGCCAGCGCCATCGCCAGCATCGCCACCTCGACGCGGGTAAACAGGGCAAGCGGCAGCGTCGTGATCCCCCACACGCCGATGATGGCCGCCAGCGTCACGCCGGTCGGGAGTTTCCAGGTAACAGCGGAAAACAGGATCGACCCGAGCAGCGCCCCCGCCGCCAAGGCGGACCAAAGCAGTCCGAGCGAGACTGCTCCGCCTTCCAGATCGTTATTGGCGTACAGCGGCAGCCCCACCTCCACCGGGCCGTACGCCATGTTGAAGAAAAAGGTGAACAGCACAAGCCACAACAGGCGGCGGCGCCCCAGCAGGTAACAGTAACCGGTGCGGATGTCGGCGATCAGCGAACGCGGGAACGGACCGAATGCGACCACACTCCCGCTGCTTTCCGCCGCCTTCCCTTGGATCTCCTCTGCCTCTTTTTCGTCCATCCGCTCGACAGAGAAACTGTCCACTCCCGCGGCCGGCTTCAGGCGGGAAAAACAAAAGGCACAGAGGAAAAAGCCGATGGCGTCCACAATCAGCACGTTGGCCGCCCCGATCCAGGCGATCAATACCCCGGCCGCAGCGGGCCCGAACAGATAGTTAATCTGCCACTGGCTTTCCATCAGACCGTTCGCCTTGACCAGCAGGGATTTGTCCGTCACCAGCCGGGGCAGCAGGGTCTGGGCACCCGCGCTGCTGAGGGGTGAGAGCATCCCGGCGATGACGATCAGTACGTATACCAGCCACAGCGGCGTCCCCTCCATCTGCAGCAGCAGCACCAGCGTGAAAAAGATCAGGCCGCGCAGCACGTTGTCCAGCATGATCAGCTGCCGCCGGTCAAAGCGATCCAGCAGAACCCCGGCGACCAGCCCGGCAAGCACTGCGGGGATGTTGTATGCCAGGACGACACCCCCCATGGCGGCAGACGAACCGGTCTTGTTCATCACAAACCAGGTCAAGGCCATCCATCCAAACTGATTGCCCAGGCCGGACAAAAACAGTCCCACCCAGTACCAGCGAAACGACGATTGCCTCCACAGTTCCTTCACGCCAATCTTCCTTTTCTTTCCGATTTGAGCATTATTGTAGCCATTTTTCTAAACTTTTTCAATTATTATATTTATTAATAGGAACTCCATCACTATTCGAAATACACGGTTGAAAACTTGCAGGATTATTTGATAAAATTCGTTCAAATAAATTTGAACGTTTCGATAATACCGTAATGTTCAAATGATTTTAAGAGGGTGATTATTTCTTGAAACGTTATATGGTCATCGAAAGTCTGGAACAACTCCGCGCCATTAGTGACGCGCTGCGCCTGGAAATGATCACGCTGCTGACCAAAGACGCGTACACGGGAAAACAGTTGGCCGGGATGCTTTCTCTCTCTCCTTCCAAGGTTCATTACCATCTAAAGGAGTTGGAGCAACACGGCTTTGTCCGCGTGGTCCGCACCGAGGAGAAAAACGGAATTGTGCAGAAGTTCTACCGTTCCGTCGCCTTCGATTTCAAGGTGAGCGAAGACCTGCTGCCGTCCCTGCGCGAGGACACCCTTTTACAGCAAGAAGTAATGCTCAACCACCTGCGTACCAGCATCACGCGGCTGTACAACGCGCCGGACGAATCGTTTCTGCTCTTTGCCGAAGAGGAAAAACGGCCGCCGCTCTACGCCTTCAACGGGGAAGTTAAGGCGCCGCGGGACGAGATCAAGGCATGGATCAAAAAGTATCACGCCTTGCTTGCGGAATTGAACGAGATGGAGGAACGCCACCTGCAGCGGATCAGGGCCGGGGAGGCGGAAGATACGGGAGAAGTGTTTTACTTCGTCGGCGTCGGCTTCATGACCAACGAGCAGATCTATGTGGCTGACGATGAATCGCTGCCCGAGGGATTCGTGCATGCAGACGATGTAACGGTAAGGAAAATGGGCAGGAGGAAAACGGAATATGACCCAGACAACTAAACGCGCACTGTGGAAAAACAGCCAGTTTGTCCGACTCTGGTTCGGCAACCTGATTTCGGCGCTGGCCGACAGTGCGTTCTTCGTCTCCCTTTCCTGGTTTATCGTGGACGTGACCGGCTCGGAGACGGTGCTCGGCACCACCTTGATCTGCATGTCCATTCCCCGTCTTGTGTTTATGCTGGCGGGCGGAGTGGCTGCCGACAGGATCAGCCGCAAGCGGATCATGGTCGGTTCCATACTGGCTCGGGGGATGGTGCTCTCCGGCTTCGGCCTGCTGCTCATGTACGACGATGACCAACTGCTTCCCTACTCCGCCTACGCGATGGCCGCCCTGTTCGGCACGGTGGACGCTTTTTTCTGGCCCGCGCGCAATTCCATTCTGCCGTTTGTGGTCGGCCGCGACCAGTTGGCCGGAGCAAACAGCCTGATGGAAATCTCGCAGCAGCTCAGCATGGTATGCGGTCCGCTGGTCGCCGCCATGCTGCTATACACCGTACCGTACCCGCCGATGTTTTTGATCATGGCTGCCGCCTTTTTCGCCGGTACGCTGATTCTCTTCACGCTCCGGCTCCAGCCCGTCCAAACGGCGCCTTCGGCAGAACCGGATCACCAGCGTGCATCTCGGCCTTCCTACTTCCGCGACGTCTGGGAAGGCATCCGCTTCACCTTTTCCATCCCGATCCTGACGATCATCTTCGGGACGTCCCTGGTGCTCAACATGATGTTTTCCGGTCCGGTCAACATGGGGCTGCCCCTTTTGGTCAAGCATCTCGGCTGGGACGTCAGCGCCTACAGCTCGCTCAGTTCGGCTCTCGGCGTGGGCACCATCGCCGGCGGCGTCATCACTGCCTTGTGCGGCGGATTCCGCGGGCGCTACAAGTTCCTGCCCCTGATAGTCGGTCTGATGGGGGCAGGCATCGCCGCCGTCTCGTTCATGCATCAATTGGCGTTTGGGCTGGCGATGCTGTTCGCCGTCGGCATGGCGATGAGCATGACCAACATTCCGCTGATCACCTACATACAGACGATCGTTCCCGACGCCAAGTTGGGCAGGGTGATGTCGCTGCTTACACTGATGTCGGTCGGTCTGGGCCCGGTCAGCTACGCGCTTTGCTCTGTTCTCCTGGAGCGCAGGTGGGCCGCTCCGGACACACTGCTTTTGATCGGCGGTCTGTCACTCGGGACGGTCGGCCTCAGCCTGCTTTTGTTCCGGTCGTTTCGCCAAATGGAGGAGCATCCGCTCTGGTCCGGCCGGACGGCGGCGGAAACGACCGACTCGCCGCAGCCGCACCAACCTGGCGACGGCAGCCGCAACGAACAAACACCCGCAGCGCTGTAACGCCTGCGGGTGTGTTTTCCTTTTTGAAGGCGAAGCAGTCAGTCATGCGCGCCCTTCCCTGCGGAAAGCAGGCGCCGCCGCGTGTTACGACGTCTTCCATTTCGCCAGTTCATCCGGAAACTTGTCGTTCAACACTTTAATATAGGTGCCTTTCATGCCGAGCGAGCGGGACTCCAGCACGCCCGCGCTGGCCAGTTTTCTGAGCGCGTTGACGATGACGGAGCGGGTCAGGCCGGCCTGATCAGCCAGTTGGCTGGCGACGAGCAGCCCTTCCTTGGCATCGAGCTGTTCCATGATTTTCTCGATAGCGATCTGCTCGCTGTACGACAGGGACGAGAGCGCAATTTTGGCAAAGGTTTTGTCGCGCACCTCGCTTTCGATCTGCTCCGTGCGCTGGCGGACAATTTTCATGCCGATGACGGTGGCGCCGATTTCCGCCAGGATCAGATCCTCCGTCTCAAATTGGCCGTACGCCCGCAGCAGGACGAGTGTGCCGAGGCGGCTGCCTCCGGCGTTGATCGGCACGATGGTGGTCATCATCTGCGGGAAAAGCGACACCAAGTCGGGTGTCACCATGCTGTAGGGGCTTTGCACCGGTTCGTTGGCCAGTGATTGGCTTACCTCCAGCAGCCGCTGATGATAGCCGGCAGGAAGCAAGTCTTTCGTCTGCTCACCGACGGCAAAATCCTGCTGCAGTCCGCTGCCGATGATGGAGCCGTCGGCAGTGATGATGTAGACGTTGGCGTCGATGACGTCGGACAAAAGTCGGGCCAGGTCGTGGTAGCCGACTCCGCTGCCTCCCATCGTTTTTTGCAGCATCACATTAATCTTTCTCGTTTTCTCCAGTAAATTCATTCCTTTTTTTCCTCCTTGCGGTTCTCTGTGGTCTCAGTATTGTCTGAAAAATCCCGGCTCATACGTGCAAATCAAAAAATAGACAATAAAAGAACAGGCGCAGGGCAAAAAAAATACTGCCTGAGCAGAATTTGCCAGACAGTTTTTTCCGTGCTTAGCGTATGTTGCGGCGAATGATTTCCTCTATCTGATCGGCGATCATATCAGTCGGCCGGTTCAGATCGGCCTCAGTCAGGCGGAAGCGGGCATAGCGCTCATCCAGGTTGAACGCTTCCTCAAGAGCGCCCAGCAGACCGCGCGCCCGTTTATCCAGTTCCAGCAGCACTTCCAGCTCTCCATCGCGAAGGTGAAAGACGGCTTCCAATTCTTCCAGACGGCTGCGGTACGGGCCGATCGGACGGAATTCAAATTCCTGCACGAACGGATAGCGGCGACCCAGGTAGCGATTGTACTCGCAGTCCACTTTGTACAGTTGGAACCCGATCCGTTGAATGGCGTCCAACACCTTTGCCATCAAGGGATGCGGACGAACCTCGATGAAGTCGGAATCAGCCGGGTCAATGGCGTTCTTGATGTCCAGCCCGGTCCGCAGATAGACCGGCTGCCGTCCAATCGTCAGCGGCGTCTCATACGGCAGTTGGAAGGCAAACGGCAGCACTCTTCGCTCTTTGGGCAGCAGTGTAAAGCGCTCGGACAGTCTGTGCTTGACCAGGATGCACTCCTCTTTTACCTTGCTGTCGTTTACTTCCCGTTCGTAGTGGGTGACGACGTACATGTAGATGTCGTCGATCTCCTGGGCCACGTCACCGCCCGCTATGTGGATTTCCCCTCTCACCATGTCGCCAGGCATGAGGGAATCCTGCTCCAGCCGGGCGTCAACCTGCGCGGAGCCGATCCCAACGCTGGCCAGCAGCTTTTTGAACATCGACATCGCTTCATTCTCTCCTTTGGTTCCGTTTGCTCCGCTGCGGTTCGCGTCCGCCGGAGTTTCAGTTTGGTTATACGGGTCGTGCAGCAGAAAGTTTCATGCGGAGACTGTATTTTTTTGACAATTTCGTCTGTTTGCCGTCAGGTCCCCTCCCGCTTCGTTTCCACTGTAACAAACAGAAACAGATCGCGGCTGATTGCCACCGTTTTCACCCGCACCTCGGCTATCGTGCCCTCGTCGTCCACCACGTACTCCCTTCTCCTGAGCATTTCATGCAGCACCTCGTGCACGCCGGCCACCTGCTCTACTTTTTTGCCCTTCAGGGAGGCGAGGTCTTTTTCCAAATGGCGCGCCACCTGTACCTCGATCGTCGGGTGCGGCTTCGGCTCCAGCACGACCACGCGGATCTCCTCGATCACCACGTCCTGCTTTTTGCGGGACACCCGCTGGGTCTGCCTCAGCGCCTCGTTCTCTTCCCGCAATTTTTCCGTCAACATTTGCAAACTCTGGTTCAGGACCAGCATCTGTTCCATTTCCCGACCGTATACCAGCAGCACCCCCGTCCCCCCCAACATGGCGCCCAACACCAGCAGGGCGACGTACCGCTTCCACAGACTTGCACTCATGAACGCACCTGCCACAGCCATTGGACGGTGATCGTGCCCATATGGGCGCCGAGAAACGCCACCACGATCATCACCAACTGTTTTACCACGGGGTGAAAGTGGCCCACGAGGATTTTTTCAATCTGTAAAAAGGAGTCAAACGTGCCGCCCAGAGCGCCCACCAGCCCCCAGATCTTCAACTGGTCCGCCAGTTCCTTCATCGACCAGAGCGGCGGTTTTTCTGCCGCCAGAAAATAGCCCAATCCGCCGGAAAGGGACCCGCCAACGACGATCCCGTACGCGATAAAAAAGGTAAGTATCACCTGAGACATGCCTTCATTCCTCCCGACAAGGCAGCGTATGCTTATCCCTACGCCGCTTGTCAGGCAAATATGAAGAAAACACCGGGGCTAGTACGGGGACATGCCAAACTGCCGGAGGGCTCGCCATTTCCCGGGACAAACGCACAGGCACGGCTCGTCCCTGCCCAAAAACACACGGCATGCCGTCGCTGACATGCCGTGCGTTTCATCTTTTTTTTCGTCTCATCCGGCCCAGCCTGCGTTGGATGCGCGGCGCCTGCATGACCATCAGGTTCATGAACAGGTGAACCATGTTCGGATTGTGCAGAAGCTGCTGGAACACTTCCGGATTTTCCTTGAACCACCGTTCATTGGCCTGTACCCAAGCCCTGAAGCCCTTGTTGGTTTTGTAGTAACGGTTTAATCGGCTGATTGGGCGATATGCGCTCATCCTACTCTATCCCTTCGTCAAAGAAAATGGAGAGAAGAAAGATAATCACCAGGATCCAGATGATGACTTCAAATCCTTCGTGTTTGAATAATGTTCTCATTCTGTCCCTCCTCGTTGCTCCAGCCTGTACCCGTGTGCCGTACGTTCGGCCCATGGCCGTATACAGTATTAGGTATATGTCGCAAAAAGCCGGATGGATTGGACGGCCGCCTGTTGACTGCGATTTTCCGCTTTCGCCCAACGGCTGAAAGAGGTGCATAGTTCTTGCCAGCGTTCATCCATACTATCGGAGAGACTGTGTCACAAGGAGGCGGCGCCATGATTTTGGGAACGGAATCGCTCCGGCGAAACAAAACCTACACGCTGCTCTTGGCGCTGGTTTTTTTCATGCACGTGGCCGCCTATCTGATCATCCCCGTGTTTCCCGTCTTCCTGCAAAACGTGCGAACCTTGTCCCTTACACAGGTCGGACTGGTTCTCGGGGCGGGAAGCATTGCCTATCAGGCGGCCAGTCTTCTCGGGGGACCTCTGTCCGATCGCTTTGGCAGACGTTCCATCATGATAGCGGGCGCGCTGCTGCAGGGGCTGGCGATGCTCGGCTATCACGTTGGCCAGGCGTTTTGGCAGTTTCTCGTGTTTTCGGGCGTAAACGGTCTGGGCGTCGGGCTGCTCGCTCCGGCGATCAAGGCCACGATTGCTGACGCCGTGTCAGAGGAGGAGCGGACTGTCGCCTTTTCCTGGCGGGGCATTTTTGCCCATCTGGGGATTATTGTCGCCGGGCTGACCATCACCTGGTTGACCGCCCTTGGACGAACGCCCTTTTTGCTCTCCTCGCTGGTGTTTGCCACACTGGCCGTCATCACGCGGCTGACGCTGCCCAACGACCGATGCGTCGGTCCGGACTGCCGCCGGACGCCGCTGCCGGAATATCTGCAGATCCTGCGCCATCGCAGTTTCCTGATGTTCTCCGGCATCTCGCTGCTCATCTGGGCGTTTTATGCCCAGTTTGCCCTGGTGCTCCCTCTGCGCGGCGAACACGTGCTTTCCACTTCGACCCTGATTGGCCTGATCTGGACCATCAACTCCGTCAGCGTCGTGCTGCTGCAAGGTGTTATCTCCCGCTTCGTGCTGGCGCGGATCAATCCATATCTGGCGCTCGTGGCGGGGATTGCGCTGTTGGGCGCCGGGTTGTTCGGGATCGGCTTTGCCCGGCAATTCGCCACACTCAGCGCGTCTGCCGTGCTGTTTATTCTTGGGGAAATGATGTTTTTGCCCGTCCTGGACAGCCTGGTCGGTTATTTTGCCAAGGAGAACTGGCTGAACGCCTATTTCGGTGTGGCCAACTTCGTCTCCGGGATCGGGACGGCACTCGGCACCAGCATCGGCGGCACCCTGGTGGAACGGCTGGGCGGAGTAGCCAGTCCGTACCCCTGGATCGCCTACGCGCTGACAACGGTGCTGCTGGCGGCCATTCTCGGCCTGTTTGCCCTGTACGCCATGCCGCGCCACAAGCGGGGCAGAGTGCCAGACGCACAGGGAGAGCTGCACATAACGGGCAGAAAGGAGGGAAGCAAGACGTGAAGCTGCCGGAAAAACGCGTTTCCAACAATCAGGACGTACGGTCCGAGCGCAACGTCCAACCTGCATCCACGCAAAACGACAACCCCGGCTACGGGGACAAGAAGCTGGAAGGGCCTAATCGCCCCTCGACATAGCGGAAGGAGTGGTTCGACCACTCCTTCACTATTTTTCGACAACATTCGGGGAATTTATTGAAGGTTATGTCGATTTGCCCTATTATGAGGGAGAAGAATACCAAAATGCGGAAAGGACGTCGCGCCTTGCCTCTAAAATTTGCAACCCAAACGCGCCTTTACCCCTGGTTCCTCATGCTCCTGCCCATTCTGTTTACCTGCGTCGTGTACCTCGGGTACTCACAAGCACGACTGCAGTACTACACAAACGGAGTGCAAGCGATGGACAGGCAGTTGGATACTGTTTTCCAGATCCTTTCCTTGGTGAACGCTCGGGTCGAGGAAGGCTCCCTTACCATCACGGAAGCTGAAGAGCGAATGAAGGAATTCTTCGCCGGCCCCAAACGTCCTGACGGCACGCGCGACAGCAGCGCTGCCCGCTTGACGATGGGTGAGGGAGTAAGCCTGTTTGCATTCAACTCCCAAGGAATTCTGACGATTCATGCCGATTGGGAAGGGCAAAACCTGAACACGCTTCCCACTCCGGAAGGGCATCATCTCATCCGGGAAGTGCTGAACGAAGGTAAGCACCACCTCTCGTTTCAGTGGCAGCCCCCGGACGGCGCTTCTCCCGAGAGCAGAATTTCCGTCGTCCGCTACTTTCCGCAGTGGGACTGGTACGTCGGCATTGTGACGTCGGAAGAGCGATTTTATCAGCAATTTTCCATCTTCAAAGCGATGCTGATTATGCTGGTGGCCGGCAACTACCTGATCACGGCAATCCTGATCTACCTGACCCAGCGGCAGGAAAAGCTGCTGCTGAACTCCAAGCGGCGCGGCGAACAGCTGGCCGAAGCCAACCAGAGCATCCTGAAGTCGCTGGCAGTCGCCCTGGAGGAGCGGGATGCCTACACCTCGGGCCACTCCCAGCGGGTCGCCTATTACATGCGCGTCATCGGCAAGCAGATGGGCATGGACGAAGCGATGCTGGATACGGTGTACACCGGCGGACTGCTGCACGACATCGGCAAAATCGGTATCGAGGACAGCATACTGCTGAAACCGGGGCGGCTCACGGACGAAGAATACGAGATCATCAAAGCCCATCCGGTGCGCGGGGAAGCGCTGCTGCGCAAACTGTTTGTCCAGGCCGGGACGCAGGATTCAGAGCAGATCGAGACGATTCTCGTCATCACCCGTCACCATCACGAGCGCTTTGACGGGAAAGGGTACCCCGATGGATTGAAGGGACATGACATTCCGCTCGTCGCCCGGATCTCCGCTGTCGCCGACGCGTTCGACGCGATGACCTCGTCTCGCGCCTATCGGAAAGGGCTCTCCTTTTCCAAAGCGTGCGACGAAATCATCCGCAACACGGGCACGCAGTTTTGTCCCCAAGTGGTGGACGCCTTTTTTCAAAGCGTGACGGAAGAGACGTTCTATCACGCCCATCACATCTCACGGGCCAACCAGCTTTTGCTCGACCGATTTGACGACCGTGAAATCGCCCTGGCCCAGCCGTCTTACCATCGGAAATCGGGCATTCCGCTATAAAACAGCCATGCTGCTTTTCCACTTGGAGCAACATGGCTGTTTGTTTTTCACTCTCCCCTGTCGATGGGCACCCATCTGTACGGCAGGCCGTACGCATCCAGACGCTCGGCAAAGCGTTCCGCTTCCTGTTGCGGCGCGATCAACTGCAGATAACGGGTGAAGTAAAAGACAATCCGATCCTTCTCCTGCTCCTGCAGCCGGTAGTGGGACAACTGGGATACATCCTGGAGGGTGTGAAAGTAGTCATAGCGCTCAGGCGTCAGCGGGGCGCGAAACACGCGGCTGACCACCACATTCCCGCTGTAGGTTTCTTTCATGTTCGTTTTGGACGCCCCCAAAAACCGGAGCAGTTCACCCGCCCGGCGCGCTCCCACCTTGTCGGCCAGCATGCCGTCGTTGTACTCCACTTCCAGGTGGGTCAAGCGATGGTGGACGCTCTCCAGCATCGCCATCAGCACTTTGCGGACGGCCAGATTGCTCGGCGAAAAGCCGTTGTCGTAGAAGTTGTACTCAAACGACGTCTCTTCGCCCTGACGCCGGGTGTAAAACGTCACAGCGTTCACGCCACATTCCCCCTAGCGCGGCTTGATTGCGTCCAGCGCCGCCCGGTCCAGCTTGCGCACGGCAGCAAACAGCAGGCGCTTGGCCGCTTCGTAGTCGTCCCGGTCGATGATGGCCGCATGGCTGTGAATATAGCGGGCCGGGATGCCGATCACAGCGGAAGGCACGCCCTGGCCGTGGTACTGAACCGGTCCGGCGTCCGTGCCCCCTTTGGCGACATAGAACTGGTAGGGGATGTTCTCCTCTTCGCAAATCGCAATCAAAAAGTCGCGCAGCCCCGGCTGCAGGATAAAGACCGGGTCGTACAGCCGCATCAGCACGCCGCCGCCCAATTTTCCGCCCTCTTCCCTGACGCCGGGGATGTCGCCGGCCGGACTCGCATCCAATGCCAGGAACAGATCCGGTTCGATTACGGCCGCCGCCGTCTTGGCTCCGCGGGCGCCCGCCAATTCTTCCTGTACCGTGGCCCCCACGTAGACCACGTTGGGGTGGCTGGGGCAGTCGTGCAGCTCCTTGGCCAGCTCTACTGCAAGGCTGCAGCCGTAGCGGTTGTCCCACGCTTTGGCCATCAGCCGCTTCGGATTTGCCATTACGGTAAACGGACAGACCGGCACCACCGGCTGCCCCGGCCGGACGCCCAGCTGCTCCGCCTCCTGGCGTGAATCCACGCCGATGTCGATGTACATGTTGCGAACGTCCATCGGCCGATTGCGCTGATCATCGCTCAGCACGTGCGGCGGGATGGAGCTGATCACCCCGTCGATCGCACCGGCAGGAGTCAGGACCTGCACCCGCTGGGCCAGCAGGACCTGTCCCCACCAGCCGCCAACGGTTTGAAACGAGAGGAATCCCTTGTCCGATATCCGCGTCACCATAAAGCCCACTTCGTCCAAGTGACCCGCCGCCATGATGCGGGGCCCGTTTTCATCCCCGCGCATCACGCCGAACAAGCTCCCCAGATTATCGCAGACGATTTCCTGCGTATACCTCGATATGTACTCCCGCATAACGGTTCGCACGGGCGCTTCAAAACCGGAAACTCCCGGCGCTTCGGTCAATCTCTTCCACAGCTCAAGCTGAAACTGATTCATTCCGGCCAAAACCTCCTCCTGTACGCGGCAAAACCGCGTCCCTATTATTATCAGCCAAGGGGGGAGCGGGATGCAACCGCCGCTCCGGGCAGGAATACGAGCATCCGCCCCGAATGGATTTACAAACACACGGATGGAGGATATACGCCATGACAATAACGATTCGCAAATTGACGGACAAAGAGGAGCTGCATGCACTGGAAGCGTTGGAAGGCACCATCTGGAGCGGTTCATCCGTGATTCCGCTGCACATGACGCTGACCGTCGCCAAGTTTGGCGGCCTCTTTCTCGGCGCCTACGACGGTGACCGGATGATCGGCTTTTTGTACAGCTTTCCCGGTTATACGGACGGTGAACTGCACCTGTGCTCGCACATGCTGGGATTTTTGCCCGAGTACCGCCAGCAGGGGTTGGGCGTCCGGATGAAATGGATGCAGCGGGAAGAAGCCCTTCAGGCCGGATACCCCAAGATCACCTGGACGTACGACCCGCTGGAGACGGTGAACGGCTATCTGAACATCGCCAAGCTGGGCGGCATCGTCCGCCGTTATCTCCCCAACTGTTACGGCGAACTGAACGACGACCTGAACCGGGGACTGCCGACTGACCGCTTTTTGGTTGAGTGGTTTATCGCCAGCGATCGGGTGGAGCGTCACCGCACAGGTAAGCCTGAACGCTCCGACACGGCCGCCGTTCCGGAGGTGCTGTGCTGCGACCTGAGCAGCGAGCTGCCCCGCCCGCGGGACATCCGGCTGAACCGTTCCGACGAGCGGCTGCTGCTGTCAGTCCCCGCTCATTTTCAGGCGGTCAAACAGGCAGACATGGGCGCGGCTGCAGCCTGGCGGGAAGCGACCCGCGCACTGTTTACCCATTACTTTGAGCAGGGCTATGTGGTGACCGATCTTCTGCGGGATCAGTCGATCGTCCGCTACGTCCTGGAGAAGCGGCCGGTGGAGGACATTCTGCGGAGCTGAACGGACGAAAGCGCTCGTCCTCTTGCTGTGGTACAATGGGGGATGCATGTATTACAACGAAAAAGGACGAGAAGACATGAAGGCAAGCGAATACGATGTGATCGTCATCGGCGGCGGACCGGCCGGGCTGATGGCTGCGATCGCCGCTTCCGGCGAAGGAGCGCGGGTCTGCCTGGTGGAAAAAGGCGAAAAGCTGGGACGCAAGCTGATCATCTCCGGCGGCGGACGCTGCAACGTGACCAACGCCAAGGACATGGACGAGCTGATCAAGCAGATGCCGGGCAATGGCCGATTCATGTACAGCGCGTTTGCCCAGTTTGGCAATCGGGAGATCATCCGCTTCTTTGAAGAGATGGGCGTCGCCCTGAAGGAAGAAGACCATGGCCGGATGTTTCCCGTCACGGACAAGGCGATTACCGTGGCGCATGCGCTGATCGAGCGAATGAAGCGGCAGGGGGTGGAGATTCGCCTGAACAGTCCGGTGGAGCGGGTCCTGTACGCGGACGGTCGCACGATAGGGGTACAGCTCCGAAGCGGTGAGCGGCTGCACGCCCCTTGTGTGGTGATCGCCGTCGGGGGATGCTCTGTTCCGCAAACCGGTTCCACTGGAGACGGATATGCCTGGGCGCGGGAAGCGGGGCATACGGTCACCGAACTGTACCCAACGGAAGTGCCGCTGGTGGCCAGTGATCCGTACATCCGGGACAAATCGCTTCAGGGGCTGTCGCTGCGCGATGTGGCATTGACCCTTTACGACGCCAAAGGCAAAAAGGTAACGACCCAGGTGGGCGACATGATTTTCACCCACTTTGGCATATCGGGGCCGGCTGCCCTGCGCATGGGCCACTACGTCTCGGTGACGAAACGGAAGCAGGGCGACACGCCGCTGCTGCTCACCATCGACCTGATGCCGGCGAAGCACCTTGACGAGGTAGCTGCGGACATCTGGCGTTTCCTGGAGAACCAGCCGAAAAAAGCGGTAAAAAACGTGCTGAAGGGCTATTTGCCTGAACGGATGATTCCCCTGCTGCTGGCAATGGCCTCCATCCCGGAGGATCGCACCGGACACCATGTGAGCAAACAGCAGTCGCTGGACTTGGCCCGGCTGATCAAGGGGGTGCCTCTGACCGTGACCGGCACCCTGTCGCTCGAAGAGGCGTTCATTACGGGAGGCGGGGTCAGCGTCAAGGAGATTGATCCCCGCACCATGCAGTCAAAGCGAATGGCCGGACTGTTTTTTGCCGGCGAAGTGATGGACGTGCACGCCCACACCGGCGGATACAACATCACCATCGCCTTCTCCTCCGGCTTCGTGGCCGGCACCCACAGCGCACGGATGGCGTTGGGACTGACATAAATCGAGTAGGAGGGGGTGGTTAACCCCCGTCCTCTCACACCACCGTACGTACCGACCGGTATACGGCGGTTCACCAAGCTTGACGAAGTGTGAAATATCGCTGTATCAAACTCATCAGCCCTTGTT
>NZ_SDLF01000028.1:0-28745 GCF_013096935.1 Brevibacillus sp. MCWH | reverse complement strand
GGGATGGGAACAACACAAGTGGGTAGTCTTGTCTATATTACCACCTAAGAGGCATTTGAGTATTCTCTTTCTCTTACTGGGGAATTTTCGCTTGATTTTTTTGAGGAACTTTCTTTTGATCTTGACACTGTAGCCGCAATGGTTGCAGGTGTTGGAGCGGGATTAGCCTATAAAGAACTGAACAGTGCAAGCAATCATAGTGTTGCATTGGCTAAAACATTCTCATCGATAGACGATATTGTGAAAGATGCTAAAGTAATCATAAAGGGTAAAGTACCCAAAGAATATCGAAAAGAAGTTGTAGGTGAAATCGTTTTTCATGTTTATGATGTTCAGGTTATCAAGTTGTATAACAACCTCACCGATCAAGAGATTAAAGAAGGGGAAACTGTCGAGATGTACCGCCTCGTCGGTGTAGAAAGCAAGGATGGTAAAGATATGGCGAATATTGTTGCACCTAAATATCAATCCCTCCACGAAGGAGAATACCTCTTATTTCTTAACGGACAATTCGACGATAATCTAAATAAATTAATTCTTATACCCAACACGCCAAATCAGCTATTTAAAGCGGAAAAATCCAGTAGGTTGGCCTCCTGGAAATCAAATAACACTGAATTTGAAAATATCACAGAGGACGATGCTCTTCCTTCAATAAACGAGGCAGATCTATTGGATGCAATTGATTCACTAAAGTAATTCTTTCTAGGCACTTCTTCATGAAGTGCCTTCAGCTTGTAGTCAAAGTCCGTACATGGGTGATCTGACCCGCTCGCTCTCGTGACGACCAGCAAAGAAGCTGGCAGGGTCCGCTTCAAAACGCGACGCGGGCAAGGGGAAACATCTGGGTAGTTCGACGAAGTGAGACTTGTGCCCCCTGTTTTTCCCCGCGTCTTTCGTTCGTTTTTCTGCTGAGCAGGTAGTCAAAGGAGCTCGCTTGGCCCATCACTCCATGTACGTTTTCTCCACCTTCGGTTTATCAATGTGCAGGTCTTTCCGACCGGAAACGGTTTCCAGGCAGAACTCAATGATTAAAAGTACAGTTTGACAGGCAAGCGAATACTTGCCTGTTTTTTTAGAAAAAACCATCCCATATAAAAAACAGGCGTCTGTTTGCCTACAGACGCCTGTTTTTTCGGCAACAAAAAAGCTGCCGGACGTACCCGACAGCGCGCAGCTTCGTTTTGAACATAATCGCTTTCGTCGTGTGCTATTTCATCATTTTGCCCATCCGGTACGCAGCCTCCATGATCGGACGGGCAAATTCGCGCATTTTTTCCGGCGTCAACCGGTTGGATGGCCCGGACGCGGCAATGGCTGCCACCAATTTGCCGTTGCGGTTAAATATCGGGGCAGCTACGGCGGCGGCCCCCAATTCCCGTTCCTCCACGCTGGTGGCAAACCCCTGCGCCCGAATCTGCTCCAACTGCTCCAGGTACGCCTCCCGCTCGATCGAGTCCGGCCAGTTGGGATCGTTCAGCACGGCCTGGAGCACCTCCGGCTCGGCGTACGCCACCAGCACCTTGCTGGACGCGCCCACGAAAAGCGGCATGCGTGCTCCAATGGGCGCCACCCGGCGGATCGGCTGGTTGCTCTGCACCGCCTGGATGCGAATCCGCTCGTTGCCGTCCCGCACGTACAGACTGATGGTCTCGCCCACCAGGTCGCGCAAACGCTCCATCTCCGGCAGCAGAACGGTGGCAGGGTCATCCGAATGGGTCAAATTGGCCGAAAGCTCCCAGATCCGAAAGCCGAGCCGGTATTTCTCCGTCTGTGCGTCGCGGATCAGGAAGCCTTTGTTTTCCAGGGTCGCCAGCAGCCGATGCACCGTACTTTTATGCAGGGAAAGGCGGCTCGCGATCTCGCTGAGGCCCAGATCAGTCGAATCCGTGAAACAGAGCAGGATGTCCAGCGCACGCTCCACCGCCCGCACGTTCGTTTTTGCCTCTTCCATCTGTTCTCACCCGCTTTCATGTTGGAATGTCACCGATCGTTTCACTAGATGAAATATGGTTCTACTCTTCAGTATAGAAAAAAGGCGGACACACGTAAAGCGAAAAAAAAAGCGCCGTTTCAGGCAGTAAAACGATGGACGGCCGCATCGTTCCTGCAGGGGCCCCGCCACACTGCCCCCAACAGCAAAAGGCAGCCGCCTTGAAAGCGGCTGCCTCAGACTGAAGACAAACGGTTCATTGAATAAGTGTCCATAAGAAAATGATTTCCAGGCCGGAAGGCCTGCCCATTCATCAACCGAAGCGGAAGACAATGTGCATCGCATGGAGGGATGGGCCAAGCGAGCTCCTTTGACGACCGACTCAGCGGAAAAACGAAGACGCGGGGACCAACAGGGGACACAAGTCTCACTTCATCGAAACACCCAGATGTTTGTCCCCTGCCCGCGTCTCGTTTTGGAGCGGACTTCATCCGCTTCTGTGCTGGACGTCAAGCGAGCGAGCGGGCCCGATCTCCCATGCGCCGCGAACTTTGTCTACACGCTGAGGCAGCCGCCTTGAAAGCGGCTGCCTGTGTATGTCCATCGGTACGGGAATGTCTGGCGCTTGTTAGAAATCGAAATTGTCGGGGTCGGGACCGAACCGCTTGTTTTGGTTCAGCGCGCTGATCCGCTCCATGTCTTCGCTGCTCAGCGTAAAATCGAATACGTCCGCGTTTTGACGGATGCGCTCCGGCGTGACCGATTTCGGGATGATAACCACGCCGTTTTGCAAATGCCAGCGCAGGACGACCTGTGCGGGCGTCTTGCTGTACTTCTCACTCAGTTCTGTCAGCAGCGGCAGGTCCAGATTGCCTTTCATCAACGGGCTCCACGCTTCCAGCTGGATGCCGTTTTCCTTGCAGTATGCGCGCAGTTCCCGCTGGGTCAGAAGCGGATGGCACTCCACCTGGTTTACGGCCGGCACGATCTCGCTCACCTTGCGCAGCTCCTCCAGATGGTGCACCTGGAAGTTGCTTACGCCGATCGCCCGCACGTATCCTTCACGATAGAGCTTCTCCAACGCCTTCCACGTCTCCAGATACTTTTCCTTGACCGGCCAGTGCACCAGATAAAGATCGAGGTATTCCAGGCGGAGCTTTTTCATGCTCTCGTTAAACGCCTTCAATGTCGTCTCGTACCCCTGATCAGCATTCCACACCTTAGTCGTGATGAACAGCTGATCGCGGGCGATGCCACTGTCCTTGATCGCTGTGCCGACGCCGGTCTCGTTTTCGTAGATGGCCGCCGTGTCAATGCTGCGGTAGCCCACTTCGATGGCGGTGCGAACCGCCCGCTGCACTTCTTCCCCTTCTTTTGCCTTGTAGACGCCCAGACCCAGCCACGGCATGCTGACTCCGTTGTTCAATACAGTGCTGTCTCCGATATGCGTTGCCATTTGGATCTCCTCCCGTCTTTTCCAATATGTATAAGCGTATATAGTGTAACACAACCATACTTCCAAAAAAAGGCGGTAACTGTTTGGAACCCGCTTTATCCGGAGATGGGCGACCTCACCGGATGCCTTCCCTTTCATCAGTACAACCGCTTTGTATAGCTCTCCTGCAGCGCTTCCTCCACTTGCTTGCCGGTAGTAATCCCTGGGGCGTTCATGTTAATGTGGTCGGCCAGCACCTGGGCCATGGCCGGCAGCTGCTCCCTGTCCAGCCACGCTTCCGGCTGCCAGAGGCCAGAGCGCTTGAACGCCTTGGCACAGTGGACGAAGCACTCCTCCACCCGCACCCCGATGCCAACGGCCGGCACTTTGCCGTTTACCGCCATCCGGCTCAGAATGTCGGCGTCCCGGATGACGCAGGCCCGGCAGCGTCTCTTCCAGACCCGGGATGAGAAAGATCACCCCTACCCGGGGATTGGACAGGATGTTGCGCATCGAGTCCATCCGCCGGTTGCCGGGTCGTTCGGGAATGACCAGGTGAAAGTCATCCAGCACGTGCACAAAGCCCGGCCCGTCCCCGCGCGGCGAGGCGTCGCAGTTTCCGGCGGCGTCTGCCGTGGCCAGCACGAGAAACGGCGATTTGGCAATAAACGCACGGCAGTGCCCGTCCAGGCGGTCTATCGCCTTGCGCCGGACCAGTTCCCTCGGTTCGCCCAACAGTTCACGCAGCTCCGCCTCGGCGGTCACCACGTCCTTAAAGATCGTCTTGTTATCCATCCTGTACACCTCCAGCTCAACTTTTCCATGCTGCTTTCGACTACCACACAAAATCGTCCAACGTTTGCGTCAATGACACGTGGGACATGGGACGCGAAATCCCCCGCACATCACGCTGCTCATCACGCGAAGCGGGTATCGGAGTCTGCCGGTCTGGGACAGGCTGTCATGTATCCCCTGACTTCCAGCAATACTTTCCCTGTGCTTTGTCTGCTCTCCACCCACTCGTGGGCTTTGGCCGCTTCTTCCAGCGGAAACCGCCTCCCGATCCTGATGCGCAGACGCCCGTCGGCCAGAAGGCGAAACACCTGCTCCGCCGTATCATGCAAGAGATGGGGACGCATTTTCCGGGTCGTGCCGAAGCTGAATCCGAGCACGGAGCGGCAGCTTGCGTGCAAGTCTTTTGTCGCAAACGTCCCGACGGCCCCGCCTGCATTTCCGAAGTGAACCAGCCTGCCGTACGGAGCGAGGCAGGTCATGCTTTTTTCCGAGACCCATCCGGAAATCGAATCCAGGATGACATTGGCCCCTTCCCCGTTTGTGAGCTGGTTTACCTTTTCCGCAAAGTCTTCCCGCTCGTAGCAGATGACGTGATCCGCACCGGCTTCCAGAGCGGCCGCCGCTTTTGCCTCGCTGCCGACCGTCCCGATGACGAGGCCAGCGCCCAGAATTTTGGCCAACTGGATCGCCGTCGTGCCAATGCCGCCTGCCGCGGCATGGATCAGGACCGTTTCGCCCGGTTCCAGTCTGGCCACATCGGCGAGCAGTTTGTAGGATGTGAAGGAAACGACCGGACAGGCCGCTGCCGTATCCACATCCACCTCGTCGGGGAGTGCAAAGGTGAGCTGTTCGTCCGCGACCGCATACTCCGCGTACGATCCGTGCTGCGGAAACGCAATCACGCGCTGGCCCACCTTGACGCGCTTTACGTCGGCCCCCACCCGCTCGACAATTCCGACCGCATCCAGGCCGGGAATGAACGGGAGCGTGCCTGTCCCCTTTTTCCCGTACCTCGATTTAATATCAGCAAAATTTACGCTGGTTTTTTCGACACGAATTAATACTTGTCCAGAATGGATCTCCGGCAATTCCACGTCCGTGTAGATCATCGTTTCCGGTCCGCCAAACTGCGTGACCACGATCGCTTTCATCCCTTCATTCCCCCCACCGGCCGTTTTTCTATTTATTTCTTCAGGGCTTCCATGTTCGTTTCGTCCAGTCAGCTGCGGGCAGCTGCTTCCGGCTGGGACGTACCCGTGCCCCCTTCGTCACGAAACTGGCGAATGGTCTCAAGCAGTTTCCGCATCGAACTGGACAAAATCGCGTCGCGTCGGCGAATGAACACCGTGGAGACGCGGCCAAACTCGTGCGGAATGGAATGACAGCGGATGCGTCCCGCCTCCTCCAGGTGAGCAACAGCTGCCCTGGGCACGAGCGAGACCCCCAATCCGGAGGCGGCCATGGCCAAAATCGTCTCCAGCGTGCCAAACTCCATGATCCGCGACGGTGTAATCCCTTCCGCCGCGAGCCACTGCACCAGCCGGGCCCGATAGCCGCAGCCGGAGCGAAACACGAGCAGCGGTCTGGATTTGCATTCGTCAAGTGTATGGGAAGCACCGTCGCCGCTCGCGATCAGGACCAGCTCTTCTTCCGTCAACAGCTCCTGGGCAATCTCCGGATGCTCGATCGGTCCGCTGACAAACGCGCCGTCCAGCTCATAGGCCAGCACATCGTTCACCAGGTGTTCCGTCACCCCGGTTACCAGCGACAGATCGACGCGCGGATACCGACCGCAGTAGACAGACAGGATCGCCGGCAAGCCGGAGACCGTCTCGACAGAGCCGATCAACAGCGGGCCGGACGGATTCTCCTCGTCCTGAAACGCCTTTTCCATCTCGTCCATCATCGCCAAAATCTTCTGCGCGTAAGAAAGCAGCTTTCTGCCCTCGGGATTCAGCGTCACCCCTCGCGAATGCCGATAAAACAAGGGCGTTCCCAGCTTTCGCTCCATATGCTGAATGCGCGCCGTCACGTTGGACTGCACGTAATTAAGCGCCCGGGCCGCCCGGCTGACGCTGCCGTGTTGAGCGACGGTTTGAAAAATGCGCAGATCACTCAGTTCCACGCCGCTCCTCCCCCTTCCTCTCTCTTCCACTCTGGTATCAATCATAATGATGAGTACAATCATTTTCAATCGTTTTACATGATAAAAATTCCGGAATATGATGGAGATCGTGAATGAGTCAAAGCAATGGAAAGGCAGGCAATCACAGCAACATGAATACCAACCACATTCTCAAAGGGGCATTTTTGTGCCTGATCGCGAGCGTCGCATGGGGAGCAATGTTTCCCGTGGCCGAAAGCGCGTTTGCTCATCTCGATCCGTTTTTCTTTTCCGTCATCCGCTACTCCGCCGTCTCCGTCATCCTGTTGGTCCTCTTGTGGCTGAAGGAAGGCGGGCGGGCGCTTCGCTTTGACGGCCGCGGCGCATCGCTCTGGTTTTTCGGCACGATGGCGTTTACCGTCTACAACCTGTTAATCTTTTGGGGCCAAAACCAATTGGGCACGTCGGGCGTGATTCTCGCTTCGGTGATGGAAGCGCTGATGCCGATGATTTCGGTGCTGGTGCTGTGGATCTGGAGCCGGAAGCAGCCGGCGCCGTTTACTGTCGGCTGCATCGCGGTGGCCCTGGTCGGCTGCTTTCTGGTGATTACCAAAGGGGATTTGCACGCATTTCTCCTGGGAACCGACCGGCTGTTTCCGGTTCTCGTGATTTTTGTCGGCGTCCTGGGCTGGGTCATCTACACGATTGGCGGCAATGTTTTCGCCGAGTGGTCCGTACTCCGCTACTCCACACTGAGCTGCGTGCTGGGCACCGCCACTTCGCTTGCAATCGTTCTCGTGCTGTCTGCTTTCGGCATGTTGTCCGTCCCTGCGCTGCCGTCGATCTGGTCGGCCGGCCCCGAGCTTGGCTTCATGATCCTGGTCGCCGGCGTGCTGGCACTGGTCAGTTGGAATGCGGGCGTGAAGCTGTTGACGCCAATCAACGGCATCCTGTTTATCAACTTCGTGCCCGTCACCACCTTTGTCATCTCCGTGATGCAGGGGTACCGCCTCACCCTGTTTGATGTGGGGGGAACGCTCCTGATCATCGCGGCGCTGATCGCCAACAACCTTTATCAGCGCAGACAGCTCAAGCTGTCCGCCGCGGCCGCCCGCGCAACCTCATAAAAAATCGTTCGCTGCATTGGGCAGCACCATCCTCGTCCGTGCAGCAAAAAAGACCACCTGACGTCAAGGTGGTCTTTTCAATATCTATTTGTTGATGCTGTTCAATACATCGTTCCATTGTGATTCATGGTCTTTGGAGATGACACTTCCCTGTCTAGTCGTCAGCCGGAAATCCTTTTCTCCCTTCAAGAACACCAGGTATTCCTTGCCTACCTCCACATCAGCCGGCAAATTGATGATGGCACTGTCCTGATCGAGCTCTCCTTTGTACGCTTGCAAAATGTCTGCCGTAACGGTCTTTACATACTCGTTTTCATGCACGACTTCCACAGGCATGACATGAAGCACAAAATCGGACTGATCTATCAATTCTTCCGTACTGCTCGCCTTCTCTACGATGTGAACGTTCTTTTTCGTCAGCCGCTTTGCCTCCGGAGAATTTTGAATGTAGGTCACCATGTCGTCTTTCTTTCTGTTCATCACAATGTTTTCATTGCCACGTAATTGATTCTTGTCGATTTCAATGATCGTCTCCTCTCCGATCGGCGTATAGACAGGCCGGGGATACAGCTCATGTTCCCAGTATTCCAGAAACAACAAATACTCTTTCCCTTTTTTCAACGCATCTTTCGCTTCATACACATCAATTGACTTCGCGTTTACATTCCCTTTCAATTCCGTTTTCACAGCGACAGTGTATCGGTAGGTGTTGGTGCTGCTGAATTTCGCTTCATCCACTACTTCGCCAATCACGACATGGTCAGAAGCCTTTACGGCATCGTCTACGTTTGTTATTGCTGTCACGGTTTCTCCTTCCCTGCTGGTAATGTGCAAAGAAGCATCACGATGATCCGGCGTGCAACCCGTGATTACAAGCAGGGACAGGGTGGCCATTGTGAAAACTTTCTTCAGCTGTTTCACAATAAAATCCTCCAATCTTGACAGGATTATGTGATCGCGCCCGCCACTCGTGCTCATGCGGCGGCGTTTACGGCACACGTGCGGCTGAAAAACACGAAACGGAAGCAAGTCCCCTATCTGGGGCCGCTTCCGTTTTCGTCGTTCGCTTCTCCATGACCATCGAATGCAGCAGTGCGGCCGCTTGTCAATCCGCCTTCAAATCCGCCTTCAGAACGGCCATTCCAATTTGGTGCCAATCACGTGGTCGAGCGGAATAAAGCCGATGTCCCGACTGTCCCGGCTGTTGTTGCGGTTGTCCCCCATCACGAAGATGTGGTTGTCGGGCACGACGACTTTTTCCAAGCCGTCGTACTGGGCTGTCTCCTTGATGTACGGTTCGTCCAGCGGCTTGCCGTTGCGGTACACCTGGTGATTCTTAAATTCCAGGACGTCGCCCGGTTTGCCGATTACGCGCTTGACGTACATGAAATCTTCCTTTTGATTGCCCAGCATCAGGTGAATCAACGGATGGTTCATCAGGTCATCCCGGATTGTGCGCTCTCGGTTTACACGGCTGTCGATCACGACGATGTCGCCGTAATCTGGCAGGTACGAAAAGGTGTGGGAGAGTTTGGACACGTAGATCCTCTGCTGATCATGCAGCGTCGGGTCCATGGAGTGGCCTTCCACCTTGAACGGTTGGAAAACGAAGACGCCCAGAACCAGCGCCAGCAATGCCGCGAAGACGATGGAACTAATCCAATCCCAAATCTCTTTGAGCTTCACAAGCAGCCCGCCTTTCGTACAAGTTTGTCTACCACGTATGATAGCACAAACTCGGCTGCAAATTAACCGGGCCAGCTCGCTCCCCCTCTCTCCTTCACGGCAGCCCGCGAAATCCCCGTGAATTTCCCCGGACAACCGTCAAGCGATTACCTCCACATCGGGGTTGTAGCGCCGCACATACCAAAGCAGATCGTCTCCGCCCACCCCGCTGGACGCCGGACGATGCGGCTGCTGCATCAGATAGCTGGCAAGCTGTTTTGCCCCTCTCTCCAGCCGTTTACGCGCCGCATCCGGCAGCGTCAACACGTGCGGAACGAGCAGCTGCAGGTACCAGACCCCCCGCTGCTCCTCGGAAATGTCAATCTCCAGTTCGATATCACTGCTGTCAAATGCAAACAGATGGTTGAACAGCGACTCTCTCGCGTTCGCGTCCAATTCCGACACGTCAAGCCTTTGCACACTCAGGTAATACTCGTCATTGAACAGGACAATCTGTTCGTCAATCGGTTGGTACTTCTTTTTCAGCGGGTCCATGTGCGTACCTCCGTTTCTTTTCGTGATATTTTTCAGAATAAAACGACAATGGGTGTTTCAGCAAGATCTGTCTGTCTGTTTGTGCACACTCACGACCTGGCTGTCCCCGCAAGCGTAAAAAAGGCCTTGCTCAATCGGCAAGACCTCAGACTGAAGACAAACGGTTCATTGTATAAGCGTCCATAAGAAAATGATTTCCAGGCCGAAAGGCCTGACCATTCATCAACCGAAACTGTAGACAACGTACATCGCATGGAGAGATGGGCCAAGCGAGCTCCTTTGACGACCGGCTCAGCGGAAAAACGATGACGCGGGGACCAACAGGGGACACAAGTCTCACTTCATCGAAACACCCAGATGTTTGTCCCCTGCCTGCGTCGCGTTTTGGAGCGGACTTCATCCGCTTCTGTGCTGGGCGTCAAGCGAGCGAGCGGGCCCGATCTCCCATGCGCCGCGAACACTGTCTACACGCTGAGGCCTTGCCCAATCGGCAAGACCTCAGACTGAAGACAAACGGTTCATTGTATAAGCGTCCATAAGAAAATGATTTCCAGGCCGAAAGGCCTGACCATTCATCAACCGAAACTGTAGACAACGTACATCGCATGGAGAGATGGGCCAAGCGAGCTCCTTTGACGACCGGCTCAGCGGAAAAACGATGACGCGGGGACCAACAGGGGACACAAGTCTCACTTCATCGAAACACCCAGATGTTTGTCCCCTGCCTGCGTCGCGTTTTGGAGCGGACTTCATCCGCTTCTGTGCTGGGCGTCAAGCGAGCGAGCGGGCCCGATCTCCCATGCGCCGCGAACATTGTCTACACGCTGAGGCCTTGCCCAATCGGCAAGACCTTTGCAGCATTCCTGATGTGCTAGAACAGTGACGATCCTTCTGCCAGCGCCTCCGCGTCCTCGCGGGTGATCAGCACGGCGCGGGGCTTGCCGCCGTTCTGACCGGCGACGTAGCCGTCCGCCTCCATCATCTCGATCAGGCGGGCCGCCCGGTTGTACCCGATGCGGAAGCGGCGCTGCAGGGCAGAGGCGGAAGCCTGTCCCTGTTCCGCGACAAAGAGCAGCGCCTCGTGGTACAGCGGATCGTCGCCCATGTCGTACGACTGGACCTGCTGCTCCAGTTCCTCTTTGCTAAACAGGTAAGACGGCTTTCGCTGCTGTTTGATCGCGCGCGTGATCCGCTCGATTTCGTCGTCCGAGACGTAGTTCCCCTGCAGGCGAACAGGAGTGACCCCGCTCTCCAAAAAGAGCATGTCGCCCCGTCCCAGCAGCCGCTCCGCGCCCGACTGGTCGAGGATGGTGCGGGAATCCACCTGTGAAAAAACGGCAAAGGCGAGACGGGTGGGCACGTTGGCTTTGATGTTGCCCGTGATCACGTCCACGGACGGCCGCTGCGTGGCCAGCAGCAGGTGAATGCCGCAAGCCCGCGCCTTTTGCGCAATGCGAATAATGCATTCCTCCACATCCTGCGGCGAGACCATCATCAGGTCGGCCAATTCATCGATCACGATTACGATGTACGGCAGCGGCTGGTCGACGGTCTGATTATAGCGTTCGATGTCACGCGCACCCGCGTCGACGAAGAGCGCATAGCGTTTTTCCATCTCCTCCACCGCCCACTTCAGGGCGGCTGTCGCCTGCTTGGCGTCTGTCACCACTGGCGTCACCAGATGGGGCAGATGGTTGTACGGAGCCAGTTCCACCATTTTCGGGTCGATCAACAGCAGCCGCACTTGTTCCGGCGTCGCCTTGTACAAGAGGCTGACGATGATCGAGTTGATGCAGACGCTTTTCCCCGAGCCGGTGGCACCCGCGATCAGTCCGTGCGGCATCTTCTTGATGTCGGCGACGATCGGCTCCCCGCCAATGTCCATGCCGAGCGCCACGGCCAGCGGTGACGGATGCTCGCGGAATTTCGCCGAGCCGATGATCCGGCTGATCAGGACCGGCTGACTGGTCAGGTTGGGGACCTCAATCCCGACGGCGTTGCGGCCGGGGATCGGCGCCTCGATGCGGATGTCCTTGGCCGCCAGGTTCAGCTTGATGTCGTCAATGAGGCTGGTGATTTTGTTCACCTTGACCCCAGGCGCCGGCTGCAGTTCAAAACGCGTGACGGACGGCCCCTTGACGATGCCCACCACCTGGGCGTTGACGTTGAAATTGGCCAGCGTCTCCTCCAAAAGCATTTTTTGAATCTGCGTGTGTTCGTCGTCGTCTTCGCTCATCGGCGGGCAGGGGTCGAGCAGATCGAGCGACGGCAGCTCGTAAGACGGTTCCGCAGTTCCTGCAGCCGACGATGCCCTTTCCTGCACGGCGGCAGAGGCGGCAATTTCTTTTGCGCTCATCTCCTGTTCCCGGACTGTCCATCCTGCAGCAGCTTCCAACTCGGCGGCTTGAGGCTGTTCCGCAAGGTCGCAAGCAGTCGATTCGGGAGCGGACGCCTCCCATGCAGGGGAGAGCGGCTTGGCCGCCGATTCGTCCGACAGCGCTGGCGCCTGCGTTTCTCCCGGTTCTGTCGGCACCTCGTCTGCATCTTCGTCCGCTGTTTGGGCGGGCACTGCCGGCGATTCGCACGCGACATCCATCGGCGCCTCTGATTTTTCCGACGGCGTCGTCTCTGTTTCCAGCACCGTCTCTGTTTCAGGCAATGTTTCTGTCTCTGCCACCAACTCTGTCTCAAGTACCGCGTCTGTCTCCGGCACCATCTTTGTCTCCGGCCCCGGTTCCATCTCATGCGCCGTCTCGGACACCGTCTCCGTATTCATCACAGCCTCGGCTGCTGCCGTGTTATTGAACACCACATCACGTGTTGTCAGCTCATCGGAGGCCGCCGATTCTGCTTGTACCTCCGAAACGTCCCGTGCTTCAGCAGCTTCCCCCGCATCCGTACCGTTCTTTGCTGCGGGCACTTCCTGTTTGGTCCACGGGAGCGTTGCAGCCGTCTCTGCCGCCGGTTCATTCGGCTGCAGTTCCGCCGAAACAGCGTCTGTCTCCGCTTTAGCCGTCAACTCGGGACGGTCCGCAGCCTCCTCCGTGTTTACAAATTCCCGCTTGTTGTCCGCTCCGGCGTAGAAGATCCCGGACGTCGTGTGAATCCGGTGCTCCGTCTCCCGCGTGGACGGCGTCATTTTTCCGTATACCGGGGAGATGAACTCCGACGGCTTATATGTACGTTTTTCCGCAGCAGCCCCCGCCGGGCGCAACGGCTCGGCTTTTCTCTCCTCACGTCGGACCGTTTCTGTTTTAACGCGATCTATTTTGCGCGGGGTATGCTCAGCCCCCCGCTTCTCTTGAATCACTTCCGGCTTCACTTGTTCGCCGGCCTTCATACCGTCGGCGATGCTGCGGGCGGATGAGCCGCTGCGAAAGACCAGATCAGGCCCTGAGTACACACTGTCACCCCGCCCGGGCTTGTCCATCTCCACCGGCTCTCTCTTCTTCGGCCGGTGAAGCTCCTCGTCCGAGATCACGGGAAAGCGAAAATGGCGTTGCCTCTCCCTTCTCGGAAACTCCGGTTCCTGCTCGTCGCCCCGCTGTTTCGGGTAAATGTTCTTTGTCTTTGCCCGGAGTTGACCGGCGGCTGGTCCGGCAAGCGGGCGATAACGGACGGTTTCACGCTCCAGCTCCTGCTCTCGCTCCTGCTCTTCTTCTCCCAGCACATATCGGATCATCTTTTGCAGCCACGACCACATGTTGCAACGTTCCTTTCTTTCATTACCTACCTTTTGTATCGAGTGATTTTCTCTTTCATATTAGCATGAATCATCCGCTGGTTTTTACGCCCAATGTTTTTTTCTAAAATTCCGCAACCTTTTTTTTCATAAAACGTAGTAGATATTGGGAATGAAAAGACAATCTAAGGGAGGATGAGAAACATGTGGAAAAAGGGCAGTGCCCTGCTTCTCGCCCTGATGCTGCTGCTGACCGGCTGCGCCGGTGAAGCATCGCTCGTGCGTGACGCCATGGTGGCATCACTGGAGAAACATAACTACGACTTTGAAGGAACAATCAAATTGACCGGCGACATTGACAAGCTGCCGGCCGCCCTTGGAAAACAGCAGCAGGACAAGGAATCTGCTGCAATCCTGGCCGCTGTACAAGCAGGCGTAACCGTGAAAGGCACAGTGCTTGACACGAAAAACATGAAGTTCAATGTGGAAGTGAACGACGACAAACTGCTTCGCGAAAAACAGTTCTGGACCGGCGACAAAAAAGCCGCGCTGGAAGTGGTGATCAACGACGGCAAGTTGTTTGCAAAAACGCCGCTGGATCAAAAGTACCTGCTGTTTGACACCAACGTGATCAACGCGGCTGCTCTTGGCGAAAACGTCAAAGTGGATGCCGCCAAAATCAAAGAGTATCAGGACAAGATGAACAAACTGGCGATTGACTTCATGAAGAAGTACTTCGCTACATACGGCTACAAGCTGTCCAATGCGAAAAACCTGGGCACCGAAACCGTGCAGCTGCCCAACGGCGAAAAGGTAAAGGCAACCCACGTAGCCGTGAATCTTGACGCCAAAGAACTGATCAACATGTTCTTCTACACCGCCAACGACGCGGTAACCAACCAGGAGGTCAAAAAGTTCGCCATCGAAATGATGGTGCTCTCCAACAGCCTGAATGAAGAACTGCTCAACCCGGAAAAGAAAACCAGCGAAGCGGAAAAACGCGCAGTCGCCGAAGCGATGGTAACCGCCGGTCTGGCAAAAGCCAAACAATGGCTGGATACCGAGGGCAAAAAGCAGACACCGGAACAACTTCTGGAAAAGGCTAAACAAAATGGCTTCCATGGCGTGACGTTGAACATGGACTTCTACATCACCGAAGAAAAACTGCCGGTTCGTCAAAAGAGCACGCTGAACGTTACCTTCCAGGTTCCGGAAATGAAACAGCCGCTGACCATCGGGCTGGAATCGGATCAGTACAGCTACAACTTCAACAAAGCGACCAAGTATGACGTTCCGTCCAAAGACGCCGCTGTAACGCTCGACCAGCTGAAACAAGACAAAAAAGCGCTCGACGCATTCCGTGAAAAAGGCTTCCTGCGCGTGTTCGCAGAAAAAGCGCTGGAAGAGCACCAGGCCCTGGAGCAGTTCAAGGCAATGGAACAGGAGACGAAAAAGTAAGCGGATAACGTATGACAGGCATGGCGCCGAAAACGCCATGCCTGTTTTTTCATTATATTTTATATTGAGCCTACCGTCTTGCCGGAATGATCCCCCGCTCTTCCAGATAGCGCAGGACGATTTGGACCGACTCCTCTACCGACTGCGTGCCGCTTTCCACGATCAGCTCCGGGGAGAGCGGCTCTTCGTAGGGAGACGTGATGCCGGTAAACTCGGCAATTTCTCCGCTTCTCGCCTTCCGGTACAAGCCTTTTGGATCGCGCCGTTCGCACTCCTCCAGCGGACATTTGACGTAAATCTCCACAAATTCGTCCGGCTCCACCAGTCCCCTCGCCAACTCGCGGTCCTCGCGAAACGGGGAGATAAAGGCCGTCAGCACGATCACGCCGGCGTCGACGAACAGCTTGGCCACTTCGGCGATCCGCCGGATGTTTTCCTTGCGGTCAGCCGGGCTGAACCCCAGCCCGCGATTCAGGCCGTGCCGAATGTTGTCGCCGTCCAGCACGTAACTCTTCAGACCGCGCTCGTGGAGCTGCTGATCCACGGCGTTGGCCAGCGTCGATTTGCCCGCGCCGGACAGTCCCGTAAACCAGAGGATACAGCTTTTGTGGCCGTTTTGCCGTTGGCGGTCCGCCTTCGTCACCGTCGTCGGATGCCAAACCACATGGGCGTTCGCTTTGCTCATCGCATTTCCTCCCCTCTGTCAGACGGACAGCGCCTGCAGTCCTTCGATCAGGACCTTGGCGACTTCCGGACGGCTGAACTCCGGCGGCGGCGCTTCCCCGCGGGAGAGCATCTCCCGCACCTTGGTGCCGGACAACGCCACATGATGTTCTGCTCCGTGCGGGCAGGTCTTGCTGGAGGCCATGCTGCCGCAGGCACGGCAGTAGAAGCTGTTTTCAAAGAACAGCGGCGTAATGCCCAGTTCTTCCGGCGTGAAGTTCAGAAAGATGCGCTGCGCGTCGTACGTGCCGTAGTAATTCCCTACACCGGCATGATCCCGGCCGACGATAAAGTGGGTGCAGCCATAGTTTTTTCGCACCATCGCGTGAAAGATCGCCTCGCGCGGTCCAGCGTACCGCATTGCGGCGGGAAACACGGCGAGCTGCACGCGTTCAGGCGGATAGTAGTGGCGCAGCAGCACCTGGTAACTTTCCATGCGGACGACGGCAGGGATGTCATCCGCCTTTGTCTCGCCGACCAGCGGATGGAGGAGCAGGCCGTCGACGATTTCCAATGCCGACTTTTGGATGTACTCGTGCGCACGGTGAACGGGATTGCGCGTCTGGAAGCCGACCACGGTCTTCCAGCCCCGCTCGGCAAACCGCTTTCTGGTCTCGGCCGGGTCAAGGGTATGAGCGGCGAACACGCCTTTGTCAGGCCGTTTCACCAGTGTAATCGGACCGCCGAGATACACATTCGGACGCTCCAGCAGCTTTTTTACCCCCGGGTGTTTGATTTCGTCGGTGCCGTACACCTGACGGGCTTCCACCTGTTTGTCCGGACGGTAGATATCGCGCACTTCCAAGAGGCCGTATACGGTTCCTTGGTGCGACAGCCGCACGGAATCGCCGACCTTCAGTCCGGCCGCATCCTCTTCCGCAACGGGCAGCGTGACGGGAATGCTCCACACCAGCCCGTTGGCAAGCCGCATCCGCTCAACGACCGATTCATAATCCCCCCGCTCCATAAAGCCGGTGAGCGGGCTGTACGCCCCGATGGCTATCAACTCCAGGTCGGCCAGCGCAAACGCATCCAGTTCCACCTCGCGCACTGCCAGCGTGAGGTCTGCTTCCGGATTGAACCGGTTGATCAGTGTGCCGCCGTGTGGTTGGCTTGTTGTCATGGTTCTTCACTCCTTTGGATTCGATCGAGTTGCCGAAGCGGGCGCGACGTGCAGGCCGCATTCCGTCTTGCCCGTATTGGCCCAGCGGCCTGCCCGCGCATCCTCGCCTTCCCGAACCGCGCGCGTACAGGGAGCGCATCCGATGCTCGGGTATCCCTGGTCGTGCAGCGGATTGTACGGCAGGTCAAACGTGCGGATATACAGCCATACCTCCTCCCACGTCCAGTGAATCAGCGGACACACCTTGAGCGAACGGAAGCGATCGTCACGGTTGATGTATTGGACGTGGGCCCGCGTCGGCGACTGTTCCCGCCGCAGACCGGACAACCAGGCGACCGCCCCCTCCAGCACTGACGCCAACGGCTCCACCTTGCGCAGGTGACAGCACTGGTCGGGCTGCCGCTCCCACAGCGCCTCCCCGTAAGCGGCCGCCTGTTCGGCCAAGGAAAGCGCCGGTTCCTTGATCGTGATCTTCAACGTTGGGAAGCGCTCCCGGACCCGTTTGATCAGGTCGTACGTTTCGGCAAAATGAAGATGGGTGTCGAGGAAAAAAACGGAAGCATCCGGCTTCACCTTGCTGATCAGGTCAAGCAGCACGATGCCTTCCGCGCCAAAGCTGCAGGCGTACACGAGGTCATCGCCGAACGTGCTGTACGCCCACTTGATCACGTCCAGCGCGTCTTTGCCCTCCATCTCCCGGTTGACCTTGGCGAGCTCGGCATCCGTCACCGATTCATAATTCCAGTTCATATGCCTCCTCCTTGTTCGTTGAACGAACTGCTCTCACGACGCACGCTGCTCCCCGCTCACATGACACTGCCTGCCTCCAGCCCATGGAACGGGCACGGGCAGCCGTCTCTTCACCGACACAGAGCAGCGGCTGATTCTGCCACTCTTCCCCGGCAAACTGCGCCAGCGCGTCCAGATGGTACGGATCATCCGCAGCCAGCCAGTCAAATCGCCGGGCCCGCAGCAGCGGGGCAGCAGGATGGGTGTCGACCCATGCCAGCCGGCCTGCGGAAGCCGTGCGCCAAACCACCCCGTCCGCAGACGCAGCGATCCCGCTCGGTCCGCCGCTCAGGCACAGCCCCCGGTCTCCCTGGTCGAGCGGCAGGTTTTGGGAGACGGCGGCAAGCGGTTCGTCTGCGGCAAACAGCCGCTCTGCCGGCAACCCCCGGCTTTCGAGCGCCTGGGCAGTCCGCTCGCCGCGTGCAGCAATCCGAGCCTTGATCCGGCGAAGATCGATCCGCCGTTCGCGAAGCGTGCGAAAAAAGAAGTCCACCTGCCGCTCGTCGGCAAATACCAGCCACCGGCATGCCAGAAGCTCATCGGTCAGGCGTTCCGCGTTTGCATCAGCCTCCGCTGCCCGCGCTTCGACTGCCACCGGCAGGACGTCGGCCCCCAGCGATTCCAACTCCGCCAACAAACGGTCTTCCTGCTCCGGATCGCCGGCGGCCGCGGCCACCGTCAAGCCGAACAGCGGCTTTGTTTCGTACCACTCGAGTGTATCGCGCAGTCTGACCACCTCGCCGATGACGATGATCGCCGGCGCGTGAAACTTCGCCTCCGCCGCCTGCCGATCGATGGTGGAGAGCGGACCGACCAGCGTCTGCTGCACGCTGAGCGTGCCCCAACGCACCATTGCAACCGGCGTATCGGCCGGTTTGCCGTGCGCCAGCAGGCGCTCCCGGATGTGCGGCAAGTTTTTAACGCCCATGTAAATCACCAGCGTTTCCATCGCGGCCAGCGCCGCCCAGTCCAACTCCCTGCCCGCGTTTTGCTCGCACTGATGGCCGGTGAGAAACGCTACTGCCGAGTTGTACTCCCGGTGCGTCAGCGGAATCCCCGCGTACAGCGGAGCTGCCACGCCCGAAGTGATGCCAGGCACGATCTCAAACGGAATCCCTGCCTGCCGGCACACTTCCGCCTCCTCGCCAACCCGACCGAAAATGCTCGGATCGCCGCCTTTCAGCCTGACGACCAGGCTGCCCTGCTGCGCTTCCCGTACGAGCAGCCGGTTTATTTCCTCCTGGGGAAGCGAGTGACGATCCGCTTCCTTGCCGACGTAGATCAGCCGGACGTCTGGTTTGGCGTGGGCGAGCAGCAGCGGATTGGCCAGCCGGTCGTACACGACCACATCCGCCCGTTTGATCGCCTCCTTGCCTTTAATCGTGAGCAGCTTGGGATCACCCGGGCCAGCCCCCACAAACATGACGCTGCCTGTCTTTTTCATCAACCGCCCTCCTAGCTGTACCCGTTCCTTGTCTGACGCGGCAAGGCGCGCCGCTGATCACTGCTCCCTCAAAACGCGGCGGGCCGCAACCGCCGCGCCTTTGCCTGTCAAAACTGCGCCGTTTCAATCACATAGCCCACGCCCTGCCGCCCCAACGGCTTTTTTTCCACCAGGCTGAGCTGTTTGATCTGCGGCGGCGCCACCGTGTGCCGGAGAATGTTGTTCTCCGCTGCGCTAAACGCCCGTTCGTCCGACTGTGCGACAACCACGATCGTCAACAGCCGGTCCGCCAGCTCCGCTTCCAATTTGTACAAAAACGTTTCCGCTTGCTCTTCCGCCATCTCGTCTCCTCCTCGGCACCGCTTACGCTGTCTGCAAAATCTCGTCCACCTGCCGCTGAATCGCCTCGATGCCGACGCGTTCCACGTAACGCCAGTACGGCTCCCCTTCCAGCCGCTCGTTCTTGTAGGCGGTGATGAGCTGTGCCAGGAACGGTCCCAGTTTGTCGGCGGTAATGCGCGCCTTCAGCTTTTGGTTAAAACGGGGGTCCTCCAGCGTGCCGCCGACGTGGACGTCAAAGGCGTCAACCATGCCCTCCGGCGTTTTCACCAATGCCCCTTGCAGACCGATGTCGGCGATCTGCCGCTGGCCGCACGAGTTGGGACACCCCACCATGTGGATGCGCAGCGGTGTATCCAGCGGCACGGTCGCATCCAGGTACTCCGCCAGCGCCCGCATCCGTTCCTTGGTCTCCACGATCGCCAGGTTGCAGTATTCGATCCCCGTGCAGGAGACGGCATACCCGACAAACGTGTTGGGCTCCAGCTTGAACCGGTTGACCACGATCGGCTCAGCCCGGAACGCCTCCACTTTTTCCGCCGGAATGTTGCGGATCAGCACGTTTTGCGTGTTGCAGGTGCCAATCGTTCCGTCGCCGTACTCGTCCGCCAGCCGGGCCAGTTCCAGCAGTTCATCCGCGTTCATGCGGCCGATGGGCACCGACAGCCCGGCGTAGTAAAAGCCTTTCTGCCGCTGCTCGTGAATGCCGTAAAAGTAACCGGCGTTCCAGCCCTTCAGCAGGTCTTCTCCTCTCGTCTCCAGTTCGCCGGTCAGCTTCAGCAGCTCTTCCTTGAACCGCTCCGCTCCCCAGTCGGCGACCAGGAACTTGAGCCGGGCATGGGTCCGTTTGTACCGGTAGCCGTAGTCGCGGAACAGCGTGGTGACGCCGGCCGCCACCTTGACCACCTCTTCCGGGCGGACGAAGACGTCCAACTGCTGCGCCAGGTACGGTTTGGCCGACAGGCCGCCGCCGACCCAGACGTGGAAGCCGATCACCTCTTCTCCACCGATCGTCTTTTTCGCCGGGGTAAACGCCAGGTCGTTGATTTGCGCGTGAGCCGCATTGTACACGTTGGCCGAGATCGACATCTTGTACTTGCGCGGCAGGTTGGAAAAATCCCGATTGAGCAAAAAGAATTGCTCCAATTCTTTGACGATCGGACGCGTGTCAATCACTTCATGCGGATCGATGCCGGCGAGCGGGTTGCCCATGATCGTCCGCGGACAGTCGCCGCACGCTTCAAACGAGGAAAGACCAACGGCGCCCAACCGTTCGAAGATGTCGGCGAGCGACTCCACCGTCAGCCAGTGAAATTGAATGGCCTGCCGCGTCGTCACATCTACGAGATCGCGGCCGTAATCGCGGGCGATACCGGCCAGCACACGGGCCTGTTCACTGGTCAAAATCCCGCCAGGAATGCGCACCCGCATCATGAAATAGCCTTCTTTGGGCCGTTGTTGGTAGACGCCCGCCCACTTGAACCGGTCGAAATCGGATGCTTCGATGGAGTCGTACCCCTGCTTGGAATAGGTGTTGATAATTGTCTCGATCACGTCCAACCCGTCTTTTTCCAGCTTGGTCAGCTCCACTTTGTTCAGATTGGGATCATCCGCCCATTTCCATTTACGTTGCTTGGCCATCGCCAATCACGCTCCTTTGCGTTTGATAGTCCAACAAAAACGCCGTCTTTGCCGACTGTACGATCCATTCGCCAATCAGCGGGTGAGGCAGATACGCGCTGCCGTCGTACCGGTAGGACACCCCTGCCAGCCGCTCCGGCAGAGCACGGCGGGTAAAATACCCCTGGCTGACAAACAGCGGCAGCACGACCAGCTCCCCGCAGGATGCAAGCTGCCGGGCGCGGGTCGCGACCGTATCCGGCCGCAGCGTGGCATAGCCCGCGGCAGAGAAGTAAAAGCGGTTTTGCAGGCGGAACGTCAAGCGGTGCAAAAGGCGCTCCCAGCGTTCCCGATACCCTGGCAGGTCGCTGCCGTGTCCGACGAGCAGGAGCGCTTCGCGGTGAGGATCGACGGACAGAGCCTGCAGCCGCTCGCAGACGATCTGCTCCACCAGCGGATGGTCCTCCAGCGGCTGACACCAGAGAAACCGAGCCCGCGTGGCGACAGGTTTGACGTTTGGCGTTATGGCATCCGGCTCCAGCCCGAGCATCCCCCTGATTTCGCTGACGTGGGTGCTCCCGGCGGTGACAAACAGCGGCACGGCGGCGATCGTTTCCACCCCTGCCCGCTCCAGACGCTCTACCTCATCGGCAATGCCACGCCCCTCCACCCCGTCCAAGTAGGCGACTCGAATCAACATCTGGCGGCGGTAGGGACGGACCGCTTCTTCCACCCGTTCCATCCAATGAGGGTCGGGCGAGCCGTGGGCGATGACCAGCACGGCCGCATCGGTCATGCAAATCCCCCTTTCTCAATGATGTATAATTCCTATATAGTTACTAGGAATTATAGTGTCATTCGCTCCGTCCGTCAACAAAAAAAGACCGGGCATGCATGGCCCAACGCGAACGGCACCGCATGCTTTGCTCGCAGAAGCCTATACACACCCGGCGTTTTGTCACAACCATTCAACACTTTACCGGCCGGCAGCCGATTCCCGATCGTCTCCATGAATCCGCCGCCCTGTTCAGCTTTTTCTTTTGCGCACCTAGTAGCTGATCAGCGCCGCCTATCCGCCAATCAAACCGCATATCCGCTCGTGAATCCGGCCGTTGCTGGCCACCAGCGATGGGAAATGATCAGCGCTGAACGACGCGTGTCGGTACGGGTTCCCTTCCCAATCGGTTATGATCGCCCCCGCCTCTTGGGCAATCAGGATGCCGGCGGCCACATCCATGATGCCGGAGCGCTGCATGACGATGTAGTCCAGCCATCCGTTTGCCAGGAGACACCAGTCCAGGGCGGGGGCGATGTTGCGCATCAGCCGCTTGGTGTTCAGCGCGAACGGACGGGTAAACGCCCACTCTTCCTCCTTGGTCACCGTGTTGCGGCCGCGAATGTACGTGCCGACCGCTCTCGTCAAATCGTCCCGCTCGTTGACGGCGAGTCGTCTGCCGTTTAAAAACGCCCCGTTGCCCTTTTCCGCCCAAAACATCTGGCCGGCCACCGGGTTGTACACCACTCCCAGCACGACTTCGCCTCTGTGCTGCAGGGCGATCGAGACGGAGAAGTAGGGAAAACCGATAAAGTAATTGTTGGTGCCGTCCAGCGGGTCGACGATCCAGAGGTATTCCTCGTCGCCCTCCACCATGCCGATCTCTTCGGAATAGATCGCATGTCCGGGAAGATGACGGCGCAGCACCTCGATGATGCGCCGTTCGCTCTCCTTGTCTTCCGGCAGCTTGACGTCGTTGTGCAGTTCCTCATCGGGCACGAGACGCTCCAAAAACCGCTCCTGCAAATACGCGCCCGCCTGGCTTGCGGCTTCTTTTGCAATGTCCAGCATGATGCTCCATCTCCTTTTCTCTGTCCTCATCCATGGTTTTCCCTTGCGCTTTTCCCGGTTTTTTTCCTATGATTAAGAGACACCCGTTTTCGAGGCCCCAACAGCCGCTTGGCGGTCGCCTTTGCGCCCGCGCAAGCCAATATCGGGCGGAATCCCGTTCCCTGCTTACAAGACGGGTCCTTCTGCCGCAGGAGGGGAAACCACATGAACAACGATTTTATTCGTCTGAAAAATCTGGAAGGCGAACTGAAGCTGACCCAGATGAACAAAAACCTGGGCTGCTCCGTCACCAGCAAAGAACTGGTATTTCAAAAGCCGCACATGACCTACCACCTGTTTTTGCATGACATCGTCAGCATGGTGCCGGTAAAGCTGGACAGCTCACCGATCTCCTTTCGTCGCCAAAACGAAGTCATTCAATCCGCGTTTGGCTCCGATTACTACAAGCTGTCCGTAAAGTGGGCCCGCATCGTCACCCGCTCGGGCGTCGTCGAACGGGAAAACATGGAGTTCATCGTCCCGCTCTCTGCCAAAATGCTGTCGTACATCGCCCAATACAGCGGGCTCGTGGCGATCACGTAACGTAAAACACCTCTATGCCGCCCCGGCGTGCCCAGGGATGCTTCGTTATTCGCGGCCCGCTTTCGCCTGCATGTCCCTACCGTTTCAGGACGATGAACGTGCCGGTGCCGTGAGCGATCAGCCGGTCCTGTTCGTCGTACACGCTGCCCTGCATCACGACCAGCGTCTGCCCGCGATGCAGAAAACTGGCTTCCGCACGCAGCCGCTGCCCTTTGCCCGGACGCAGGTAGTTGGTCTTCAGTTCGGTCGTCACCGCGTACCGGTCGGGGGGCAGGCTGCGGTTGATCAGGGAACCCATCGCCGAGTCAATCAGCGTCGCCAGGATGCCGCCGTGAACGACGCCCAGCGAGTTGTGCATGAACGGCGTCAGCGGCACATCAAAACGGTACGTGTTTTCATCGACAAATTCGCCCTTCAAGCCGAGAAATCCGGACAGAAAGGCGCTGTTCCGCTCCCGCCGCTGCCGGATGGCCTGCAGGGCCAGTTCCAGTATCTGCCGCTCCTCGTCACTCCCTTCTTCCCAGATCGCTTTCCACTCTTCGTTCATCTCTGTTCACTCCACGCAAAAATAGCATTCACTTCCTTATTCTAAAACAACGCCGACGCGATTTCACGTTCCGCTTTTTCACCCGCGCTGAGCAGCCGCCTTTCTGAGCGAATGTTCAGACTCTTACGGTTGTTTGTACTTGTGAAAAAGTGATAAGATAGTTCAAAACACGGCAGGTTTTTGACTGGAAAGGAGTTTTTCATAGTGGTCAAACGTAGAAGCGACATGATCAAGAAAGGCTTTGACCGCGCCCCCCACCGCAGTCTGCTGCGCGCGGCCGGAGTAAAAGAAGAGGATTTTGACAAACCGTTTATCGCCATCTGCAACTCGTACATCGACATCATTCCCGGCCATGTGCACCTGCAGGAGTTTGGCCGGCTCGTCAAGGAAGCCGTGCGGGAGGCGGGCGGCGTACCGTTTGAATTCAACACGATCGGCGTGGACGACGGCATCGCCATGGGACACATCGGCATGCGGTACTCCCTGCCCAGCCGGGAAATTATCGCCGACAGCCTGGAGACGGTCGTCTCCGCTCACTGGTTTGACGGCATGATCTGCATTCCCAACTGCGACAAGATCACACCCGGCATGATGATGGGCGCGCTGCGGGTCAACATTCCCACCATTTTTGTAACCGGCGGCCCGATGAGAGCGGGCAAAACCAGCGATGGCCGCTCCATCTCGCTCTCGTCCGTCTTTGAAGGCGTCGGCGCCTACCAGGCCGGCCTGATCGACGACAAGCAGCTGGAAGAACTGGAGCAGTACGGCTGTCCGTCCTGCGGCTCCTGTTCCGGGATGTTTACGGCCAACTCGATGAACTGTCTGGCGGAAGTCCTGGGCCTCGCGCTCCCCGGAAACGGCACGATTCTCGCCGTCTCGCCGGAGCGCCGGGAACTGGTCAAAGCGTCAGCGAAAAAGCTGATGGAGCTGATCGAACGCGACATCAAACCGCGCGACATCGTCACGCTGGAAGCGATCGACGACGCATTCGCGCTGGACATGGCGATGGGCGGCTCCACCAACACGGTGCTGCACACGCTCGCCATCGCGCAGGAAGCGGGCATCGAGTACCCGATCGAGCGCATCAACGAAGTGGCCAAACGCGTCCCGCACCTGTGCAAGCTGGCCCCCGCCTCCGACTACCACATCGAGGACTGCCACAACGCGGGCGGCGTATCGGCCATCCTGAAGGAAATCGCCAAAAAGCCGGGGACGCTGCACCTGGAGCGCATCACCGTCACCGGCAAGACACTGGGGGAAAACATCGCCGAGGCGGAGATCAAGGACGACAAGGTCATCCGCCGTTTGGACAACCCGTACAGCGAGTCGGGCGGCCTCTCCGTCCTGTTCGGCAATTTGGCGCCGCAGGGCGCAATCATCAAGACGGGCGGCGTGGACCCGTCGATCAAGCGGCACGAGGGACCGGCCATTTGTTTCGACTCGCAGGATGAAGCGTTGGCCGGCATCGCGGGCGGCAAGATCAAGCCGGGCCACGTGGTCGTCATCCGCTACGAAGGCCCCAAGGGCGGCCCCGGCATGCCTGAAATGCTGGCGCCGACCTCCCAGATCGTCGGCATGGGGCTGGGCAAAGAAGTGGCCCTCATCACCGACGGCCGATTCTCCGGCGCCTCCCGCGGCATCAGCATCGGCCACGTCTCACCGGAAGCGGCGGAAGGCGGACCGCTCGCCTTCGTCCAGGACGGGGACATCATCAGCATCGACCTGGAGGAGCGCTCCATCCACCTGCATGTCTCTCCCGAGGAACTGGAGCGCCGCCGGGCCAACTGGAACGGCTTCGAGCCAAAGGTAAAAACCGGCTACCTAGCCCGCTACTCCAAGCTGGTGACCAACGCCAGCCAGGGCGGCGTGCTGAAAATCTGATTTCGGTCCAAAACAACACGGGCACCTCACAAAGAGGTGCCCGTACGTTTGATCAAGATCTCGTCAGCACACGGACCGCCGTCGTGTACTTGTCCAACAGCTCCGGCACCGGCGCAAATCCGATCCCCGGCGCCTCGGGAACGGCAATCGTGCCATCGGCGGCCACTTCCACCCAGGGGTCGATGATGTCTTCCTGCCAGTAGCGCGACGAGCCCGCCGTGTCGCCAGGCAGCGTAAAATTGGGCAGAGTGGTTACGGCGATGTTGTGCGCCCGGCCGATGCCCGATTCCAGCATGCCCCCGCACCAGAGCGGAATCCCCTTTTCCACGCAGAGGTCGTGAATCCGTTTCGCCTCCGACAGTCCGCCGACGCGGCCCACCTTCATGTTGATGATCCGCGTGCTGCCCAGCTCAATCGCTTTGCGCGCATCCTCGTACGAGTGGATGCTTTCGTCCAGACAGATCGGCGTCTTCAGTTCCCGCTGCAGCTTGGCGTGGTCGATGATGTCGTCGTGGGCCAGCGGCTGTTCGATCATCATCAGATCAAACTCGTCCAACTGCTTCAGCACATCCACGTCGTTCAGGGTGTAGGCGGAGTTGGCGTCGGCCATCATCGGAATGTCGCCGAATCGCTGGCGCAGCGCGCGGATCACCTCCACGTCCCTGCCCGGCGCAATCTTGATTTTCATCCGGCGGTAGCCCAGCTCCAGGTATTTCTCCACGTTGCGGAACAAATCGTTGATGTCCGCCTCGATCCCCAGGCTGACGCCCACCTCGATCCTGTCCTTGGTGCCGCCCAGCGCTCGGGCCAGCGGAATCCCCTGCTGTTTGGCGTACAAGTCCCAGTACGCGCCTTCGAGAGCGGATTTGGCCATGTTGTTGCGGCGAATTGGGGCAAACAGGCGCCCCACCTCGTCGGGATGGGCGATCTCCCCGTATTCAAACAGCATCGGCACGAGGAAATCCTCCATCATGTGCCATGCCGTTCCCACCGTCTCCTCGCTGTAGAGCGGTTTGCCGGAAACGACGCACTCCCCGTAGCCGACAAAATCCTTGGTGTGAACCTCCACCAGGATAAAATCGCGGATGATCTCGGTGCCAAAGCTGGTTTGAAACGGCGCTTTTAACTGCATGCTCATCTTGCGGAGCACGATCTTTTCGGCGTTCATGCTACCAGACTTCCTTTCCCCCAGTGGTATTTGACAGCCTGCTGGTGATTGCACTCTCTTTATACCACAGGGAGGTCCGGCGGGGAATCATTCAATTTCAAATTTTCCAAAATCAAACGGCTCGTTGTTATGACCGCATCATTATTTCCCGATTCGGTTGTTACAGGACGCGGCGAGCCGTAACGAAGCGTTTCTCCCACGACGTGCCGCGGAATTTGGTATACGTCACGCCCGGTTTGCCGTAGGTATGCAGCAGTTTGTTGTCGCCGGCGTAGATCGCCACGTGCGTGATATAGGTGGATGTCGGTTTGCTGCCGGACGAGCGGAAGAAGACCAGATCGCCCTTTTTCAAGCTGCTCTTGGATACTTTGACCCCGACTTTCGCCTGCGAACGGGATGTGCGCGGCAGGCTGATTCCCAGCGCTTCACGGTAGACGCGCTGAACAAACGACGAGCAGTCAAACGTGCGCGTCGTGCTGCTTTTCGAGCCGAATTTATACGGCGTGCCGAGATATTTGGTACCCACTTGAATGACTTTATCCGCCCGGGATTGGGTCCATTTTGCCTCAGCCACACCGTGGTTGCCGGGAAGTGGAGCCACCACCCCGGTGACGCCGAGGGCTGTACCCAACAAAATGGCGACAAGCGTTTTGCGAAGTTTCATGCTGTTTCTCCTCCCTTGTTGCAAAATCCTTGTTGAAAAATCGATCGCCGATTTCACGCTTGTCCTCTACTCTACCATCGCGTCACCGGTTGATAATTGTCAAATTCCTGGCAATTCCGCCGATCGTGGCTGTCAGCTATTTCTACTTGACACTGTCGTTCCCATAGCGGCGGGGAATCCTGCTTCCTTTTTTCATTCCCGTTTTCCAAAAACTGCTACCCCTGTATGCCAATTTTGTCCAGCGTAATCTTCATTTGTTCAACCGCCATACGGCTTTTGTCCCGGATGATTCCCAACACATTCCATATTGATCGCAGAATTCCTGGAACTATTTGTAAGACGCCTGTCTGCCTGTATGAATGCTTGCAACCTGGACCGACTCGTCGTACAGTATATAGGAGCTTGTCATGGGCAGCGTGCTGAGAAAGCGCGCGTGTCGGGTAAAGAGGAGGTTCATGTTTTCATGCGACTGCGCAACATCCCTGGGGCCGAAGAGGCCCTGCGCGAATATCCCACGTTTGTGGACTTCCCGGACTCCTATCGCGGCAAATGGAGCGAGCGGTTTGGCAACGACCGTCCCATTCATGTGGAAATTGGCTGTGGCAAAGGGCGGTTTATCAACACGCTGGCCGAAAAACATCCGGACATCAACTTCATCGCCGTGGAATTGAAGGCGGAGGTAATCCTGCGCGCCGCCCAGCGGACGGAGAAGCGGGCAATCCCCAATCTGGCCTTTGTCCAGTACAATGCGGCAAACCTGTCTGACCTGTTCGCACCGGGCGAAGTGTCCCGCATCTACCTCAACTTCAGCGATCCCTGGCCGAAGAAGCGGCACGCCAAACGGCGCCTCACCCACGCCAACTTTCTGATGGGGTACAAACAGGTGCTGAAGCCGTACGGAGAGATTCACCTGAAAACGGACAACGAACAGTTGTTTGAGTTCTCGCTCAACCAATTTTCGGACCAGCGTTTTCAGCTGCGCCACATCACATTTGACCTGCACCATTCGCCATTTGCCGAGGACAATGTGATGACCGAGTACGAGGAGCGCTTCTCCTCGCGCGGACAGCGCATCTACCGGACGGAAGCCATTTACCTGCCGGAGTAGCACACACCGGCAGCCGACAATCAGAAACAGAATCGAGTAGGAGGGGGTGGTTAACCCCCGTCCTCTCACACCACCGTACGTACCGACCGGTATACGGCGGTTCACCAAGCTTGACGAAGTGTGAAATATCGCTGTATCAAACTCATCAGCCCTTGTT
>NZ_SDLF01000027.1:0-38941 GCF_013096935.1 Brevibacillus sp. MCWH | reverse complement strand
CAATTGGCTATGGAAGGCAGGCAAAGGGAGGCACAATGCCTTTCATTTTCGCTTCATTTTCGAATACATACAGGACAAAAACTCCCTCGACTGCAATGGCAACGAGGGAGTTTGTCTGCAATCTGAGCCGATGCTCCAAATGAACATCGGCTGCTTTCCTCACTACTCGATCTTGCCCAGGAAGGTCGTCTTGTCCTTCTCGTATTTGTAAATGAACACATCGGCAAATACGTTGTCCCCTTTGTCGTCAAACGAGACCTTGACGAACTGCCCCTGAAAATCCTTTGTGTTGTGAACCGCCTCCAGCACCTGCTCGCGGGTCGGCTTTTTCCCGCCGTTGGCCTTGATCGCCTGCTTGATGCCGTTGAGGATCACATTCATGGAGTCAAAGGCGTATACGGAGTAGGTTTCCGGCTTTTTCCCCATCGCCTTTTCGTACTCCTCCGCCCATTTTCGCCCCTCTTCCGTCTGCTTCACGTCCCCTGCCAGCGAGGTGAACACCACGCCTTCAGCCGCCTCCGGTCCCGCGATCTTGATCAGATCGGGGGAGTCGATGCCGTCGCCGCCCATAAAGATCCCCTTGAAGCCTTTTTCCCGCGCCTGCTTGACGAGGATTCCGGCCTCCGGATAAATGCCGCCAAAATAGATCATGTCAGGGTTTTTCGCCACCACCTGGTTAATCACAAAGTTGTAGTCCTTCTCCCCCTGATTGACACCTTCATAGCCCAACACCTGCACGCCGTCCTTTTCAAACTGGGCCTTCACCTGGTCGACGAGCCCCTGCCCGTACGCCGTTTTGTCGTGCAGCAGGAAGACGGATTTGACGCCGAGCGTTTCCTTGGCGTATTTGGCGCCTTTGGGCCCCTGCGCGTCGTCGCGGGCACAGATCCGGTGTACGGTCTTTTTGCCTTCCTCCGTCAGCTGCACGCCGCTGTTGGCGGGTGAGACCATCACCAGGCTGCCCGTCTCGTACTTCACGGAGGCGGGGATGGCTACACCGGTGTTGAAATGGCCGACCACGCCGAGCACATCCGGGTTGGAGACCAGCATCTCCGCATTGGTCACGCCAATTTTCGGATCGGCCTGGTCGTCCTGCGGATACAACTGCAGGTCAAATCCCATCTGCTTGAACTCGTCCTGCTGCAAGCGCAGGGCGTACTCCGCCCCTGTCTTGATCGAGTCGCCGACTGCTGACTGAGAGCCGGACAGGGGGCTTTGCGTCGCAATCAAAATCCTGTTGGCGGACGACCCGCTCCCCGCGCCAGCCGCCTCCCCGGCTTGTCCAGTTTGACCGGCTTGTCCGGACGGTGAGCTTTGCGGGCTGCAGCCGGCGATGGAAACGGCAGCGAGAAGCAGCGGAATGAGGATGGACGCGCGCTTTTTACGTCTCATGATGTGTACCCCCTCGGTTAATATGTCTAATAATTCTATGAATTTAAATATATGAGAAAATATAGACTTCATGTTCTGACAACCTGTCCAATCATTTGTGCAAAAAATCTGACAAAACATCTCTTGAAATGAACATTCGTATTGGGGTACATGCGCATCTGGCGGTCAGCGCCTGGTCCGCTCGTTTCCCGTCGGGTTGGGCAAAATCGCCACCGCCACGCCGCGCGGCGACTTTACCATCATCAACAAAGTCCCGTACCCAAACTCCTACCCGGGCGGCCCGCTCAGCGTGTTCGGCACCTACTGGCTGGGGCTGAGCAAGCCTCATTACGGCATCCACGGCACCAACAACCCGGCCTCGATCGGCAAGTACGTCTCCCGCGCCTGCATCCGCATGCACAACCGGGACGTGGAGTACCTGGCCAAACGGGTGCCGATCGGAACGCCGGTGAAAATCCGCCCGTAGCCGGACGCCGGACAGACAAAAGGCACAGCTTCCTGTTTGGATGCTGTGCCTCAGCGTGTAGACAAAGTCCGTCGCGCATGGGTGATCGGGCCCGCTCGCTCTCTTGACGACCAGCAAAGAAGGTGGCAGTGTCCGCTTCAAAACGCGCGGGCAGGGAAATCTGGCCGTTTCACTGGATGTCATCGATAAAAATCTTCACCTGTTCCGAGCGGCTCTCATACAATTTGTCCTTGTAAGATTTCCATGCCGTTTGAAAGGACTCAGGGTCTCCAGAGGCATTTGGCAGTACTCCGTCTTGGACGAGTTTATTCAGCAAATGTTCGATGCTGAGCTGGCTTTTGTACGCTTCTGGAGCATGCTTCTCCCAGTATTCATCTTCACGCAGACCGGTCAGGGCTGTGACCTGCTGCTGAAACGCTTTTGCTTTTTCATCGGCTGTACTTTCCAGAATGTGTCTCATCTCGTCAGAATACGCTCTGGCCTGCTCCAGACTGACCGCTACCCCTTGCTTTTCAGCCTCCAGCAGCAGCAACTTTTCGATGATCAAATCTTTTAACAACTCACTGTCGGACAATTCATCTTTACGGTTATTGAGTTGTTGATTGGCCCGCATGTACGCCTTGTAGGTCTGAAACTCCCCGCTCGTGATGCCGATATGTTCAACCTGGGCAAAGTATCTGTCTTTTGTGGCTTGGATCTCCTTCAGCTCTGCGCTGAGTGAACGAAATATGTCAGATTTCTCTTCCGTTGCGAAAGAATAAAACACCCATGCAGAGCATGCCAGAACCACTGCGGACAGAGAAATCACCAGCTTTTTCATCGGCTTTTCCCCCCCACTAATTACTCCCATATATTGTAACACCTTTGTGTTAGCAAATGTTTCCTAATCTTCGAGGTTTTCTTGCAGCAAAGGCAATATCGCCGCTGTCCCATAAAAAAAGCAGATCACCTTGAAGCCTGGCAGCTTGGTGATCTGCTCATTTTTGCAGTTGAGCCTCCCCCTTGCAGGGAACGGGAATGTCTGTTGTACAGGGCCAAAAGCGCGGCAACGCTTTGGGCGAATCCAGCTGTTCGCACCGGACCGCGTCCGATCCGCACCGGATCATGCTCAGATGGAGTAGGCATGCGCTTGATTGTTGGCGAAAAACGGCTCCTCTTCCCGCGCACCCAGGATTCTGTCCAGAATCACCCGCTCATAGTGGGCAAAACCGTTGTCCTTCACCCGGGGCCGGGCCAGGTTGATCTTGATGTCCATCGCCACCTTTCCCTCTTCCAGGAGAACCACACGGTCGGCCAGGGCGACTGCTTCGCTCACGTCGTGTGTCACCAAAATGGCGGAGAATCCCTGTTCCAGCCACAGCTTTTCGATCAACCGCTGCATCTCGATCCGGGTCAGCGCATCCAGCGCGCCCAACGGCTCATCCAGCAGAAGCAGCCGGGGCTCTCCCGCCAAAGCGCGGGCCAGTGCGACGCGCTGCCGCTGCCCGCCGGACAGGACGCGGGGCCATTCGCCGGCGCGTTCGGACAGACCGACAAGCCGCAGCGCTTCTTCCGCTGTCCGCTTCGCACCCGCCCTGATCCCGAGCGCCACGTTGTCGATGACCTTTTTCCAGGGGAGCAGTCTGGAGTCCTGAAACATGATGCGCACCTCCGGGTGCAGGCCGTAGAGGGGCTGGCGATCCACGTAAATCTGTCCTTCCGTCGGCTGGTCCAGGCCGGCAATCATCCGCAGCAGCGTGCTTTTTCCGCATCCGCTCCTCCCGACGACGGCGACGAATTCGCCGGGCTGCATCGCAAGCCGCACCTGCCGCAGCACCCGGGTGGCGCCAAAAGCCTTGCCCACATCCTGCACATCGAGTGACATGCCGTAATTCGCATTCATACCATCACCCCCACGCCGGATCACCGCTTGCTGTAGCTCGGATGCCACTGCAGCCACCTTCCTTCGATCGCCTTTGCGATGCTGTCGGACAGTTTGCCCAACAGCGCGTACAAGAGTATGCTCAGCACGACGACATCCATCTGCATGAACTCACGGGCATTGGTGGCCATGTAGCCGATGCCGGAATCGGAGGCGATCGTTTCCGCCACGATCAGCGACATCCACATGACTCCGAGTGCGTAGCGGACCCCTACCAGGATGGAGGGAAGCGCCCCCGGCAGGATGACGTTCCAGAACAGAGCGAATCCGCTCAGCCCGTATACCCTGCCCATTTCCAGCAGACCGTGATCTACTGTGCGGATGCCGTGAAAGGTGTTGACGTAAATGGGAAACAAGACGCCCAGCGCGACGAGAACCAGTTTTGCTTCCTCTCCGATCCCGAACCACAGGATCACCAGCGGGATCAAGGCCAGATGAGGAATCGTGCGCACCATCTGCACCGATGTGTCCAGCAGCTTTTCGGCAGGGGGAAACACCCCGTTGAGCAACCCCAGGAAAAAGCCGAGGCCGCCGCCGATCAAAAAGCCGATCAGAGCCCGCTTGGCACTGGCTGCTATATAGTCAAACAGTTCCCCGTCCTGAACCAATTGCACCGCCGCCTCCACTACATGGACGGGCGTCGGCAGAACGCGCGTAGAGATGATCCCCCAGTCGCCGAGCACCTGCCACACGAGAATGACCAGAAGCGGAATGCTCCAGGGAATTACGTACGCCAGGCCGCGTGTTTTCAACGTCAAACGCATGGCGAATCTCCTCCCGGGCCCAAGATGATGTCAGCCATGGGCGACCACGCTCCGGGACGAGACTTTTTTCTCGGGAAAGCGGTCATTGCCGATGATTTCACCAGCCGGAGCTTCCGGCGTTCGATTCGCCAGCGGCAGATGCGGAAACAGCAGTTCCGCTACTCGATACGCCTCTTCCAGGTGGGGATAGCCGGAAAAGATAAACGTCTCGATGCCAAGCTCGGCGTACTCCAACATGCGGGCGGCGACAGTCTGCGGGTCGCCCACGAGCGCGGTCCCCGCTCCGCCTCTGACCAGACCGATGCCGGCCCACAGGTTGGGGCTGATCTCCAGATCGCTGCGGTTGCCGTTGTGCAGCCGAATCATCCGCTTTTGACCTTCGGAGTCGTAGTTGGCGAGCGCTTGCTGCGCCGTGCGGATCGTTTCTTCATCCAGGTGCTTGATCAGCTGTTCGGCGGCGTCCCACGCTTCCCGTTCCGTTTCCCGGACGATCACGTGCAGGCGGATGCCAAATCGGACGGTACGCCCGTTTGCTTCCGCCAGCGCGCGCACCTTCCTGATTTTTTCCGCCACCTGCTGCGGCGGCTCTCCCCATGTGAGATACACATCCACGTGTTCGGCCGCCACTTTAAGCGCCGCCTCGGACGAACCGCCAAAGTACAGCGGCGGATACGGTTTTTGGAACGGGGGAAACAGCAGACGCCCATTTTTCACATGCAGATACTCACCTTGAAAATTGACCTGTTCTCCTCTTAACAACGAGCGCCAAATGGTGAGAAATTCATCCGTCAATGCGTAACGGTCATCATGGGACAGATGGAGACCGTCCCCGGCCAGCTCGACCGGGTCGCCGCCCGTCACCACGTTGATTAACAGACGGCCGTCGGAAAAGCGGTCGAGGGTGGCCGCCATGCGGGCTGCCGCCGCAGGAGAAACAATCCCGGGCCGAACTGCCACGAGAAACTTCATCTGCCGGGTGGCCGCGATCAGGGAAGATGCCACCACCCACGCGTCCTCGCATGACCGTCCCGTAGGCAGCAGGGCACCGCTGAACCCCAGCTCATCCGCCGCCTGGGCGATCTGACGCAAATAGTTGAACGTGACGGGACGCCCCCCTACGGATGTTCCCAGATAACGGCCATCCCCGTGAGTCGGTATAAACCAAAAGACTTCCATGAGCCCACTCCCTTTCTCTTACCGTGCTGGTCGATAAATTGCTTCCTGGACGGAAATGTTTTGCGGAATCAGCTTCAGGGCGAAATACGTATCAGCTATTTCCTGCTGCCCTTTTACAATGACGTCGTCAATCGGCTGAAGCCCGTACTCTCTGCGTTTCGCCGCCTTCTCCAGCGCGGCTGCGTCGATTTTCAACAGCGGCGCCAGCAGCTGGGCCACTTCCTTGGGATGTTCGTTGGCCCACGCGCTCACGTGCTCCACTTCTTCGAGCAATACGTGGATTATGTCGCCATGCTCCTCGGCAAAGCGTTTGGAGGCGAGGTAGAAATCGCGGTCCTCCGCCAGGCCTACGCCGTTGGCCAGCACCCGGACCTTGCCGGTGATCTCGATGTCGGCGAAATAGGGGTCCCACACTACCCACGCGTCGATTTTTCCCTGCTCAAACGCAATGCGTGCATCGGCCGGGGACAAAAACGACAGGGTCACGTCGCTGTACTGGAGGTTGGCCTTTTCCAGCGCCTTCACCAGCAGGTAATGAGCGCTGGACCCCTTGGCCAGGCCGATGTTCTTCCCTTTCAAGTCGGCCAGCGTGCGTATGCTGGACTCATGTTTGACGAGGATCGCAGAGCCTTCGGACTTTGCCTTGCCCGCAGCCACGTACACCAGGGGAGAGCCTGCCGCCTGGGCAAACACGGGAGGAGAATCGCCTGTTCGCCCGACGTCAAGATTGCCCGAGCTTAGCGCTTCCAGCAGCGGAGGACCGGCCGGAAACACGTGCCAGGTCACGTCGTATCCCCGTTCCTTCAATCGTTTTTCCAGGGTGCCGCGCTCTTTAACGATGTTCAGCGGATCCCCTTTCTGGTAGCCAATGCGCAGGACCTTCGCCGTTTCTTCCGATTGGGCAGCGGCCTGCCCCGCGCTTTCGCGGCTGTCCCCGGAGCAGCCGGTCAGAAAGGCGGCCGCCAGAAACAGTCCTGCGAGAAAAGCGGCAGCAGCACGGGTCCGCGGGTTTTTCCGTGAATCTGTGAGTGTCAGCACGGGTTTCCTCCTCTCATCAAATGTGGAGTATCAACAAAAAGGCTCCCACATGCTTGCATCAGAGCAAACAGGCAGGAGCCTTCAGTTGACTGATCGGCTGCGGATGTTTTATTTTTTGAACCCGGTGTCGTTGCTTACGATACAGTCTATTCCAACTATTCATACCTGTCAAGTATGTTTTTGGCACGAGCAAAGGGAGTGAGGGATATGGCTGTTGCCGTAACAGCTCATTCCCTGCACTCCGGCATGGCGCTGGCCACCCGGGATGGGACCGGCCCCGCAGCACGGGGACGAAACTGCCAAGTCGCCCATCATCATTTTCGCATATTGCGCTTTTCAGCCAGCTCGACGTAATACCCGGTTTCCTTCGCCACATCCTGCGTAAACTGGGCCGAGTCGGCATAGTCCGGCTCCACCTGTATGCCGTGCAGCTTTTTCACAAATGCGGGGTCGTTCACCATTTTCGCCACGGCTTCTTCCCACTTGTTGATCACGTAGTCGGGTGTCCCCTTGGGAAAAGAGACCCCGGTCCACCAGAACACGGTCAGCCCTTTTACTCCCTGCTCTTCGGCGGTGGGAACGTCGGGGAGAAACGGGCTGCGCTCGCTGCCGGACACCGCGAGAATCCTCACTTTCTTTGCCTGGAGCATGGGATTGATCTCGCCGACAGTATGGACAGCGAGGATCGCGTGTCCTCCCGCCACTTTGGGCAGTGAATCGGACGCGCCCTTCGTCACAATCATCCGGGTCTTGGTAAAATCAGCCCCGATCGCGTCCATCCATTCCGCCACACCGAATGCGGAAAATCCGGCAGGTCCGACGGAGGTCCAGGTCAACTGTTCCGGGTGCTGTTTCACCCATTGGGAGAATTCGGCGAAGTCCTTCCACGGCGCATCTGCCTTGACCGCGAACGCCAGCGTCCCTTTTCCGATCCGGGCGGCGTACACCTGGTCCTCATTGGTGATCAGGGGCTGTTTCATCCCCGCCGACAGCATGGACGTGTTGGAAACGTTGACGGCCAGCGCCGTGTAGCCGTCGTTTTTCGCCTGTTTCAGAGCGTACTGCGCCCCGACCGTGCCGCCGCCCCCCGGTTTGTTGACGACGACGACCGGCTGCCCCCACTCTTTGCTCAAATAATCTGCCGCAGCCCGGGCAACCAGATCTACCCCGCCCCCGGCGGAATAGGGAACCACGTACTCAATCTGTCTGTCGGGATAGACGGGAGCCGCCTGACCGGCAATGGCCTGCGTCTCAGAGCCGACATCGGGTTGGGCAACGTCCGCCCCGCAGGCCGTCACCGCCACGGCTGCCAGGCAGGAGACGATCCCGCCGATCCATTTCCCATATGCTTTCAAACAACACTCCTCCTGTACAACAAGCTGCTCTCAATGATGCTAGGCCACGTCCGCGCCGTGTTGATGCTCTTCCCGCACCCGCTTTTGCGTCCGCCTGTTGAGCGCGAGGGAGACCAGCATCAGAGCAGCTGCCGCCAACAGGATGACCAGCGAGATGGGGCGCTCCAGCACGATTGCCACATCGCCGGACGACATGACCATCGTCTGGATAAACGACTCCTCCAGCAGCGGTCCGAGAATAAAGCACAACACCAGCGGCACGACCGGCCAGCGGTAGGTATGAAACAGGTAGCCCAGCCCGCCGAACGCAAAGGCCACCGCCACGTCAAACAGGCTGTTTCGCACGCTGTACGCCCCGATGGTGCACAGCATCAGAATGACGGGCGCCATGATGCCGTACGGAACCTTCGTCAGTTTGACCCACACCCAGACCAGCGGCAGATTGAGTACCAGCAGCATCGCATTGCCGACGAACATGGACGCGATGACCGTCCAGACAAAGAGCGGGTGCTGCTCAAACAGCACGGGACCGGGCGTCAAACCGTAGATCATGAATCCGGCCAGCAGGATGGCCAGCGGCGGGGAAGAGGGAATGCCCAGGGAAAACAGGGGAATAAACCCGGCGCTGCTGGTGGCGTTGTTGGCCGCTTCCGGTGCAGCCACGCCCTCGATTGCACCCTTGCCAAACTGCTCCGGATGCTTCGACACTTTTTTCTCCAGATCGTAGGCGAGAAACGAGGTGATCGCGGCGGAACAGCCCGGCAGCAGCCCGAGGAAAAACCCAACCAACCCTCCTCTGATCGTGGGCGCGGCGCACTTTTTCACATCATTTTTTGACGGGTAAACGCTGCCGCGCGCGCCGATGACGGTGGCAATCCGCTTTTCCCCGATTCCCTTCAGCACTTCGGCAATCGCAAACAGGCCGATAATAATGCTGATCATGTCAAACCCGCCGCTCAGCAGAGGGATGCCGTAGTCAAACCGGGGCATCCCGGAAGACGGCCCCAGTCCCACCAGCGACAGCGTATATCCGAAGGCCCCCATCAAAAACCCCTTGATCAAGGAGCCTCCCGACAAGCTGACCATCAGCGTCAGGGCCAGGATCATCAGGGCAAAGTATTCGGGAGGACCAAACTTCAATGCCTGGTCTGCCAGGACGGGCGCAAAACAGACCAATCCGACGACGCCCATGATCCCGGCCGCAAAGGAGGCGATGGCCGAAATGCCGAGGGCCGCCCCCCCTTTTCCCTTCTTCGCCAGCGGATAGCCGTCCAAACAGGTGGGGACCGACGAAATCTCTCCGGGGATGTTGAGGAGAATCGCCGTGGTCGATCCGCCGTACATGGCGCCGTAGTAAATGCCGGCCAGCATGATGATCCCCTGCGTCGGTTCCATTACGGCGGTGACGGGCAGCAGGATGGAGATGGCGGACGTGGGCCCCAATCCTGGCAGCACCCCCACAAACGTGCCAACCAGTGCGCCAAGTGCGGCCACAAGCAGGTTTTCCGGCGTGATGGCCTGAGCGAAGCCTGCCAACAGAAGGTGTAAGGTGTCCATGATACCGCGTCCCTTTCACAGAAAGAATCCGGTTGGAAACGAAATCTGCAGCCACATGATGAAAACCACGTACAGACATCCTGTCAGGACGGCGGCCAACACGATGGCCGTCCCCCATCCGTACCTTCCGACGACGCGGAAAAGAAACGCCGACACGATCAGCGTCGCCGTCAGGTAGCCGACGATGTCAATCAAGAGGCAGTACGCCCCCAATAGAGCCAGGCAGAGGAGCAGGCTCGTTCGGTGCGGCGACGGCGGTGCCTTGGCCCGCTCCTCATTCCGGAACGAGTGAACCAGCAGGGCCGCCCCCAACAGCACAAACACAAGCCCCAGAATGGCTGGCAGCGTATGATCGCCTACATATCGGGACAGGGAATAGGCCCGCAGCCGATACGCCTCCAGACTGACCAAAACGCCCGCCGCGATGGACAAAACGGCCCCCAGGAAGTCAGGTACGTTGTGCGGAAGTCTCACGTCATCACCTCGCCATGCGGAAGCCCTTCTTGCCGCGCGTCTCTGCACCGCGTGTCAGCGACGCCCGCAAGTCATACCACAGCCTATGGCACAGGTGCCCATTGTGTGCCGGCACAACAAAAATCCGAGGCGCTCGTACCTCGGATTTCTTCTATACCCCGGATGCAAAATCAGCCCGCGTCCTTGCCCCGGGCGGGCAGCGTGACGGTAAAGCTGGACCCCACGCCCTCCTCGCTTTCCACGCGAATCCGGCCGCCGTGGGCATCCACAATCCACTTCGCGATGGACAGGCCCAAGCCGGTTCCTTCCATCTCCCGGGATCGCATTTTGTCCCCGCGGTAAAACCGATCAAAGATGAAGGGCAGGTCCTCCTTGGAAATGCCGATGCCGGTATCGGCCACGACCATCGTAACCCAATGACTGTCCCGTCTGCACGTGACCTTGATCGTCCCTTTTTCTTTCGTGTATTTCAAGGCGTTGTCCAGGAGAATCACCAGCAGTTGGTACAGCCGTTCCCCATCTCCGCACATGTCCAGCGGCTGCTCGATGGTTGCCTGCACGTCAATCTCCTTCAGCTCGGCAAGCTGCTGAAAGGACTGCACCGCTTTCCCCGCCAGCTCATCCAGCCGTACGCGCTGCTTCATAATCTGCAGCTCGTTGGAATCGGAGCGGGCCAGGGTCAGCAAATCGGAGACCAGCTTGTTCAACCGCTTCGTCTCCTGAATGCTCACCCAAATGTTTTCGCTTTCCTGCTCGATCGTATGGTCGGGATTGCGGAACAGCCGTTCGAGGTGAAGGAGAATGACCGACAGCGGCGTGCGCAGCTCGTGGGAGGCGTCCGCGATAAATCGCTGCTGCTTCTCCCAGGACAGTTGAATGGGTATCAGCGCCCTCTTGGCAAGGAACAACCCCGCAAAGACAGCGATCACGATGCTGACCACACCGCCGATTCCCAACACGTACAGGAGGGTGTTCAGCATTTTTTCTTCCGGTTCCAGGTTGACCACCATCTGGATTCGTTTCACCTTCCACACCCGTCCCTCTGCGAACACCCGCTTGTCGATGGACAAGGTGTAGACGCGGTAGGTCTGCCCGTCCACCGTCAAGGTTTCAATGCCATCCGCCACTCCGTCCGGCCGGAACTTCAGCAGTTCTGCCGGGTCGATGGAGTCGCCGTATTCCTTGCGAATCAGCTCTCCCCGATCGTCCCAGAGCAGGAAGACCATCCGCCTGTCCACGTCGAGCATCCGCCTTTTCTCTGCCCGAAAAAACGGAAACGGATCAAACAGCAGACGTTTTCCGATCTGCTTCAATTCTGCGTCCACCTGAGCATACAGCCGATACTGCATGGAGGCGTACAGCGCGCCCCCCAGACCGTTCAACAGCAGGACGAACACGATCACATTCAGCGTGACCAGGCGGATTCGCGTCTTTCTAAACATGCTCATTGTTTCCCTTCAGGATGTAGCCGACGTTCCGAATCGTGCGGATATAGTGGTCGCACCCGTGATCGGCCAGTTTTTTGCGCAGATAATGGACATACAGGTCCACAATGCCGTAGTTCGCCTCGGATTCGATGCCCCAGACCCGGTCGAAAATCTGGTCGCGCGATAAAATCTGTTCCCGGTTGTAGAGAAAATACTTGAGCAGATCGTACTCCTTGCTGGTCAACCGCAGCGGATGGGGTCCCACATACCCGTCGTGCTCGTACTCCTTCAGGCAAATCGGGCCATAGCTCAGCTCGCCTTCCTTGGCAAACTTCCCGTTGCGCCGCAGCAGCGCTCTCGTTCGCGCCAGCAGTTCTTCCACCGCAAACGGTTTGACCAGGTAATCGTCGGCTCCGGCGTCCAAGCCTTCGACCCGGGCTTCCACGCTGTCTTTGGCGGTAAGAAACAAAACCGGTGTCAAATTGCCTTTTGACCGCAACGTTCTTATCATCGACAAGCCGTCCAAACCAGGCATCATGATATCCAGCACCAGCAGATCGTAAATGCCTCGTTCCGCCAGCAGCAGGCCTTCATCTCCCCGGTCGGCACAGTCTACCTGGTATCCTTCTTCCTTAAACACGGCGCTAATCGCCTGAAGCAAATGACGTTCATCCTCTACTACGAGAATTCGCATACCCACCCCTCTTTCCTGCTCCTGTCCCCTGCCTTCTGCGTTGCGGGCGACGGCAGGGAAGAGCGCATTTCTATGTTTATATACTACACCAATTGTGCCTGTGGCCGTACGCTCCCAATCTATTAGTAAACCATCCGTTTTTTTGAAACAGATTTGAAAAAGGCAGGTGATTGCTCACCTGCCTCAGTGTGTAGACAACGTCCATGTCGCATGAATGATCGGGCCCGCTCGCTCTCTTGACGACCAGCAAAGAAGCGGATCGCGTCCGCTCCAAAACGCGACGCGGGCAGGGGGCAAACATCTGGGTATTTCGATGAAGTGAGACTTGTGCCCCCTGTTTTCCCCGCGTCGTCTTCCGTTTTTCCGCTGGGCAGGTCGTCAAAGGAGCTCGCATGGCCCATCACTCCATGCCCGTACTTTATCTCCACCTTCGGTTGATCAATGTGCAGGCCTTTCGGCCCGACAACAATGGAAAGATCGTTTCCTTGCGGAACCTCAATGAAAAAGTACAGTTTGTCTGCAGTCTGAGGCAGGTGATTGCTCACCTGCCTCAGTTTCGCTGTTTCAACAATTACTGTTCTACCACGGTCTTTTCAGCGTGACCGGCGGGAAAGGTCCGCTCGATCAGCTTCTTCACCACGTTCTCGATCTCTGCTTTTCGCTTGTCCGCCTGCTCCTGTGTCAGCTTGCCTTCCTTCACTGCTGCTGCCAGGCGTTCTTCCTCCTGCTTGGTCAAGAGGCTGACCAGCTCATCCGTGGACACGCCCTGCTCCTTGGCCACGTCGGCCAGTGATTTGCCGTCTTTCAGCTCGCTTTGCAGTTGTTCCTTATCCAGCTTCAGCAGATCCAGCAGCTCTTCATTGTCGCCGAATCCCGGGAACAGTGCGCGGAACTTCACGAAGCCTTTTCCCGGATGAGTGTTTTCCACGAAGTGCTTCACCCGCTCGGCAATGTTCTCCTTCAGTTTATCCGCCTGCTCTTGCGTCAGCTTGCCTTCCTTCACCGCTGCTGCCAGACGTTCTTCCTCCTGCTTGGTCAAGAGGCTGACCAGCTCATCCGTGGACACGCCCTGCTCCTTGGCCACGTCGGCCAGCGATTTGCCGTCTTTCAGCTCGCTTTGCAGTTGTTCCTTATCCAGCTTCAGCAGATCCAGCAGCTCTTCATTGTCGCCGAATCCCGGGAACAGTGCGCGGAACTTCACGAAGCCTTTTCCCGGATGAGTGTTTTCCACGAAGTGCTGCACTCGATCGGCAATGTTCTCCTTCAGTCTATCCGCCTGCTCCTCTGTCAGCTTGCCTTCCTTCACCGCTGCTGCCAGGCGTTCTTCCTCCTGCTTGGTCAAGAGGCTGACCAGCTCATCCGTGGACACGCCCTGCTCCTTGGCCACGTCGGCCAGCGATTTGCCGTCTTTCAGCTTGCTTTGCAGTTGTTCCTTATCCAGCTTCAGCAGATCCAGCAGCTCTTCATTGTCACCGAATCCCGGGAACAGTGCGCGGAACTTCACGAAGCCTTTTCCCGGATGAGTGTTTTCCACGAAGTGCTGCACCCGCTCGGCAATGCTCTCCTTCAGTTTATCCGCCTGCTCTTGCGTCAGCTTGCCTTCCTTCACCGCTGCTGCCAGACGTTCTTCCTCCTGCTTGGTCAAGAGGCTGACCAGCTCATCCGTGGACACGCCCTGCTCCTTGGACACGTCGGCCAGCGATTTGCCGTCTTTCAGCTTGCTTTGCAGTTGTTCCTTATCCAGCTTCAGCAGATCCAGCAGCTCATCGTTATCCCAGAGGGACGGCCCTTTTACGAATACTTTACCTTTTCCGAGTTTCTCCGCGCTGAACCAGCCCTTATGTTCGAACTTGACGCCTTTATCCACAGGCTGCTGATTGTCGGCAGCGGCGTAGACGCTTCCGATGCTGCCAATGCTCAACGCCGTAGCCATTGCTCCCAACAGCATTCCGATTTTTGCTTTGCTGAACATGATCTCCATCATCCTTTCCAATATTTTAAACTTGTACCCAGGTACAGCTTTAGTGTAGGGTTTCAATCTTTGATTCGCCTTAGAGAACTGTGGAAAACTCTAGGAATGATCGTGGAAGAGTTGTGTGTCGGGTGAACGCATGAAAAAAGGAACCCGCTGTTTTCAGCGAGTTCCCTGTCGCAAGTGTCCCCCGATGTTTCCCCCGGGGATTCATTCAGATTTCTTTTCCGTCCAATTCAATGTCGCCGCTGCTGGCATCACCGTAGAAGTCGTGCAGTTCATCGTCGTCGGCGATGTCAATGATGACCCCGTCGATATCGGCATCCTCGAATTCATCCCAGATATCGTTGCAGATATTTTCCACCAGTCTCTCGATGTCTCTGGTAGAAAGATCGTCGTATTCATCCTGATACTCGTCAAGGTCGACTTCAATCTCCACCTCAATCTCATCCTCGTCGCCGCTCAAGTAAATCGACCATTCCAGATCCTCATAATCTCCATAGTCGTAGTTCAGGTCATCTTCCAGCTCTTCGATCCGGTCATCGACGTCATCGTCTTCGGCTTTTGCCAGCTTGTCCTCCGCGTCCTTCAATTTCTTCTCCAGCTCGGCAATCCGGGCATCTTTTAGCGCAATTTCCGCCTGCAGGGTGGCAATCCGCGGGTCTTCCTTGTCCGTGACGCTCACGGTATACGTGTTCCCGTCCCACGCCACGTTCTTGTTAAACACACCGGCCATCATCCGCAGAGGAATGTAGGTCGTGCCGTTGATCAAAAACGGTTCGATGTCGGTGGGAACAAGCTGGCCGTTGTACGTCACTTTCACATTGTTGTATTTAACCTGCACGTTTTTGGTCGCGACCGCGGCATCGGAACTGGATGCCAGAACGCCTGCCAGCAGTACGGAAGACAGGACAACGGCCGACGACTTTTTCCACATGCCCGCTCTCTTCCCCTTGGTATTTTTCAACACCATGTCTCACCCCTTCAGCCAATTCCTGATTTTGGTACCGACCCCGGTACAAGCACAGTGTATCGTTTCTTTTTTTGAATTCTCTTTGAAATCGGACATTTTTTGCACAAATCCTCACCCGCTCAACTGGCGCATGTTTCGCGTCATGCCCTCCACGGTGTACATGATCCGGGACAGTCCCCACGACAGGAACACAGTGCCCGCGTAGATCACCAGCAGGTAGAGCAGTGTCAACCCGATGTTGGCGAAAATCCACGACAGATCCCCCGTCAGCTTGATCAGCGCGAGGTTGCAGCAGATCATGACGGCCGAATGGGTCAAATAGATAAACAGCGTGAGCCCTTTCCGGAAACGTATCGGAATGGAATCTGCCCAGCGCTCCAGCACCATGATCAGCACGATCAGGGAGACAAACGCCGCCAGCACGAATCGCAGGTGAACCGCCACATAAATGGTGTCAGACAGGATAAACAGGACCGCGCTAACGACGGACAGCAGCGCACAGGCGAGCAGCAGCCCCCGATGTGTTCGCAGGAAGTGCATCATCTCATGCCGGTACCAATACAGCAGATGGCCCAGGTAAAAGGTGAAGATCCAGGCGGGAAAGAAATGGCGCGTCGTCAACCCCAGCCATCCGTGATGCAGGTAGTGAATGTACACGTATTGAAGTCCCATGAACAACCAGATCAGGACCGTGATGTTTTGCTTGGTGATCATGTTTCGAAACAGGTAGGCAAAGACGTAATACTGGCACAGCATAAACAGAAAGTAGAGCTGATCGCCCGTCTTGCCCAAGAGAATCGAGACAAACGCTGCTTTCGTATGCGGCCATTCGTCGTAGAGCAAATAATGATACACCACTCCGGCGCACAGGAACGGCACAACTACATACAGCAGCTTTCCGGAAAAGAACTGCCGCGCCGTTGGCCGTTTGACATCAAAGGTGTGGGCCGTAAAAAACCCGCTGATCATCGCCAGCAGAACAGTGCCGTACCGGCTCAGCTGATTCAGGGCAGTGGCCCAGAAAGCACTGTCGTACTGAAGCACCAAGGCCGTGTAATGACCCGAAAATACGAGAAAGGATGACAACAACTGCATAAGAAAAAGCGTTTTAAACAACCGCGACTCTTTACCCATTTCAACGCTCCTTTGTACAGGGATTGCCGGTCCCAAGCTGCCCGATCCTCTTTTGGGTAATGTTTTTAATATAAAATAACAATTTTTGATTCAGATTTGAAACGGCGATGGCTACACGGTCTGCTCTCTGGACCTGGCAGCCACAGCCTTTTTCGCCAAATGAAAAGACCCGCGCCAGTCATTGACGCGGGTGGAGATGTGTGCCAAAAGCCAGCAGTTGGCTTACGCGGTTTTCTTCAGTTTTTTGGCTGCCCAGTTGCCGAGCGATTGGATTGCCTGCACCAGGCAGATCAGAATGATCACCGTCATGATCATCACTTCAATGTCCCACTGCTGATAGCCGTAGCGCAGCGCCAAATCGCCCAGGCCGCCCGCGCCGACCGCTCCCGCCATCGCCGTCGCCCCGATCAGGCCGATGGTCGCGATGGTCAGGCACAAGACGATGCCCGGTCGGGCTTCGCGAATCATGATGCGAAAAATGATTTGCGAGCGGGACGCGCCCATCGCCTGATACGCCTCGATTACGCCCCGGTCCACTTCGAGCAGTGCCGTTTCCATCAGGCGGGCGATATACGGCGTGGTGTACACGATAAGCGGCACGATCGCGCCCTCGACACCGATGGAGGTGCCGACGACAAACTCTGTGAATGGAATGATCGCCACCATCAAAATGATGAAGGGAAGCGAACGAATCACGTTAATGATGACGTTGAGACTGTGGTAGACCCATTTGTTGGGGGCAAGGTGATCCGGACGGGTAATGACCAGCAGCACGCCCAGCGGGATGCCCAAGAGCGTGGCGATGAACAGGGAGACCCCGACCATGATCACCGTTTCTTCAAACGATTGGTAAAACAACGGCAGCAGTTCCACCAGTCGATCCATTATACCCCCACCTCCGCTTGTGATACGACATCCACCCGGTACACGGACTGGCGCAGATACGCAATTCCCTCCTGCACCGCCTTGTCTTCACCGGAAATATGCAGCAGCAGAATGCCGAGCGCGGTACCTTTTATCGAGCTGATCGATCCGTACAGCAGGTTTGTTTTGACCGGATAGCGGGAGGCAAGCGTTCCCAACACAGGATCGAGCGCCGCATCGCCGCGGAACGCGACGCGCAGGATGTACGCGCTGGGACCGGCGTTCTTGATTTTGGCCAGCATCTCTTTCGGGACCTTGTCATCAAAAACCGTCTTGATAAAGTTGCCCGTCGTCGGCTGCTGTGGATTGCTGAAGACATCCAGTACCGTTCCCTGCTCGATGATGACCCCGTTTTCCATAATCGCGACGCGGTCGCAGATTTTTTTAATGACCTGCATCTCGTGGGTGATCAGCACAATCGTCAGGCCAAACTTTTGGTTGATGTCCAACAGCAGGTCAAGAATCGACTCTGTGGTTTGCGGGTCAAGCGCCGAGGTCGCCTCGTCGCATAGCAGGATTTCCGGGTCCATGGCCAGCGCCCGGGCGATCCCCACCCGCTGTTTCTGCCCGCCCGACAATTGGGAGGGGTAGGCGTTTGCCTTGTCTTCCAAACCTACCAGGCGCAAAAGTTCCTCCACTTTTTTACGAATCTGCTCTTTCGGCACCCGATTCATCCTGAGAATTTCGGCCACGTTGTCAAACACGTTGTACGACGACAGCAGGTTAAAATGCTGAAAAATGACGCCAATCTTTTTGCGGGCCTGGCGCAGTTCCTTTTCGGACAGCTTCAGCATGTCCTGCCCGTTGACCACAACCGATCCGCTTGTCGGCTTTTCCAGCAGGTTGATCGTTCGCAGCAGGGTGCTCTTCCCTGCTCCGCTGAATCCGATCACGCCAAATATTTCTCCTTTGTTGACGTGGAGCGTTACGCCCTTTAATGCGTCTACCTGTTTGCTGCCAACCTTGTATGTCTTGTGAATATTCGTCAGCTGTATCATCTGCCCATGCTCCTCCCTGTTGGGACGCTCCCCTCCTTACCAAGAAGGGAGCACCGATCCGGAAAACTCTTCTTCGATGAACTTCTTGACTTCTTCCGACCGATAGAGCGTGACCAGTTTTTGATAGAGCGGGTTGTCCTTGTCCTTTGCGTTGACTGCGATAACGTTGACGTACGGGGAGTCCGCACCTTCGGCAAAAATCGCGTCTTTTTTCGGGTTGTACCCTGCTTCCATGGCAAAGTTGGTGTTGATGCTTGCCGCATCCAGGCTCTTCAGCGTCCGGGCGAGCAGGGCCGCCTCCAGTTCTTTAAAGACCAGTTTTTTCGGATTTTCGATGATGTCCTGCGGCGTTGCTTTGTCGCCGACGCCGTCTTTCAGCTTGATCAATCCCGCCGCCTGATAAAGCAGCAAAGCGCGCGCCCTGTTGGTCGGGTCGTTTTGGATGCCGACCGTGCCGCCTTCCGGGATGTCTTCTACCTTCTTGTACTTGGTGGAGTAAATCCCCATCGGGAAGGTAACGGTTTTGCCAAGCTCGACGATCTGCGTTTTGTGATCTTCATTAAATTTCTCTAAAAACGGAATGGTTTGAAAGCTGTTTACATCAATGTTTCCTTTATCCAACGCCTGATTGGGAAGAACGTAGTCGTTGAACACGACGACTTCGATGTCCAATCCTTCTTTCGCGGCCACTTCTTTTACCTTGTTCATGATTTCTTCGTGCGGGCCGGCCGTCACACCCACCTTGATCGACGTTTTCTCCCCAGCAGATGCGGCCGAATCGTCCGACGAGTTACCTCCGCAAGCGGAAAGCAGCGTGCCGATCACGAGCAGCATGATCATCAACAAACGCGTTTTTTTCATGTTGTGTTTCTCTCCTTTTCTCCGATCACACGATGATTTTTGCATAAGTGAACATCATATCTTTGTGTTTATAATTCCGATATGATTAGTTGGATTATAGCGTGTCTCCCAATGTCTGTCAATGACCACCAATAATCAGAGAATTGCGAACATATCAAGCACGAATGTCAACGATGCAGATGATTTGTCAAATACGTGCCGAAGGAAGTGGAACCTGAATGTGCGAAGAAATGATGTGCAGGATCGTGAATGCGGACAAAAACCGGGAGAGATTTGAGGATCATGCTGGGGGACAGCAAATCGGGGGTCAGCTGGAGCAAATATGTTTGGCTGACTCAACAGCGGTGAATTGAGATACTCGCTATGACGGTGTATAATTAGAGATTGTCACATTGCCTTATCGTTCATCGAAAACAAATGATCTACGTCTTCTGCCATGCTTCCGGAGCTTGAAATCGTCCATGCCGTTCCATGCACGAAGCGGACGAACCTGGAGCAGGCGGTTGTTTGATAAAAAGCTCCGACCATCTAGTCTTTAGATGATCGGAGAAGTAGTACGTGAACGATGTCATTATAATTGATCAATATAATAATTTCCTTATATAAATCATGGTAGCTAAGTGAAGTATCTCCTCATTTGGTGCTTTTGCGAAAAAAAGGAGGCAGTCTCCTGCACAATTTGACTGCCTCAAATTTATTCCCAAGAACATTTGTCGAGGAATTGCCTCTTCACCATGTTTATCGGATGGCCAAGCGGACAAATTCATGCATAAATTATGGTAATTGGTCTGACCACCTGCACTTCAATCAATAACCCACCTTGTGATTATATCGTTTCTGACCTTTCCTCCCTTTTCCATTTATCAATCATTTCCTGTGTGATCATGTGTCTGGAATCTACAGCGTCCATCAGTTCATCATGGGGCATTGAATTTTCTCCGTTTCCATAAAATAACGTGATATGTACTCCTTCTGATTGAGCTATCTCTACTGCGGGGATAAAATCACTATCCCCTGTGATCAAGATTGCGTGAGTTATTAATCTTTTCGTACCATGCATCACTAAATCAGTAGCTAAAGCAACATCAACTCTTTTTTGTTCAAACAAAGGTTTTCCGTCATCCGTTTTTCCTCTGTATTGCAATTTACCCTTCCGAACGGTAAAACTATTCAATCTACTCAATCTTCTGAGAAATCTCTCCGCAGATGAAAACTTTTGTTTTTCCTCAGGTGTCGGCTCGGCGGATTGGTAAGGTAAACTGCCGCTCTTCTCTGCAAGTTGCTATCTCCCCATAATGAAATAGCGGGAAAGGTTGCCCTTTCCCGCTGTCTACTCTTGACCTACTTTAATCCCACGCAAACCGCTGCTCTTTCCACGGGTCGCCGTACATGTGATAGCCGTTCTTCTCCCAGAATCCCTGCTTGTCTTTTTCCAAAAACTCGACGCCGCGCACCCATTTGGCGCTTTTCCAGAAGTACAGGTGCGGGATGACGAAGCGGAGCGGCCATCCGTGTTCCGGGGTGAGGTCCTGTCCGTTGTGCTTGTAGGCAAACAGGTTGCCCGGCCTGAGGAAATCGTCCAGCGGCATGTTGGCCGTCCAGCCAAATTCGGCGTGCAGCATCACGTATTTGGCCTCCGGCTTCACCTTGACCAGCTTCACGATTTCTTCCACGGGAATGCCTTCCCAGACGTTGTCCAGCTTGCTCCAGCCGGTGACGCAGTGAATGTCGTTGGTCACCTGGGTTTTGGGCAGGGCCATGATCTGCTCATAGGTAAGCGTCACTTCCTGCTCGACCAGGCCGAAAATGCGAAAGCTCCACTGGGTTGCCAAATCGGTGTACTCCGGTACATCGCCGTAGTGCAGGACGGGAAAGCCGGTCGTCACTTTCTGATTGGGGGGCACGCGGTCATGCCTGCTTTCCAGGGGCTTGTTGGTAACCATGGGGCTTCACTCCTTTGTTCCGACAGGCGTGATCGATTCCCGGGCACAATGCCGTCCCGTGTAGTATATGCGGAGAGCGGCCGGCCATACGGAACCGACTCATTGAGGTATACCACCTTCTTACCATATCCTGCAGATCACTGCAAGAAAAACACCCCCGCCAATGTGCAGGGGGCGTCCTTCGCAATGCGGGACAAATCCGCCTGCCGTCCGCTGACGGACGGCGGCGTCCGCCGGTTTATTTTTTCCCCACGCGCAGGAGGGCGTGATCCACCTTGATGCACAGGTCCATGATGACCTCGATGCCGTGCTGTTTCGCCAGCGCGGCCGCCTCTTCATTGACGATCCCCTGCTGCAGCCAGAGGGCTTTGGGTTTCAGTTTGACCGCTTCTTCGGCGACCGGCGGCACGTCTTCACTGCGGCGAAATACGTTGACGATGTCCACGGGCTCGTCGATCTCGCTCAGGGAAGCGACCGCTTTTTCCCCCAGGACTGTCTCGCCGGCAATCGTCGGGTTTACCGGAATGATGCGATAACCGGCGTTTTGCATGGCAGCGGCGACCATGTGGCTGGTGCGCTCAGGCTTGTTGGAAAGGCCGACCACCGCGATGGTTTTCGCTTCCTCCAGCAATTGGCGGCGGCGTTCGTCACTCGGATTTTGAAACATGGTTTACCAACTCCTTTACGCATTGGATTGATTGCGATTCATCACAAACTGGGCAAGCGTACGGACCATGACGCCCGTACCGCCCGCCGGCTGCATGTCTTTCGCGCTGCTGGTGTACGCCGTGCCGGCAATGTCCAGGTGGACCCACGGGGTATCCTCCGCGAATTCCCGCAAAAAGGCGCCGCCGATGATGCAGTGGCCGTAACGGCCGCCCGAGTTTTTCAGGTCGGCATAGCGGCTTTTGTTCAATTCGCAATACTCCTCAAACAGCGGCAGCTGCCAGAGGCGTTCCCCGGCCTGTGCGGCTGCGGACAGGAGTTCGCTGACGAGCGCCTCGTCGTTGGTCAGCGCGGCGGAGCAGTAGTGGCCCAGAGCGACGACGGCCCCTCCGGTCAGGGTGGCGGCATCCACCAGGCAGGAGACACCCTGCTTTCTGGCGTAGGTGATGCAATCGGCCAGGACCATCCGTCCCTCGGCGTCGGTCGTGATGATTTCCACGGTCTTGCCGCTCATCGTGGTAATCACGTCGCCCGGCTTGAAGGCTGTTCCCGATGGCATGTTTTCCACGCAGCCGATGACCGCGAGCACGTTCGCCCGGGGTTTGATCTGTCCCAGCGCTTCCAACGCCCCGATCACCGCTGCCGCGCCGCCCATGTCGGACTTCATGGCTTCCATACCGGCAACCGGCTTGATGGAAATACCGCCCGTATCAAACGTGACGCCTTTGCCGATCAGGCCGATCACGTCTTCCCAGGTCTCTGTTCCCTGGTATTTCACCACGACGACATACGGCTCCTCGACGCTGCCCTTGGCAACGGCAAGCAGGCCGCCCATGCCCATTTCCTCCAGCTTATCTTTTGTCAGCACCTCGTACGCCATACCGAAGCGTTTGGCCACAGCCACCGCTGCGTCTTTCAGGGCGCGCGGCGTCAGGTAATTGCCCGGTTCGTTGACCAGTGTCCGCGCCAGGTTGGTCCCCTGCGCCAGCGCTTCGCCGCGCATCACGCCCAGCATGGCGCTGGCCGCTTCCTCGTCGCTGCCGACGAGCAGCTTCACCGTCCCGAGCGGCTCCGCCTCCCGCTTCGGCTTTTGCCGATAGCCTTCGTAGTGATACGACGCCAGGCAAAACGCCTCTGTCACCGCCTGTGCGAAGCGGCTGGTCGACAACTCCCGTCCGCCGCGCAGATCCACGGCCACGGTTTTGCCGCTGCCTTTGCCGCCGACCGTCTTGGCAGCACGCCCCCAGGCAGCACGGATCGAGACGAAGTCCGCCTTCTCCCGGTCACCCATGCCGATGACAATCAACTTTTTGGCCTGAAGCCGGCCCATCGTGTGAACGACAGCCACCGACTTGGCCTCTCCGCTGATTTCCTTGTCCTGCTGTAGCGCGGCCAACCCGCCTGCAAACCGTTGATCCAATTCCGGATACACCTGCGCCAGTTCTTCCTCTTTCCACAGCGGGAGCACCAGCTCATCGCACGCAACGGTCCACCATGCGCTCCGTTTTTCCACAGTGACGTTCATATACCTTTCCTTCTTTCTCTGTGATAGGATAAAGCTACGGGCACATGAATGCCTTAGGGCCTATCCAGACTCAGATGGAGGGAAGGAAACGGAATGGCTTTCGCTTCCGTATACGGAATGACGTCCGCCTGCGGCAGTGCGTCCATGCAGTCGTCGAGAAACCGGAGAATTGCGTCGACATCGAGATCCCAGTGGCGCGGACCATACCTGGCCAGATATTTGCGGGCATTGGCCAGCATCAGTCGCGCACCCTTGACGTTGCCGCTGGAAAAGTGGTACAGTCCGACCGCCATTTGCAGCAAACCCTGGAGAAACTTGTTCGCTTTGTCTTCCATCCAGATTTCCTCAAGCAGGTCGTGGCATTCGTAGTACTCTCCGGCGTTGAACTTCTCGATAAACCGTATGTACTGCTCGGGGTATCGCATGGTCAACCGCCACCGTCCTTCCGCTTTCCATCGTAACACAGTTTGCCCGGTCTCGAAATCCTGACGAAAACTTTACGGATGCCCGAAACGCTGTTCTGTTACAATATACATACGCAGACGCATCAGATCAGAAAGGAATGGATCTTTCTATGGCAGCAATACTTGACAACTTTCCGTTATGGGCGGCTCTGATTGCCATAGGAATTGCCCAATTGATCAAAATCCCGCTTCACTACATCGCCACCCGGACCTGGCAGTGGTCGCTGATGTTCAGCACGGGCGGCATGCCCAGTTCTCATTCGTCCGCAGTAACTGCCCTTTCGACGGCCGTGGGCATCCGGGAAGGGTTCAGCAGCAGCATGTTCGCCATCTCCGCGATTATCGGGGTCATCGTCATGTTTGACGCGGCCGGCGTCCGCCGCCATGCCGGCATGCAGGCTGTCGTGCTGAACAAGCTGGTAGACGAATTCAACCATCTGCTGGAGGGGATGAAGACCTTTAAGGTGCGTCCCAAGCAGGAAAAGGCCCAAAAGCTGAAAGAACTGCTCGGCCACCAGCCGATCGAGGTATTCGTCGGCGGATGGCTGGGTGTCATGGTCGCGCTGATTACGCATCGGCTGCTGTAGACGAAAAGAGACGGACAGAGTTGTCCCGCACCGGAAACGGAGCCGGACAGCGACGTTTCGGGGAGGGAGAGCATGCGCATCGTTTCCATTTGTCCGAGCAATACGGAAATCCTCTATTACCTGGGACTGGGCGATCAGGTGGTCGGTCTGGACGACCACTCCGACTGGCCAGATGAATGGCAGCACCTGCCGCGCGTCGGCCCCGACTTGTCAATTGACATGCAGAAAGTGGAGGCGCTGCAGCCCGATCTGGTTGTCGCCTCGCTCAGCGTTCCCGGTATGGAAAAAAACGTGGAGGAACTGGCGGCTCGTCGGATTCCCCACATCGTGCTGAATCCGTCGCGGATCGCCGACATTCCCCGCGACATCCTGCTGGTGGGCGAAGCCACCGGTACGATACAAGCCGCCGAACGGCTGGCGCAGCAATTTGCCGAAAGAGTGGAAATAATCCGTCAGACGGCAGCGAAGCAGAGCACCCGGCCGAAGCTGTATTGGGAATGGTGGCCCAATCCAATCTACACCCCAGGACGGGACAACTGGCTGACCGATGTAAGCGAAATTGTCGGGGGCGTCAATGTGTTCGCCGACTTTCCCTGTGCCAATGTCAAAGCAACCCCTGACATGGTGCGGGAGCGGAATCCTGATCACGTCTGCGTCGTCTGGTGCGGCATCGAGCTGCGCCGAATCAAACCGGCAATGATCACCGATCGGCCCGGGTGGGGAGAGATGGACGCCATCCGCCATGGGCACGTCCATCTGCTGGAAGAAGGACTCTATTGCCGCCCGTCCCCCCGTATTCTCAACGGATTGGAACACCTGGTCAAACTACTGTACCCGGACGATCGCACCTGACCGTTTGATTTCTCCTGTACACAAGCAAAGGATTTGCCGCCGGCTCACTCCGGGGCAAATCCTTTTTGTGTTTCCAACCCGCTGCAGTCAGTTGATGGGGTCGGCCATTGCCGCGATTCCTTTTTCGTTGAGTTGGGTCATCATCGCTTCCGTCACCTTGCCGTCGCCGCGGCGGATGACGTACACGTCCAGGGCTTTTTTGCCCCACTGCTTGTACACATCCTGTTTTGTCTCAAAATAGAGGTCGATCTTGTGGCCGCGAATGGCCCCGCCTTTGTCCGCAACTACGCCGTAACCGTAACCGGGTATGTAGAGGACCGTTCCCAGCGGAAACACGCGCAGGTCGGCGGCAATGGTGGAGTATTCATCCCGGCGAACCCTTACGCCCGAGTACGTAATCCCGTAAGACGGATGGGACGGGTGTTTGCCCGTCGACTCATACCCGGCGTAATACCCGGTCGCCACGACGCGCACCTTGGGATACTGCTCCAGCATCAGTTCGTTCTTGTCGGTCATCGGGGTGAAGGAGCTGGTGGAAACCGTCCGTTTCTTGACGACCTGCCGGCCATCTCTCATCTCCGAGACGCCGAACACTGTCTTAACAGAATGGTCTGCCATCACATTGTACCCCAATCCGTCGGTCGCGAATCCGGTCAGTACGGTAACGCCCAGGACGATCATACTCACCAATCGCTTACCAATCATTCTGATATAAACCTCCTCTCGGTACTAGTCTTGTCCCGAAGAGAAGGAAACTATACACAAAATGACCTGATTACAAAAATATTCTGCATCTTGCGGCACAATCAGCCGGCCTGTGCAGGAGACGCATCAAAAAAGGCAGGCCCGCAACAGGCCCGCCAAACCAACGGTTAAAACATACGATATCCTTTTTTGCGCAGCGTTTGAATCGTCCAACCGCTGAGCACGGTTCCCGCCATGCCGCATCCCAGAATGATCGCGTCCCAGGGGCCGGGAACGATTTTTTTGTACACCAACGCCCCGACCACTACGCCGCCGACGAGCACCACAGGCAGCCAGGTCGTCCGCAATATCATGTTTATGATAAAGCCGATGCCAAAGCCGAGCACGGCAAACAGCACAATTGACACCATAAATTGCAGCAAATCCATTGACCGTTCAATCCTCCAGCCTTCTGACGTATCGGGATTTCATCTCAAACACGTCCGTTTCCGTTTTTTAGTGTAGCCCAATCGCAGGATGAGGTCAATTGGAAAAGCGGCGGAACCACTATGGTCGGCTCTAACGCTCGCGTTCGGCGCGGCCCGTGCTCGCCCAACAGGGAAGCACAAACTGCACGCTCCGCATCGATTGCGGGGGATCGCCAAAGCCGCATCGCTACGCAGCCCATTTAGAGGTGGCGCTCCTTTTCTATGCTGGGCGTCAAGCGAGCGAGCGGGCCCGATCTCCCATGCACCTCGGACTTTGTCTGCATGCTGAGAGCCGACTTTGGTCGGCTCAGCTATGCCTTGACGGCAGAAGCGGTCGGCATCGGTGCGGACAAAGTCCCGGTGCCGTCACAGCCCGGACAGTTCTCAGTGCCGCCCAGCAGCAGTTGGAAATACCCCTGTCCCTTGCAGTACGGGCATTGTTCTTGTTCGCTTCTCATGGTGATCTCTCCTTTCCCATCCATTCGGGAAATAAATTGTATTTTCTGATTTTTTTGATGTGTCTTACTATAGCAGAGAATTCGCAGCCTCGACAACGGGAAAATCACTCGGAAAACAGAAAAAAACCGGGATGTAAGCGGCTGCATCCCGGTTTTTCTTGCTCATTCTCACAAATGCGTGAAGATGGATAGCGCGGGCGTGGCAGCGTGCACGTCTGCCCCGCATTTTACACTGCCCGCGTTTCTTCGCTCTTGTTTTCGCGCTACTCGTCGTCTGCGTCGAGCAGTCCGTTGTCGATCATGTAACGGAGGTTTTCCCTGTCCCGCTCCCGCCCTTTTTCTTTCAGACGCTCAATCGCGGGCAGGATCAGGATGTCGACTTCGCGCTGCACGTGCTTGGACAGATCGTAGCGGCCCTGTTCCTCCAGATAGGCGCCTACTTCCATCAGCGCGTTGTAGCGCTCCAGTTCATCCCTCGTCAGCAGTCCTCTGACCTGAACACTGGCGTGACGCATGGCTGCCTCTTACAACCGCACTTTTTTCATGGCCAGGCCGACTCCGCCGATCTTCCACAGGTAGCGGAGGTCGCTCGCCTTCTTCATCAGGGCGGCGGTGCTGCCGAACAGCTTTTTCGAACCGACCATTCCGATGCCTTCGCCTTTGCCGAGCGATGCGAGGGTACCCTGCAGCGCAGGAACGAACGGCTGCATCACTTCACCGCGAATCAGGGCCGCCAGGTTGTCGCCCAAGCATTCACCTTCCTGGACAGCGATCTGGGCGGTCGGCGGATAAGGACGACCCTCAGCGTTAAAGATCAGCGCGCAGTCGCCGACCACAAACACGTTTTCGTAACCCGGCGCGCGCAGGTACTCGTCAACCTTCACGCGGCCGCGCATAACTTCAAAGCCGGATTTCTCCACGATGCTGTTGCCGCGCACACCCGCCGCCCAGACGACGGTTTTCGACTTGATCTCTTCGCCGTTCGCCAGCAGGACGCCATTTTCGGTGCATTCCTTGATCGGCGTGCCGATCTTGAATTCGATGCCTTTGCGGCTCAGGACGTCCATCGCGTAGTTGACCAATTCCGGATCAAAGCCAGGCAGGGCGGTCGGTGCCGCTTCGATGCAGTAGATTTTGACCAGGTCCGGATCGACGTCAAACTCTTGGCACAACTCCGGAACGCGGTCGGCCAGCTCGCCGCAGAACTCGATGCCGGTGAAGCCTGCGCCGCCCACCACAAAGGTGAGGTAATCGGTGCGCTCCGGCTCGTTTTTGTACTTGGCGAACATGTACTCGATGTGCTCGCGGATCTGGCGCACAGCGTTGATGCTGCGGATGCTGAACGCGTGTTCTTTCAAGCCCTGGATGCCGAACGTTTCCGGTTCGCTGCCCAGACCAATCACCAGGTAGTCGTAGCTGAGCACTTCACCGCTTTCCAGGGTGACAGTTTGTTCTTCCGGCTGGATGGACTGAACGGTGCCTTTTACAAAGTTCACCTTGTTCATGTCGATGATCTGATCCAGGTTGACGCGGGCGTGGTCAGCAGAGGCGGTGCCAGCAGCCGGCTCGTGCAGCCAGGTGGTGATGTAGTGGTAATTGTGCTTGTTGACCAGCGTGATTTCCGCTTCGTTGTAATTCAGCTTTTTCTGCAGCTTCAGCGTGGTCAGCAGGCCTCCGTACCCGGCGCCGAGGATGAGAATTTTGGGTGTGCTCATGGTATCCCTTCCATTCGTGTGGTGATAGTCATTTCCTGGAAGTTTGTGCGAAATTTCACGTGATTGGATACTCTTAAGATGCCCTATGCGGCTGCTCCAGTATGAACGGAATAATTGCCCTGTCAGATCTGCTGCCCCAATCTGTGAAAAAATGCACAATCCAGGAAACAAAAAATTTTGTCAAATTCGTTACATTCACACTCATATTAAAAGGAGTCGACAAGATTTTCAAGTGATTTCTGACCTATCCCACTTTTTTCCCTTCTTTTTTTCGTTTACAGGTATGGTTATAATAGGAAAAGATGCTTTCAGAATATTTCGGAGGTGCTTGAGATTGAATCTTCTGCAAAAGGACGAGCAGGTGTATGACATTACCATTATCGGCGGCGGACCTGCCGGTTTGTTTACCGCATTTTACGGCGGGATGCGACAAGTTAGCGTGAAGATCATCGAAAGCATGCCGCAGCTTGGCGGACAGCTTTCTGCTCTGTACCCGGAGAAATACATATACGATGTGGCCGGGTTTCCGAAAGTGCTTGCCCAAGACCTGATCAACAATCTGAAAGAACAACTCTCCCGGTTTCAACCGACTGTCTGCCTGGAGGAAAAGGTGGAAAACGTCGAGAAGAAACCGAATGACATTTTTGAAATTACCACCGACAAAGGCATTCACTACTCGCGGGCGGTCATCATTACCGCCGGCGTGGGCGCGTTTGAGCCCCGCAAACTGGAACATCCTGACGCAGCCAAGTACGAAAATGCCAACCTGCACTATTTCGTCACCGATCTGAACTCCTTCAAGGGACAGCGCGTCGCAGTCGTCGGCGGCGGAGACTCCGCCGTGGACTGGGCGCTGATGCTCGAACCGATTGCCAAGGAAGTCACCCTCATCCACCGCCGCGACAAGTTCCGCGCTCACGAACACAGTGTCGAAATGCTGATGTCCTCCAGCGTCAAAGTCACCACGCCGTATGAAATCGCCGCCCTGCACGGCGACGAACGCATTGAACGGCTCACAATCGTCAACAACGTCACCAAGGAAGAACGCGAGCTGGAAGTGGACGCCGTCATCGTCAACTTTGGCTTCATCTCTTCGTTGGGACCGATCAAGAACTGGGGACTGGAACTGGAAAAGGGAGCCATCCTCGTCAACTCCCGCATGGAGACCAACATCCCGGGAATCTACGCGGCCGGCGACATCGCCACCTATCCGGGCAAGGTCAAACTGATCGCCGTCGGCTTCGGCGAAGCGCCTACCGCTGTAAACAACGCGGTCGCCTACATCAATCCGGATGCGAAACTGCAGCCCGGCCACTCCTCCAGCATGGACAATTTCAAATCGTAATCCATGGCCAAAAGCGCCCTGTCAGCTGTCATCTTCGGCTGGACAGGGCTTTTTTGTCATCCATCCTTCTGCGCGGGACGGCCTGTGCTGGCTGCGCCAGCCGGTCTGCATAGGGGATGCGGCCCCGGCGCACAGTAGGGAAAGAACCACACCACAAGAGAGGAGGGATTCAACTGGCCATGGGCCACCTCTGCCCTATCTGCAATGGCCTCGCGCCCTACCAGGAGACGTGCCCCCGCTGCGGCCGCCCGTTGGACGATGCCGGACGGCTGTATGACTACTACGGCGATTACAGCCCGTACCGGGAGATCGACGACGCCAAGCTGAGCAACGGCTTTCCCGATCGGCTCCACCACCACTGTCTGCATGTGGGCTGGTGTCCCGCCTGCCGGCAGGAGCATCTGTCGGTCATCGAGGAGTGGAGCGCTCAAGCGCTGCATGACCAGTCCCCCTAGACCTTTTTTAAGCGGTGCAGGTGAATCTCCTGGCGGTAAAGCAGACGCCACCATCCGTGTTGACCAACACGAACACGCAGACCCGTTCCACGAAAAAAGGACGCGCACCGGGACACGTCCTTTTTTTGGTTCCAATTGAACCGGAAAACGAACCGGAAAACCAGCCCGCTAGTTTTTCGTTTCTTCCAGCTTTTTGGCGAGGTGCTGGTTAACCGTTTTTACCTCGTCCAACAGCTTCGGCAGCACTTCCTTGATCTTCGCGGCGTCACCGGATTGGATCGCGGCGTCAAACGCCTCGTGGGTCTGTTTAAACTGCTCTCTCACGGTGCGCATGGCTTCCGCGTCTTTTGCATCGTGCTCGCCAAAGTTCTTGACGCGCCATTCCTTCAACTGCTGCTTCATCTGCTCGCGGGTGATTTGGCCATTTTTCACCTGCTCGTGCAGTTTTTCTTTCAGCGCTTTCCATTCTGCCCGCAACGTTTGTTTGTCTGCGTCCTTGCCGTTTTGCTCCCGCGATGCCTTCAGCTGTGTCATCAGGCGTTCCCGTTCGGCAAAAGCGGCTTTCCACTCGTCCACGCGGTCCGGTGTGTACTTCTCGGCCAGCAGGGTCAGGTACATCTGACGGTGCGCATTCAGGTGCAACCCGCAGCGCCATTTATGCTTGTAGTGTTCAAAGTGATGCTCGTGATGCTCGTGATCCCCGCCGACCTCTCCGCCGGGGATGAGCGTTGCCGCCGGCCGCGCCTGGATGTCGGCTGCGGATACGCCGGCCGGAATCGCCAGACCCGTCACGAGTGCTGTCGCCAACAAGTGTTTTTGCCAACGTTTCATCTTTCATCACTCCTTTTCGCGTACCGATCTGGTCGTAGTGCTTCCCGGCTGCGGGTGACAGCCTGCGCAAGCAGCGATTGGCTAGCGACTGTGGACAAGCGGCGCGAAATCATGGCTAAAGCGGCCGCAGCCCGTCCCTGTCCAACCCCAGCCTCTCCACCAATCCCATCTGTTGGAGATCGTTCCGGGTTTTCGGCGTACCCAGCCGGTAAATCATGCGGTAAATCTCGCGCAGGTTGTCGTCGTATTCGTCGTTGTCCCGATCCGGCATGTCGCTCCACAAGGTATGACCGTGCATCCACATCATGAAGTCCCCGTGCGCGCAGTGATTGAACAGGTCGCGCAGCATCCCCGCTTCCACCTCGGTCGCCTCGATCTCAAAGTCGTAGGTGGAATCGCCTTTGACGTCGCGGATCTCGGCCACGGTCGTACCCGACTGCAGCGTGATGTAATACCGTTTTCTTTCCAGGGCCATCAACTCCTTTGCATCAAACTCGGCCCTGCCGTAAGCGGAGCCTGTGGAGATTGCATGCACGCATTCCCTTTCTATCATGCGCGGGGCAGAGGGAAAATATGTATCTCGCAATCTAAAAAAATTGTAATTCTGCAGCATTTTTTGCCTTGACGCCGCACATGAAGACATCTTATACTGACCTCGTTGGTGATAATGATAATCGTTATCATAAATGCGTTATTCCCATTTTTTAAGGAGGCTCATCCATCATGAAGTTCCATTTGCTCAAACCACTTACCAGCACGACCTTGATTGCCGCGCTTCTCACAAGTGCAACACCCGTCCTCGCCGCTCCTGCCGATACGGATGCAGCCGAAACTGCTGCTGCGGCTCCGTCAGAAATTTCCAACCTCACACTTGAGCAGGCGATCGATAAGGCTATTTCCAGCAGCATGGACCTGAATCTGCTCAAACTTGACAGTGAATCCGCTTATTACACGACACTCCAGGCCCTTATGGGTACGAGAAACACAAAAGTCGAATCCGTCAGAACCTTGAGCAGTGCCAAATCAAAATTTGAGACGGAAGCCGACGCCATCAGGGATTACAAGGTCGCAGAATCCAACTGGAGGATAAAGGAAAACGATGCCCGCCTCAATGTACACAAGGCGTATTATGAGGTACTGGCAGCGAAAGAGAAGGCCGACCTGCAAAAGAAATACGCCGACGCGAAGTACGGTGACAACAGCGACGCTCAGAAAACACTCCGCGAACTGGAAGAAACGTATCGCGAGGCGCTTGCCAAACTGAACCAACTGATGAACGAAAAAAGCGACCAGGCGTGGAATCTGGCAGCCGTGGATTATTCCACCTTCCAACTGCTCCCGATCGAGGAATACAAAAAAATCGCCCATCAAAAGCGGCCCGATCTGGTGAAGGCGTCTGCTGAAGTCGCTTTTTACCAAGCCAAGGTAAACTACATCCGCGAGTACGCCGCCCTTAGCACATACCCGGGGCGCATTGCGCAAATTGAGCTGAAAAAGTACGAGCTGCTGCTGCAATCGGCCCAACGGAAAGCAGACGCGGAAATCACAGCCAACTACGAGAAAGTGGTTCAGGCGAAACAAGCCTTGGAGGAAAGCATCGCAAGCCAAAAAGCGGCAGAAGAACGCTACCGTCAAACCTACATGGACTACCTGAACAAAACAGCATCCGCATCTGAACTGGCCAATCGGAAAGAAAAATGGCTGGACAGCATTGCCGAACGCATCGATACCACACACCAATACAACGTTGCGGTAGCCACTTTGCAGCATTCCATCGGATTTTAAGTCAAACAAAAGCGTGGCGGTCAAGAACGTGTACACACGTTCCGTTCGCCACGCTTTTTCGTGCTGCTGCACTTCTATAGGTTTGTTTTCCGTATCGTTTATTTTACCACAAGTGTGGCCAGCATTTTGCCGTGATCGGGACCGCAGAGGACGTTGCAGAAGATTTTGTACTCGCCCGGCTTGTCGACGGTCAGCGTCTTGCTGCCCTCGTTCTGGATGTCCACGTCCAGCCCTTCAATGCCGATGCCATGGAACCCTTCGGTCGACTTGAAGTTAATCGTAAACGGTTCACCCGCTTTTACTTCAAATGTATCCTGATTGAACTTCCAGTTGCTCGCCTCAATGTTGATCGCCGTGCTGGCCTCCGCTGCCGCAGGTTGGCTGTTTCCTTGAGACGCTTCCTGTTTGTCGCCGCCGCAGCCTGCCAACATGACGGACAGGACTGCTGCCGAGATCATGAAACCCCACATTTTTTTCATAAGACACCCTTCTTTCATGCAATGTCTTTACGTTCTACAATTTCATTGTAACGAACGAAGCCAGTCCAGAATCTGCCAACCTGTGAACGAATCTTGACGAACCGGCGAACGATTGGTGAACGCCGACCAGCGGACGATGCCCTACCCGCGCTTCTGATCGCTGCCGTACTTCTCGCTGTCCCTGCGGGTGCTCCACCAGCTCAACGCTCGCTGTTGCAGTTCCTTGACAAACGCGTCTTTGCCGGCGACATACGCAGCAACATCGGCGGAACACCGCTCCGCCAAACGCAGTTTCAGGCCACGGTAGGCCGCCGCTTCCGCCGGATGGGCCGTCAGATACTCGCGAAACGCCAGAAGGCGGATCACCTCGCCGCTGCCCTGTTGAAAGACATGGACATGATGAGTCCGCTTGTCGCCACCTTTGCAGAAGTAACGCCGCCCAGGGATGCCGTTTTCGCCGCGCGCTTCGTAGCCCAATGACTCCATGCGGCTGCTGCGGGCATCCACGTTCTCGATTCGGTCCACCTCCACCAGGATGTCGATAATCGGTTTGGCCGCCATGCCTGGCACCGACGTACTGCCGATGTGATGAATATCCCGTACGGCACCGCCCAGGGCCTCCCTGATCTTCGCCGCTTCCTCCCGAAACAGCTCCGGCCAGCGGTCGTCGTACGCCACAACCTCCACGGTTCGCATCAAATCGCCTCCCGCTTCTCTTTCCTCTTCCCCTGCCCAAACTCCTTTTAGCGGGTAAACAGGGCACGATCCGCTATGTATCTCAACGGACAGCAAGGTCAAGATTCCCCGGCAAAAAGAGAAACCCTCGCGGCATCGCATGACCGTCATGCAATGCCCACGAGGGTAGCGTCCTCTCGTCTGGCGTCTTACTCGTCACACTTCTCCGGCTTGCCCTCGGCCAGCGCCGTTCGGAACGACGCGCCGCAGCCGCAGGAGGCGACCGCATTGGGGTTGTCGATGGAGAACCCGCCGCCCATCAGCGATTCCTTGTAGTCGATTCGCGTACCTTCAATGTATAGATAGCTGTCCTTGTCGACAACAATCTTGATGCCATCCTGTTCGAAGGTGTGGTCACCTTCCTTCATTTCCTGATCCCAGCCCATTCCATAGGTAAAGCCGCTGCAACCGCCCGGACGGACGCCTACGCGCAGGAACAGGTTGGGATTGTTTTCCGCAGCCAGCATCTCCTTTACCTTCCGACTGGCTTGTTCCGTCAATGTAATCATCTCGTTACCCTCCTTTACCGGCGGTTTCCATTCCATGCTTGCACCACGCAAACGCCGTGTTCCTGATAACAGGGTGCCGCTTTCTGCTTTCAGTATACAAAAGGAAGCCGCGTTTTCTCAAGGCTGCCCTGCACTTCGGGCGCCTGCCCCTTCCCCCTGCAACACGCAGCGAAACAAAAAAAGAGGGATGCCCCCCTTTATGCAAAATGCGCTTTGTTTTCCAACAAGAAAACGCGATACGGTTTTGACTTCTTCACTACCTTAGACAGACTATGATCCAATTGGTTTAGTTCGTTGTGAAGTTGATCAATCTGCTTACTGTATGCCAGAACATCAGGATGATCCAACCCAAACTCTAACCCCATTTTCACCATATCCTGTCGAAGGAGTTCGATTTTTTCTAGTACCATATCTCGCATTGCTGAAGCTCCTCCTCAAGATGGATAAGGCGTACAAGCCTTCGTTCCACTTCCATTTTACAGGAACCACAGCCATAAGGCAATCAAAATTTCCTTATATAACCAAGAATATGCAGGGTTTTTGGTGAAATTTGCAAAAATTTTACAGTACGTGCGTTGCTAAACTTCTGATATTGTTCCACCTTCCCAAGAGGTTTATAATATAGATGCTTTTGTGAACGATTGACGGATCTGCCCTGATCATTCGCATCAGGGCAACGGACCGGACGAAATCTGAGAAGGGAAGTGTTCGGATGGCGCTTGATACGTTAACCATCCAAGACCCAGCGCTGGCCGGTGTGTCGGAAAAAGTCATTCGCGGCGAGCGGCTTACACTGGAAGACGGCCTGACGCTGTTCAACTCAAACGATCTGCTGACCATCGGCCAACTGGCCAACCTGGTCAATCAGCGAAAAAACGGGAATAACGTCTATTTTATTCAAAACATGTACATCAACCCGACCAACGTTTGTGAGGCGCACTGCAGGTTCTGCGGTTTCCGTCGAGATCTCGGGGAAGACGGCGCATACACGATGAGCATGGACGAACTGCTCCACTACGTCGGCACGCGGTATCGCGAAGGCATCCGCGAGTTCCACATCGTCGGCGGCCACAATCCGCATGTGCCGTTTGACTATTACGTAGACACGATCCGCACCCTGAAAAAGGCGTACCCGCACGTGACGATCAAAGCGTATACCGGCGCAGAGATTGAATTCTTTTCCCGCCTCTCCGGCCTGTCCATCAAGGAAGTGCTGCAGGAACTGATGAAAGCGGGCCTGGAAACCCTGACCGGGGGCGGCGCGGAAATCCTGACGGAGCGGTACCGCATGAAGATGAGCCCGGAAAAGGCCAGCACGGACATGTACCTTGAAGTGCACCGCACGGCTCATCAGCTTGGCCTGAAGACCCACACCACGATGCTGTACGGCTCCATCGAGACGCTGGAGGAGCGCCTGATCCACATGATCCGCCTGCGCGAACTGCAGGACGAGACCAACGGCTTTTTGGTGTTCATCCCGCTGGCGGTGCAGCCGATCAAGGCAACGGCCGGCATCAAGCGGCGCAACTCGGCGATTGACGACCTGAAGACGATGGCCATCAGCCGCCTGATGATGGACAACTTCCAGCATATCAAGGCGTACTTTATCAACATCGGCACGCAGTTGACGCAGGTGTCCCTGACCATGGGCATGTCCGACGTGCACGGCACGCTGATCGAAGAGCGCATCAGCCACTCCGCCGGCGCGCTGACCCAACAAGCCCTCACCGTCGACGAACTGGTCTGGCTGATCAAGGGAGCCGGCAAACGCGCACTGGAACGGGACACGTTCTACAACGTCATCAAGGAACACTAAAAACCAGCCGCGCGGCACGACATGCCGTCATCCCTCACTGCAAGCTGACGCCTCTCTTACGGGCGTCAGCTTGTTTTGTATTGCCCCGCTTCGGATGGTCGTTCCGGAAGGTTCGCCAATCACGTTCAGGTTCGTCTGCATTCGAATTCAACAAAAAAGGGCACGCCGATCATTCAGCCGTGCCCTCTTCATCTCCCTGTCGCTAAAACGGGAATCCGTCATCCTCTTTGTCTTCCTGCAGCTTTTTTTTGATGGCCGCCAGCAGCTCCTCTGCGGTAGCCGCCTGGACCAGCTCGCCGTTCACCAGCGCAAACGGCTGCATGTAGCATTCGCCGCAATAGCCGAGGCAGCCGTACTCCAGCACGTCCACATCCAGCTCGGGATCGTGTTCCAGCGCCTCCATCACGTGCTTTGTATAGGAAGAGACGTTGCTCGCGCAAAATTCAACTAATGGCTTCATCTACTTTTTCACCTGCCGTCAACATGGACTGTTCTCGCCATCGAGGCCGTAAGACCCTTCCCCTATCATAGCAAACCAAGTCCTGTTGGCAACTGGTTTTCCCCTTGGCAGGTGCAGTTATCCGCGAATGGACGGGGAAAAAGATTCTGCTTGCAATTTGCGCAAAAGAGACTAACAATAGAATGGGTGCTGTAAAATAACGGACTGAAGAAAGGACTAGACCTTCTATGAAACGACTTGTGATCCTTGGCGGAGGGTACGGGGGTCTGCGGATTATCGAGCGGGTCCTGTCCCCGGATTTACCTAACAATGTCTTTGTGACACTTGTGGACCGGATGCCGTTTCACGGCTTGAAAACGGAGTATTATGCCCTCGCGGCGGGAACGGAACCGGAAAAAGCCGTGCGCGTCCCGTTTCCAAGCGATCCTCGTTTGACGATCAAATTCGGGGAGGTAACCGGCGTAAACATGGACGAGCGGATCGTCACATTCGCAAACGGCGACACCCTCGCCTACGACTGGCTGGTTATCGCGCTCGGATGTGAAGACCGTTATCATGATATCCCGGGAGCGGAACAATATACCCACTCGATTCAAACCATGAACGCGACCCGCAACACGTACACAGCCATCAACAACCTGGGCCCGTACGGTACAGTGACGATCATCGGCGGAGGGTTGAGCGGCGTAGAGCTGGCCTCCGAACTGCGGGAAAGCCGCCCGGACCTGAACATTCGCATTGTGGACCGCGGTCCGAGCATTCTCAGCCCGTTCCCGAAAAAACTGCAGCAGTACGCCTCCCAGTGGTTTATTGAACACGATGTGCAGTTGGTCTCCATGGCCAGCGTGACCCGCGTCGAGCCGGGGGTGGTCTACAACCACAACGAGCCGGTGGAAACCGACGTCACCGTCTGGACGGCCGGAATCCAGGCCAGCCGCATCGTGCGCGCTCTGCCGATCGAGAAGGACAACATCGGCCGTGCCAAGCTGAACCAGTATCACCAAATCCCCGAATATCCCAACGTGTACGTGGTGGGCGACTGTGCCAGCCTGCCCATCGCCCCGAGTGCCCAATCGGCGGAACTGCAGGGTGAACAAATCGCCATGATGCTGAAAAAGGACATCAAGGGCGAAGAATATCCCGCTTCCCTGCCGGACATCAAGCACAAGGGATTTCTCGGCTCGCTGGGCAAAAAGGAAGGCTTTGGCGTGATGGGCAAAGTCTCCCTGGTCGGCCAAATGCCCCGCGTGATGAAGAGCGGCGTGCTGTGGATGTACAAAAAGCATCTCGGATAATGCGCAGCAAGATGAACAAAAAGCATCTCGGATAATGCGCAGCAAGATGAACAAAAAGCCTTTCGGTATCTTGGTCAAGACCCCATTTTGTAGACACTTAAAAAACCCCCGGCCGTTAGGCCGCATGCTGACGCCTGTACTCGACTGGCGTCAGCTTATTTAATTTGATTTGCAAACGCTCTTCATTGTAAAAACGAATGTACTCCTCAATTCGTCTTTGCGCTTCATCCAGACTTCGAATATCATAAGGATAGAGAGCTTCTGCCTTTAAGTGCGAGAAGAAACTCTCCATAGGGGAATTGTCTAAACAATTGCCCCTTCGCGACATGCTGATTCGGGCGTCAACCTTTTGCAGCATGTCGTGGTATGCGTGGGACGTGTACTGGGAGCCTTGATCGCTGTGTACGATCAGTCCAGTCACGTCCTTATGCTTTTCAAATGCTTTCCGAAACGTCTCCAGGACAAGGGCATTGTCATTGTGTAAGCTCACATGGTGCGCCACGATTTCGTTGTGAAACAAGTCTTTAATCGCTGATAAGAAGATACGTTGATCTCCTACACGAAACTGGGTAACATCGGTGACCCACTTCTGGTTTTGTGAAGATCAACGTTAAAATCCCCAATATAATCGGTTGAAAATTCCCCACTTTCATCGCAAACTCTCTCCTTGGAGGAGAGAGGAATCATGATAAAGAATGGGGAGTTTTACATGATTCACGAAAT